>CAZKCD010000008.1:0-26782 GCA_964551235.1 uncultured Sphingomonas sp.
CCAGGATAGTTTTCGACGTCGGTGGTGGTCGTCAGCTGCCCGCCCGGCTGAATGCCCTGCACCACGATCGGCGCAAGGCCCGCCCGCGCGGCATAGATGGCGGCGGTCAGACCGGCCGGGCCGGAACCGAGAACGAGAAGGCGGGTCGAAAGCATGTTGCTCATGGCAGAACCTCAGATGGGCCGGATCAATGGCTACATCAACCGCGACTGCTGGAGCGCGGCGGTGATGAAGCCCTTGAACAGGGGATGCGGCTCGAACGGCCGGCTCTTGAGTTCCGGGTGGAACTGGACGCCGATGAACCACGGATGCTCGGGCCGCTCGACGATCTCGGGCAATTCGCCGTCGGGCGACATGCCGGAGAAGATCAATCCGCCCTTCTCGAGCGCGTCGCGGTAATGGACGTTGACCTCGTAGCGGTGGCGGTGCCGCTCGCTGATCTCGGTCGTCCCATATTGCTCGGCGACCTTGCTGTTGTGGCTGAGCTTGGCCGCATAGGCGCCCAGTCGCATCGTCCCACCGAGGTCGGTCTCGGCGGTCCGCTTCTGCAGGCCCTGCTCGCTCATCCATTCGGTGATGAGGCCGACCACCGGCGCATCGGTCTCGCCGAACTCGGTGGTCGAGGCGTTGGCGATGCCCGCCGTGTTCCGCGCGCCCTCGATGCAGGCCATTTGCATGCCGAGGCAGATGCCGAAGAAGGGCACGTCGCGCTCGCGCGCGAACTTGACCGCCGCGATCTTGCCCTCGCTGCCACGTTCGCCGAACCCGCCGGGGACGAGAATGCCATGGACCGATTCCAGCTCGGCGGCGAGATTCTCGTCTTCCTTCTCGAACATCTCGGCGTCGATCCAGCGGATATTGACCTTGACCCGGTTGGCAAGGCCGCCGTGGACCAACGCTTCGCGCAGCGACTTGTAGGCGTCGGGCAGACCGACATATTTGCCGACCACGCCGATGGTGACTTCGCCTTCCGGGTTCACCACCCGGTCCATGATGTCTTCCCAACGTTCGAGCGCCGGGGCCGGCGCGTCGCCCATGCCGAACACCCGGAGCACTTCGTCGTCGAGGCCCTCGTTGTGATACTGGAGCGGCACGTCGTAGATCGAGCGCGCATCCAGCGCCTGGATCACGGCCGAGGCGGGGACGTTGCAGAAAAGCGCGATCTTGTTGCGCTCGCTTTCCGGGATGGGGCGCTCGGCGCGGCACAGCAGCACGTCCGGCTGGAGGCCGTAGCTCGTCATTTCGCGCACGCTGTGCTGGGTCGGCTTGGTCTTCAGCTCGCCCGCCGCGGCAAGATAAGGCACCAGCGTCGTGTGGACGAAACAGCAACGGTCGCGGCCGAGGTCGTTGCGCAACTGGCGGATCGCCTCGACGAAGGGCAGGCTCTCGATATCGCCGACCGTGCCGCCGATCTCGCAGATCACGAAGTCGAGGCCGTCGATGTCCGACAGGGCGAATTCCTTGATCGCGTTGGTGACGTGCGGGATGACCTGCACCGTCGCGCCGAGATATTCGCCGCGCCGCTCGCGCGCGATGATGTCGCGGTAGATCCGGCCCGAGGTGATGTTGTCCGACTGGTGGGCCGACACGCCGGTGAAGCGCTCGTAGTGACCGAGGTCGAGATCGGTCTCCGCCCCGTCGTCGGTCACGTAGACCTCGCCGTGCTGGTAGGGGCTCATCGTCCCCGGATCGACATTGAGATAGGGGTCGAACTTGCGGATGCGGACCTTGAATCCGCGCGCCTGGAGGAGCGCCCCGAGGGATGCTGCAAGAAGACCTTTACCGAGGCTGGAAACCACGCCGCCGGTGACAAAAATGAACCGCGCCATGGGAGTCGGGCCCTAGGGGCACTCGCGGGGGTTGCGCAAGCGCCCGAATCAAAAAAGCGACGAAAAAAGCGTGTCCTGCCCGATTACTGGGCGAGCGGAACCGCCGGCGCGTCCTGCGGGGCCGGCTGCGCCGGGGTCGGCTGCGGCGCGGGCTGGTTCACCGGAGCCACCTGGTTGGCGACCGATTCGTCGACCGTCACGTTGCGGTGGTTGTAGCCGGCGATGCCCGCCAGCACGATCGAGAGCAGGATGAAGGTCCCGCCAAGGATCGCCGTCGAGCGGGTCAGGAAGTCCGCCGCGCCACGCGCGGTCATGAAGCCCGACGAGGAACCGCCGACGCCAAGCCCGCCACCCTCGCTACGCTGCATGAGGATGACCGTGACGAGCGCGAAAGCGACGACGGTCTGGACGATCAGCAGGAAGGTGAACATGGGTCGGGGATACCTGATAGAGAATATAGTTGGGCGCGCGACATAGCGGTGGACCCGCCGAGTTTCAATCGCGCGCGCCGGCGGCCGCTTTGACGATCGGCAGGAAATCGTCGGGCGTCAGGCTCGCGCCGCCGACCAGCGCGCCGTCGACGTCCCCGACCGCGAAGATTTCCGCGGCGTTGGAGGCCTTGACCGACCCGCCGTAGAGCAACCGCACCGAATCCCCTTCCGCGCCATAGGCCGAGACCAAGCGGGCACGGAGCGCGCGATGCATCGCGTCGATGTCGGCGACCGAGGGCACCTTGCCCGTCCCGATCGCCCAGATCGGCTCGTAGGCGATCGCCAGCGTGGCCGCGCTCGCCGTGGCCGGCAGAGAGGCGGCAAGCTGCGCGTCGACCGTCGCGACGGCGTTGCCCGCCTCGCGCACCGCGTCGCTTTCGCCGACGCACAGAATGACGTCGAGGCCGGCGGCCAGCGCCGCTTCGGCCTTGGCCTTTACGGCCGCGTCGCTCTCTCCGTGGTCCTGCCGACGTTCGCTGTGGCCGACGATGACGAGGGCCGCGCCGGAATCGTGCAACATGGCGGCGGAAATATCGCCGGTATGCGCCCCGCTGGCCGCCTCGTGCACGTCCTGCCCGCCGATCGCGAAGCCCGGGACCGTGCGCGCAGCGCGTTCGATCAGCGTGGCGGGAAGGCACAGGGCGACGTCGATGGGCGCGTCTGCCGCGCCGGCGGCGATCGCCTCGACCGCGGCCAGGTTCGCCGACGTGCCGTTCATCTTCCAGTTTCCCGCCACAAGCATCCTGCGCGTCACGCCCGTCTCCCCTCACTCGTCTTGCCGTCCGTGGAAGCCGCCCCTAAAGCGGCGGCAACAAATGATAAAGGTCCGCTTCCCATGATGTCCTCCGTTCGCCGCATGTCCAAGACTGCGGTCGGCTCTGCGATTTTCATCCTGTTCCTGCTCACCATCGCGGCGAGCTTCGCGTTGCAGGACATGAGCAACCTCAACCCGATGGGCGGCGGATCGGCGCAGCAACTGGCCAAGGCGGGCGGCGAGAAGCTGACCGAGCAGGAGCTCAGCAAGGCCCTCCAGCAGCGCCTCACCAACCTGCGCAACCAGCAGCCAACGGCCGATTATTCGGCGCTGGCCGGGGAATTCGACACGATCGTCAATTCGCTGATCCAGCAGCGCGCGCTGGTCGCCTTCGCCGGCGCGAACGACGTCGTCGTTTCCAAGCGGATGGTCGATGCCGAAATCGCCAAGCTGCCGCAGGCCCGCGGGCTTGATGGCCGCTTCAGCCAGCAGGCCTATAACGCGTTCCTCGCCAACGCGCAGATGACCGACGCCGACGTGCGCAACGAAATTCGCCAGGTCATCCTTAACCGGGCAGTGCTCGGACCGGCGGCGCTTGGCGCCCGTGTGCCGACCGGCGTGGCCCGTCCCTATGCGGAAATGCAACTCGAGGTGCGCGAAGCCGATGTTGGCCTGATCCCGACCGCGCCCTTCCTCGCGCGTGTCGGCGATCCGACGGCGGCCCAGCTCCAGTCCTTCTACCAGTCAAACGTCCGCCGCTACACCGTGCCGGAACAGCGCGTGCTCAACATCGCCCGGATCGGCCCGGAGAATGTCGCCGGCCTCGCCGCCTCCGACAAGGAAATCGCGGATTATTACAATGCCAACCAGGCGACCTACGGCAGCAAGACGCAGCGCGTCATCAGCCAGGTCGTCCTTCCGGCGAAGGCAACCGCCGACCAGCTCGCGGCCAAGCTGCGCGCCGGCACGAGCTTCGTCGATGCCGCGAGGCCGCTCGGCTATTCGGCCACTGACATCTCGGTCGGCCCGCAGACGCAGGACCAGTTCGCCGGCCTGACCAGCGCGGAGGTCGCCAAAGCCGCCTTCGCCGCCAACGCACCCAACGCGATCGTCGGCCCGATCCGCTCGGACCTCGGCTGGCACGTCATCAAGATCGACGGCATCCAGCAGATCGGCGGAAAGTCGCTTGCCGCCGCGCGCGCCGAGATCGCCACCAAGCTCACCGCCGACAAGCGCAAGAATGCGCTCGCCGATCTTGTCGCCAACGTCGAGGACGCCGTCGCCGACGGCCGCAATTTCCGCGAGGCCGCGAGCGCCTCCAAGCTGGCGATCGTCACCACGCCGCCGATCACCGCCGGGGGCGTCGCTCGCTCCAACCCCGCGTTCAAACTGCCGGCCGATCTCGCGCCCGTCGTGCGCGCCGGTTTCGATCTCGGCCAGGATGACGAGCCGGTGGTCGAGACCTTGCCCAACGATGCCGGCTACGCCCTTGTCGGCGTCGATTCGATCATCCCGTCGGCCCCGGCGCTGCTCGCTCAAATCCGGGCGCAGGTCGTCGCCGACTGGAAGCAGAAGCAAGCCAGCGATCGCGCCAAGGCGATCGCTAACGACGTCGCCGCCAAGGTGTCGAAGGGCATGGCGCTCGGCGAGGCGATTCGCAGCGCGAACGCCGGGATCGCCCTGCCCGCGCCCGAGCAGACCAAGGTCCGCCGCATCCAGCTGGCGCAGATGGGCGGCAATGTCCCGCCGGCGCTCGCCATGATGTTCAGCCTCGCGCAGGGCCGCAGCCGCATGGTCGCCGATCCGCAGGGTCGCGGCTTCATCATCGTCAAGGTGACCCGCATCATCCCGGGCGATGTGACGCTGCAACCGGGCCTCGTCGCCCAGCTCCAAAGCGAATTCGCGCAGCCGCTGCAGAGCGAATATGCCGAGCAGTTCGCGCGGGCCATGGCCGCCGACGTCGGGGTGAAGCGCGATGACGAGGCGATCGAAGCGGCGCGCAAGCGCATCGTTGGCGGCGGCGCCGCCAACTGATGCGCGCCCCGCGCGTCCTCGTCCTCGATAATTACGACAGCTTCACCTTCACCCTCGTGGACTATGTCCGCGCGGCCGGTGCCGACGTCTCGGTCGAGCGCAACGATGCGCACCGCGTCGAGGAACTGATGGCCCGGCCGTTCGATGGCGTGCTCGTCTCCCCGGGTCCCGGCCATCCCGCGGACGCGGGCGTGGCGGTGGAACTCGTTGCGGCCTGCATCGCGCAGTCTCGTCCGATGTTCGGGGTCTGCCTTGGCCACCAGGCGATGGCGCTTGCGTGCGGCCAGGCGGTCGGGCGGGTCGCGCCGATGCACGGCAAGGTCGCCTCGGTTCGCCATGACGGCACGGGCCTGTTCGCCGGCCTCCCCACGCCGATCGCCCAGACACGCTATCATTCGCTCGCCAGCCTCGAGCCGCAGCAGCCCCTAATTGCCAATGCCTGGAGCGACGACCACGTCGTCATGGGGATGCGTCATGCTTCGGCCCCAGCCCATGGCGTACAGTTCCACCCGGAAAGCGTTGCCTCCGACCACGGTCACGAATTGATCGCTGCCTTCGTCCGGCTCTGCGCTTGACGACGCTTAGAGCGTTCGATACACGTTCCCCGTTCGTTCACGAGGGAGCCCCACCCGCGATGCTAACCGCCAAGCAGCATGAACTCCTCAGGTTCATCCATCAGCGTCTCAGCGAAAGCGGCGTCTCGCCGAGCTTCGACGAGATGCGCGAAGCGCTCGACCTCAAGTCGAAGTCGGGAGTTCACCGCCTGATCAGCGCGCTCGAGGAACGCCAGTTCATCCGTCGCCTGCCCAACCGCGCCCGTGCGCTGGAGGTGGTGAAGATGCCGGACATCGCCGCTCCCGCCGTTGCCGCCGCGTCGCCTCCCGCCCCCCGTCCCGTCGTCCCGAGCGCCGCCAACGACACCATCGACCTGCCGCTCCACGGCCGGATTGCCGCCGGGACGCCGATCGAGGCGCTGCAAGGCACCGAGAGCTTCTCGGTGCCTGCCGCGCTGCTCGGTCCTGGCGAACATTATGCGCTCGAGGTGTCGGGCGATTCGATGGTCGAGGAAGGCATCCTGGACGGCGATTTCGCGCTGATCCGCCGCGTCGACACTGCCCGCGACGGCGAGATCGTCGTGGCGCTGATCAACGAGGAGGAAGCGACCCTCAAGACCTTCCGCCGCGAAGGCCAGATGATCCGCCTCGACCCGGCAAACCGTTCGTACGAGGCGCAGCGCTACCGCCCCGACCAGGTCCGCATTCAGGGACGGCTCGCCGGCCTGATCCGGCGGTATTGAGGTGGCGCGGATCGATTATGTCGAGCTTCCGAGCGCGACGGCGCACGAACTGACCCGGGCGTTTTACGCTAAGGCATTCTCGTGGGAATTCACGAACTGGGGCCCGACCTATTCGTCGACGACCACCGCGGACGTCGACCTGGGGCTCCAAGGCGATCCGGCGGAGGCCCTGTCGTCCATCCTGCCGGTCATCCGGGTCGACGATCTCGACGCCGCATTCGATGCGGTCGTTGCGGCGGGCGGCGTGATTTCCCGGCCGATCTTCTTCTTTCCAGGAGGCCGCCGATTCCAGTTCATCGACCCGTCGGGCAACGAAATGGCCGTCTGGTGCACGGTGGACGAGGGCGACGACGCCCACGGGTGACCGGCGGAGCGCCCGGCGACGCTTTCCACCTTGGGCTTTCGACCAAGGTACAGGCTGACCCCGCCGCTTGCCTCGAGCGCGGGCCGGTCGAGTTTCAGCCAGCGCGGCGAGCATTTATCGGGCAAACGGCGGTCGGCGATGACGATATCGGCCGCCGCGCACGCGGCGACCATCTCGGACCAGCGCAGGAAATGCCGCGACCGGATCGCCATCACCTGCCACTGTCGCCCATCGACCGCGATCCGCGCCACGCAGGCATCGGGTGAACAACGGCTCGCGGGATCACCATCCATCGCCAGCGGATCGCCATCGAAACCCGACGCTTCGCCAAGCAGCCCCATCATATAGTCGCCGGTGCGCGGACGAAGCATCAACGGCGCTCCCTTCTCCCGCATGAGCGCCACGTGCCGCCCGTCGCCGGTGACGAGGATGTCGGGCGTCGGCGACGTAAGCGCCCACGCCGCGCCGATAGCGAGCGACACCAGCCCCCAGCGCCGGACGCGCGTCTCCCACAGCGCCAGCCACAAGCCACCGAACAACAGCAAGCCGAACGCGCCGGTCGGCATGGCAGCCACCATGATCACCGACCCTTTCGCGCCCCCGACCCAGTGGGCAAGGGCGAGCAGGCGGTCGATCGCCCAGCCGGTCGCCGCCCATTCCGGCGCGCCCAATCCGACCGCGTCGAGCAGCAAGGCCGAGGCTTCGAGCGGCATGACGACGAACGTCGTCCATGGGATGGCGACGAGGTTCGCCGCGACGCCGTAGAGGCCGGACTTGTGAAAATGGAACAGCGCCAGCGGGATTAGCGCCGCTTCGACCGCCAGCCCCGTCCCGAGGAGCGCTACCGCGGCGCGCAGCAGGCGGCGGACCGCCCCTTCGTCACGTGGGGAAAGATGCGCGCGGACCCAGGGGTGCGCGTGAAAGGCGATGAGCGCCGTCACCGCCGCGAAGCTCATCTGGAAGCTTGCTCCTGCAACGGCTTCGGGCCGGACGACCATCACCGCCAACGCCCCGGTTGCCACGAGCCGGAGGCTGATCGCGTCGCGGCCCATGGCCATGCCGGCCAGCACCAGCAACGCGGCGATGCAGCTGCGCACCGTTGGCACCTGCATGCCGGTCAGCCACGTATAGCCAACCCCGGTCAAGGCACCCACCGCCGCCGCGACGAGGATCAGGTTGACGCGCAGGGCCATGCGCTCGCTCAGAGCCAACAGCTTCAAGGTCAGCAGCATTGCCGCGCCCACCGCCGCGGCGATATGCAGTCCGCTGACCGACAGCAGATGGGTTAGGCCCGACCGCCGCATGGCCTCGGCATCGTTTTCCGACACAGCGTGCTGGTCACCGGTCGCGAGCGCGGTGGCGATCGTGCCGCTTGCCCCCGGCAGGCGCTCGCGGATGTGGGCGTCCAGCCGCGCGCGAACCGCCGCCATTCCCCCTTCCCGCGCAGGCGCCAGAACTTCCATGCTCCGCAGCGCGCGCCCCGTCGCGCCCACGCCCTGAAACCAGAAATCACGCGCGTAGTCGTGGGTGCCGGGAAAGGCCATCGGCGGCGGCGGGGAGAGGCGCGCGCGGGCGCGAATCCGCGCGCCGGCGGCCAGTCCTTCCGGCGCAGCCTCCGTGGGCAGCGACAGGCGAAGACGCGGCGGCAATCCTTCGCCCTCCGCCGCGACGGTCAGGCGGTAGTCGCCGCGCGCCGCCCTCGTCTCGACCCGTTCCACCGTGCCGGTGAAGGTTACGACCGCCGGCTGCTCCAGCACCGGCGCCGCAACTATCGCCGAACGGCCCCAGATCAGGGCGCAACCCAACAATAATCCCAGTCCCGCCCCCGTCAGCACCCGCCCGGTGCGCGTGCCGGGCACCAAGCGGCCCGCAAGGGCCATCCCCCCCTGCCGCAAGCATCAGCCCCAGCCAAGCCACCATCCCGGGCAAGGTCAGCCAGGCGACGATCCCGGCGCCGACGGCGACGACGAACCACAGGGGCAGTTGCGCCCGCTCGCGCTCCAGGAACCGCTCGATCGCACCGAAAAAGGAGGCAAACCGCGCGCGCAAAAAGGATGATCGCGCCGGTTCCAGCGGCGCGACCACTATGTTAGGGGCGCTCAGCTCGTACATCGGCAAGTCCAGACAAAAGGAATTCGCGCTTGGGCGCAAGTGACAAAATTGACGGCGTTGTGACCCGTTTCGCGCCGTCCCCGACCGGCTACCTGCACATCGGCGGCGCCCGCACCGCGCTCTTCAACTGGCTCTTCGCGCGCCACCATGGCGGAAAATATCTGCTGCGGATCGAGGACACCGATCGCGCCCGCTCGACCCAGCCCGCGATCGACGCCATTCTCGACGGCCTGCACTGGCTCGGCCTCGACGGCGACGAGCCGCCCGTCTTGCAGTTCGAACGCTCGCCCCGCCATGCCGAGGTGGCGCAAGCCCTGCTCGACGCCGGCCATGCCTATCGCTGCTATCTGACACCCGAGGAATTGCAGGCGCGCCGCGAGAAGGCGCAGGCCGAGCGCAAGCCGTTCCGCATCGACAGCGAATGGCGCGACCGTACCGACGGCCCCGACGGCCAGCCCTTCGTCGTCCGCATCAAGGCGCCCAAGGACGGCAGCACGGTCATCCGCGACCTCGTGCAGGGCGAGGTCACCGTCGCCAATGCCGAGATCGACGATTTCGTCCTTCTCCGCTCCGACGGCACGCCCACCTACATGCTCGCGGTCGTGGTCGATGATCACGATATGGGCGTCACCCACGTCATTCGCGGCGACGACCACCTCAACAACGCCTTCCGCCAGCTCGCCATTATCAACGCCATGGGCTGGCCGGTGCCGACCTACGCGCACGTGCCGCTCATCCACGGGCAGGACGGCGCCAAGTTGTCGAAGCGCCACGGTGCCCTCGGCGTCGACGCCTATCGCGACGAGCTCGGCATCCTGCCCGAAGCGCTCTCCAACTACCTGCTACGGCTCGGCTGGGGCCATGGCGACGACGAAATCATCAGCCGCGCCCAAGCCGTCGAATGGTTCGACATCGACCATGTCGGCAAGTCGCCGTCGCGCTTCGACTTCAAAAAGCTCGAGAATTTGAACGGCCATTACATTCGCGAGGCCGACGACGCGCGCCTCGCCGACCTGGTGGCGCCGAAGCTCGGTATCGACCGCGCCAAGCGCGACCTGCTGGTCCGCGCCATGCCAGAACTCAAGGCGCGCGCCCACGATATTAATCAGCTGGCCGAGGGCGCCGATTTCCTGTTCGCCGCGCGTCCGCTGGCGATGGAGGAGAAAGCTGCAGCTCTGCTCACGCTGGAAGCGCGCAGCCATCTCGCCACCGCCCACGCGGCGCTTTCTGGGCTTGCCGACTGGACACACGACAGCACCGATGCTGCAGTGCGAAAGGTTGCAGAAGACCACGAACTTAAGCTAGGCAAACTTGCCCAGCCGCTCCGAGCGGCACTCACGGGCAAGACGACCTCGCCGGGCATTTTCGACGTCCTGGTCCTGCTGGGCCGTGATGAGAGCCTCGCCCGCATCGCCGATCAAATGGAGCGACCGTAAATGACCGACCAGACCGTGACCCTCAACGCCGGGGACCAGGAGTTTTCGTACCCGCGCCTTCCCGGATCGGTCGGTCCGGACGTCATCGACATCCGTAAGCTCTATGGCCAGACCGGGATGTTCACCTACGATCCCGGCTTCACCTCGACCGCCTCGTGCCAGAGCGCCATCACCTACATCGACGGCGACCAGGGCGTGCTCCTCCACCGGGGCTACCCGATCGACCAGCTGGCCGAACAATCGACCTTCATGGAAGTGGCCCACCTGCTGCTGCACGGCGACCTGCCCAGCAAGGCCGAACTCGACGAGTTCGTGACGACCATCACCTACCACACGATGGTGCATGAGCAGCTGGCCGCCTTCTACCGCGGCTTCCGCCGCGACGCGCACCCGATGGCCATCATGTGCGGCGTGGTCGGCGCCCTGTCGTCCTTCTACCACGACAGCACCGACATTACCGACCCGACGCAGCGCCTGATCGCCTCGCACCGGCTGATCGCGAAAATGCCGACGATCGCCGCGATGGCCTACAAGTACAGCATCGGCCAGCCGTTCCTCTACCCGCAGAACAACCTCAGCTACACGGGCAATTTCCTTCGGATGACGTTCGGCGTCCCGGCCGAGGAATATCACGTCAATCCGATCGTCGAGAAGGCGATGGACCGGATCTTCATCCTCCACGCCGACCATGAACAGAATGCGTCGACCTCGACCGTCCGCCTCGCCGGCTCGTCGGGCGCCAATCCCTTCGCCTGCATCGCGGCGGGCATTGCCTGCCTGTGGGGTCCCGCGCACGGCGGCGCCAATGAGGCCGCGCTGAACATGCTGCGCGAGATCGGCGATGTGAAGAACATCCCCGAATATATCAAGCGCGCCAAGGACAAGGACGATCCGTTCCGCCTGATGGGCTTCGGCCACCGCGTCTACAAGAACTTCGACCCGCGCGCGAAGGTGATGAAGCAGACCGCGGACGAGGTGCTGAAGGAACTGGGCAAGACCGATCCGGTGCTCGACGTCGCCAAGGAGCTCGAGCATATCGCGCTCAACGACCCTTACTTTATCGACAAGAAGCTCTATCCGAACGTCGACTTCTATTCGGGCATCATCCTGAACGCGATCGGCTTTCCGACCGAGATGTTCACGGCCTTGTTCGCCCTTGCCCGCACCGTCGGCTGGGTCGCGCAGTGGAACGAGATGATTGCCGATCCGGAACAGAAGATCGGTCGCCCGCGCCAGCTTTACGTCGGCGCGACGCAGCGCGACTACGTGCCGGTCTCGGCGCGTTAAGCCAAGGGCAGCGACAAGGTGAAGCGCGCCCCCTCGCCGGGCGTGCTCACCAGCGTGATGTCCCCGCCCATCGATCGGGCGAGCCGCCGGGCGATGGCGAGACCGAGGCCGGAACTTCCGCCGCCCTCCTCGCCGCGCTCGAAGCGGCCGAAAATCCGTTCCTGATCGGCGAACGCGATCCCCTTGCCCTCGTCGCTGACGGTCAGCGATGCAAAGTCGGTGCCGCTGTTCAGGGTTACCCTGACCGTCGATCCTTCGGGCGTGTGCCGGACCGCGTTGCCGAGCAGGTTGACGAGGATCTGCACGATCGCCCGTTCGTCGCCAACCGCGGCCAGCGACGCCACGCCATCGCGTGCGATCTGCACGTCTTTCTCGTCCGCGATCGGCTCGACCAGCCCGATTGCCTCGTCGGCCAGTGCGACCGCGTCAACGGGCGCAGCCTCTTCGGGCGGCTGGTCGACCATCGAGCGGATGACCGACAGCAGGTGGCGCGCCGCCGCCGCGATATCGCCGGCATAGACCGCATAATCGGTGCGCAGCGGCCCTTCGCTGCGGTCGGCGATGCCCTCCGCCGCCTTGATGATCCGGTCGATCGGGGAGCGAAGCGCCTGGTCGAGGGCCGGATCGATAGCGGCAATGCCCGCCTCGTTCGCCGCTTGCGGCGAGGGACGATCTTCCGGAACGGCCGTACCTCGAAAGCCGGCGAACTGGCCATCGGGCCCGAAGGCAGGGTCGCCCGACAGAACCAGCTTGGCCCCGCCCTGCCGTGCCATCGCCGGCTGCCCGGCGAACGACGTGCGTGCCGCCACGGCGACCAGCATCGGCATCGCACCGTCCTCGCTCTCGACGAGCCGTAGCCATTTGGTCAGCGGCTGGCCGACGGCCTCGTTTGCGCCGGCGCCCAGAAGGTCGGCGAGGTCGGTCGAATAATCGGTGATCCGCAACTCGGAATCGGCGGCCCATTCCCCTTGGGGCGCGGGCAGCACGTCCTCACCGCGCGCCGCGAGCTCTAAGCGCGGCGGTTGCGGGGCCTTGCGGCGCCAGCTCTCGATCGCCAGCAGCACGTCGTCGCCCTCCGGCTCGGCGCGTACCCACAGGTCGAGGTCGTGATCGCGGCCGGCAACCAGCGCGGGCCGGGTGACCGGGATGCCGAGCCGTCGGGCGAGCCGCGCCACCGCCGCGAGCTGCGGGAGGATGAGCCGTTCGCCCAGCGCGGCGCCTGCGTCTTCCTGAAGCCCCGCCAGCATGGGATCCGCCTCGACCAGCCGGCCCTCGCGATCGACCCGTCCGCGGACAACGTCGTTCATTCCCGCCGCGCTAGCCATGGGACGTCCCCAGCGCGACGCGCGCGGCGCGGAAATCGCGCGGCAATTGCCAATGCAGGCGGGCGACAGCGACTTCCTCGTCGGTCAGGCTGTCGAAGCGCGCGATCTCGTCCTCAATCGAGGGCGCGACGGTGCTCGACCCAAGATCGGCGATGACTCGTGCCGCGACCGGACGCGACAGTCCGGCCATTCGCGCCAGAAGGGCCAGCCCGCCCTCGCCCGAATTGAGCAGATGGTCCCAAGCCGCCTGCGGTCCAACACCGGATTCGCGCGACAGAATCTGCGCGACCAGCGCAACTTCGCCCTCGGCCGAGGCTTGCGCCAGCATATCCAGCCGGTCGCGCCCAGCCGAATCCAGCGCATCGATCAATGCCGACGTGACCGCATCCAGCGACTGATCCTCGCGCGCCGAATCGATCACACGCCGGGCCGCTGTCGCCAACCGGGCATCCTGCTGTCGGTCGGGGCTCATCGCGGCCGCCACTGCGAACGCGAAGGCTTCGCGGTCTTCCGGCGCCAGATCGGCGAGTTCGAGGCGCGGCTGGCCGAACCCATCGCGGCGGCGGCCCCGTGCCATCACCAGCGCCATCGCCGCGGCTGCCACCTCCGCATTGTCGTCGCTGACAAGCTTGGGCAGCAGCGGCAGGCGACGCGGCCCGTTATGCCCGGCGAAAACCGAGGAAATCCGGATTTCGTCCGACCGGCGAAGCATCACGGCCACAAGGCCGGGTCGGTCGACCAGACCCGCCCCGACCAACCGCGAGAGCAGCGCCGCCCCGTCATGGGCGATCTCCCGCCGTCCCGCCGCGGCGGCAATCTCGTTGGCCAGCGTTTCGACCAAGTCGTGCAGCATCGCGGTCATCAACGCCCGTTCCTGCTCGGTCAGTCGGTCGCCCGGGTCGAGGAAGAAATCGGCGCGCACGGTGGACAAGCGGCTGGGGCCGCGCACTCGCGCGGGATCGACCAGGCGGTCGGCTGCTTCGGCAGCGATCGGCCATTCCTCCGGCATCATCACCCATCGCCTTTAGACGATTGGGGTTAACGGCGCGTCAATCGCGAATGATGCGGTGCCTCCAGTGCTGCGCCAGGAAAAAGCTGCCGGCAGCATAGAGCGACAGCGCCACGACCAACGCCACCCACCAGCCGGCCATGACGAATGGCGCCGCGCCAAGGATCGCGTTGCGCCGTGAAAACAGCCACTGGCCGTGCGGAAGATCGACGCCCGACCGTTCGTTGCGCGCCGCCTGCGCGAAGGCGCCGGTGGTGATGGCGGCAAAGGTCGCGCCCCACCCGCCGCCGCCATGCTGCGTGCTCCACCAGCCAAGCGCGAGCAAGGCGAGCCCGGCGGCCGGCCACAGTAAGCGACGCACGACCATCCCCGGCGCCAGCGGGCGCAGGCGGAGTGCGGCCAATCGCGCCGCGATGAGGTCGAGCGGCGTTGCCAGCACGAGCGCGAGATAGGACTGCCAAAGCCACCCACGCGTGAAACCGAACGCCGCCGTCACCGTCAGTGCCAACGCCACGCCGACAAGCGCGGCCGGCTTCACCCGGCTTTCCATCAATTTCTCGGTGCCGAATTCCTCGATCAGCGGCAGCACGTAACGACTCGCCCAGTCGCTGCGCGCGCCGCGTGTCGCGACCAGCAGGCGCCGTTCGAAATTAGCCAGATCCTCGGGGCGCTCGACCAGCAGCGCCCCGCTGCCCGCCTCCCCCGCCGCGACGCGTACGGCTCCCTCCTGCACCGCCCGGCGAAGCAAGGTAGACTGCAGATCCCAGTCGCCCAGCATCGCCGCCGTCGATCCCAGCAGATGGGCATCCACCAACGCTGCACCGGCCCAGCGGCTCGTAGCATCGACGCGCTCGAAGCGGGCATGCTCCTCATCGTCCGGCACCAGTCCCACTGCCGGCTCCGCATGCTCGACAAGGCGGGTCAGCAACCCGAAGTCGGGGGCCAGCCCGTCGGCGATCAGCAAGATCAAGCTGCCCGCCTCGAACCGGCTGGCCGCCTCATTGCCGTCGCTGACCGCGATCACCGGCAGACCCTCGCCGCGCAGCCGTTCGATCGCCTCGTTCAGCGCGATCGGCAGGCGCTCGACCATGACGACGATGGGAGCCGCGCCCGCGGCCGCCGCGCAACGCACCTGATATTCGAGCAAGGTCCGGCCCGCGAGCGGATACAGCGCGCGCAAACCTCCCGAATCGTCTTCCTGATAGGCGCCGATCAGCGCGCCAAGCGCCATGGCGATCCTTCCTCCCCGGTCATGCCCCCTTCTAGGCGAGGGCCCGCGCCGCTTTCCACCCCCTTGGGCGCGATATCCGCACTATCGCTCGCGCTGCTTTTTGGTAAATTGAATCTTATGACCTCACAGCCCTCCTATCGCAGCCCGACGGATCCGCGCATCGACGAGGAGGTCGCGAACCCCAAGGCCGAGGAAATAGCCGGCGAATATGATGGCACGCCCGATTGGCTCGCGGCGGCGGAAGAGCCCACCGAGCCCGGCGCCGGCGGGCGCGCGGTCCTCGGCTGGACCCTTGGAATCCTGTCGGCCGCCTGGATCGGTTTCGCGGCCTGGTCCGCCGGTCGTTCGCTCGGCGCGGGTCCGCTCTCGCCCCCCGCCATCGCCCAGTGGCTGGCGATCCTGGCCGGCCCGCTCGCGCTGCTCGGCCTTCTCTGGCTGGTCTTCGGCCGCACTCGCCGCAAGGAGGCCGAGGCCTTCACCCGCTCGGTCGTCTCAATGCGCCAGGAATCGCGCTCGCTCGAGGCCCTGCTCGCCATCCTTCGCCAGCGCATCGACGATAACCAGCTCGCGCTTCGCTCCATGGCCGACCAGCTGATGACGCTCGGCGACGAGGCCGCCCACCGCCTCGGCGCCACCACCGCACAGCTCGGCGAAGGTGCGCGCACCCTTGCCCAGCACGGCGAGACGCTCGACCGCGCCGCCGAATCTGCTCGCGTTGACATCGGCGTGTTGCTTGCGGACCTGCCACGCGCCGAAGCCGTCGCCGTGGCGATGGCCCAGAAACTGCGCGACGCCGGCGGCACCGCCAGCGAGCAGGCCAACCGATTCGAACAGCAGGTCGCCGCGCTCACCGCTCGCACGCAGGAGGCGGCACTCGCCACCGGCAACGCGGGCGAGAAGCTGCTTGCCCTCCTCGACCAACTGGAAGAACGCGGCACGACCGTCGCCACCGGCCTTGCCGACGTCGCCGGCCAGTCGAACGCGTCGATCGACGAGCTGATGCGCCGGACCTCGGACGCGCTGCAGGACATTCGCGCCGGTATCGACCAGCAGGCGCAAGCCGTCGCCGCCCTCGTCGACCAGAGCGCGGCGGGGCTCGGCCATTCGGGCTTCACCGCCGCCGAGGCGCTTCGCCAGTCGCTGGGCGACGCCGGAGCCAACCTCGACGCCTTCGCCGTGCGCATCGGGGAACTGGACGAGAAGTCGCGCGCGCTTGTCCGCGACATCGACAGCGGCCTCCAGACGCTCGACCAGCGTTTCCAGCTGTTCGCCAACCAGGGTGACGAGCGCGCCGCCGCGATCGGCGCCAGCCTCGCGCTCGTCCGCGCCGAACTCGATTCGATCGGCGAGCGCAGCGGGTCGAGCGACGAGCATCTCGCCAGCCTCGCGACCCGCGCCGAGGGCCTGCGCGCCAGCCTCGACAACCTCGACGCCGCCATCCGCGAACAGCTTGCGACGGGACTCGACGCAGCCGAGGCGCAAGCTGAGCGCCTGCGGACGGCCACGGACGCGATCCAGCCCGCGCTGGTCGCGACCCGTAACGCCGCGATCGAGGCGAGCGACCGCCTCGCCAAGGGCGCCGACGCGATCGAGGGACAGCACGACCGCCTCGCCGCCTTGCTGGCCGCGGTCGACACCGGCGTCGGCGGGGCCGAACGTCGGCTCGGCGAGCTCACGACCGCCATCGTCTCGGCCGAGCATGAGGCTAGCCGCCTCAGTGCCGAAACGGGGCCCGCGCTGGTCGCCAGCCTCGTCCAGGTCAAGGAAGCCGCCGCCCACGCCGCCGAACGCGCGCGCGAGGCGATTGGCGCGATCATCCCGCAATCTGCTGCCAACCTGTCGGAAAGCGCCCGCGCGGCGCTCGAACAGGCGGTCCGCGACACCGTCGCCGCCCAGATGGCCGAGGTCGAACGCACCGCTGCGCAGGCGGTCGACGCGGCCCGCGGCGCCAGCGAGCGGCTGATGCAGCAGATGCTCTCGATCGGTCAGACCGCGGCCGCGCTCGAGGCGCACATGACCCGCAACGAGGAAGCGCAGCGCGAGCGCGACAGCGAGCATTTCGGCCGCCGCGTCTCGCTGCTCATCGACTCGATGCATTCGGCCTCGATCGATGTCGGCAAGATCCTGTCCGATGAGGTCGACGACAAGGCGTGGGCGTCGTACCTCAAGGGCGATCGCGGGGTCTTCACCCGTCGCGCCGCTCGGCTCATCGGCGGCAGCGAGGCGCGCGCCATCACCGCCCATTACGACGAGGATCTCGAGTTCCGCGATTCGGTGAACCGCTACGTTCACGATTTCGAAGCGATGCTGCGCCGCGTCAGCGCCGACCGCGACGGCGGGCCGTTGGCGGTCGCGCTGATGGGCAGCGACATGGGCAAACTCTACGCGGCGCTCTCGCCGGTGGTCGCCGCCAAGCGCTAGGCGCGCGGCCTAGTGGTAAAAGTCGAGGTCGCTGACCTCGATCCAGCCGTAAAAGTAATTGGCGATGTAGAGCGCGGTCAGCACGGCGCCGACAACGGCCGCTTTGACCAGGTGCCGCTTGAGGTCGAAGCGGTGTGGCGCGCTGTCGGCCTGTCCCGGCACCTTCGCCGTGCCCGCTTCCTCGTCGGTCTTCACCCCGAACGGCAGCAGGATGAACGCCGCCAGCACGAAGAACAGGAAATAGATCGCCAGGATCGAGCCAACCTGCATCGTCCTCAAACCTCCACGAAGGCCACGTCGACCAGCGGTTTCTTGCCGGTCCACAAGGTCGCGCAGCGGCGCACCGCCAACCGGACCGCTTCTTGGGTGCGCGCGCGGTCGGCGCCGTCGGTATAGGCCTTGCGCGCCGCGTCGGTCGCGTCCGCGACGAAGTCGTCGGCGTCGGCCTCCACCGGCACCCCGAACGGCCGCACCGCCGGATCGGCGGCCAACCGGCCCTGCCCGTCGACCGCGACGGTAACCGCGATCATCCCGCCGAACGCCAGCTTGCGACGCTGGTTCATGGTCGCGCCGTCGGCCGGCAGGATGACGTCGCCGTCCAGCACCAGCCGCCCGGTCCTCACCTCGCCCAGCTTGCGCGGCCCCTCAGGGGCCAACCGGACGATATCGCCGTTCTTCTGTACGATGGCGCTCGGCACGCCGCTTTCCAGGGCCACCTTGGCCTGTTCGCGCATGTGCCGCGCTTCGCCGTGCACCGGCACGACGATGTCGGGTCGGATCCAGCGGTACATCTGTTCCAACTCGGGCCGCGCCGGGTGCCCCGACACGTGGATGTGCAGCTGGCGCGACGTGACGATATTCACGCCGAGGTCGCTAAGCTGGTTCATGATCCGCCCAATCGGGATCTCGTTGCCCGGAATCTGCTTGGACGAGAAGACGACCGTATCGCCTTCGGTTAGCTTGAGGTCGTGTGTCCCGCCAGCGATCCGCCCCAGCGCGGCGCGCGGTTCGCCCTGCCCGCCGGTGGCGATGATCATCACCTCGCGCCGCGGCAGCCGCATCGCGGTGTCGAAATCGACGGTTTCGGGAAAATCGCGCAGATAGCCGGTCGCCCGCGCGACGCGCAGGATCCGATCGAGGCTGCGTCCGGCGACGCACAAGGCGCGCCTGGTTTCGCGCGCCACCTCGCCCAGCGTCTGCAACCGCGCTGCGTTGGAGGCGAACGTCGTCACCAGCACCCTTCCCCGCGCCTGCTCGACGGCCTGGCGAAGCCCGTCATGCACCGATTTCTCGCTGCCCGACGCGACCGTGTCGAAAACGTTGGTGGAATCGCAAACCAGGGCGAGGACGCCATCCTCGCCGATCTTCTCCATTGTCGCGACGCTCGACGTCTCGCCCAGCACGGGGGTCTCGTCGATCTTCCAGTCGCCGGTGTGGAAGATGTTGCCGTGCGGCGTCTCGATCAGCACGCCATTGCCCTCAGGAATGGAGTGCGCCAGCGCGACGAAGGTCACGCGGAACGGATCGAGGTCGATGACCCCGTCGCGATCGATGACGTGCAGCTTCACCTGCCCGGTCAGCCCCTCTTCCTCCAGCTTCCCTGCGATAAGCCCGGCGGTGAAGGGCGTCGCATAAAGTGGCACCTTGAGGTCGGCGGCAAGATACGGGATCGCGCCGATATGGTCCTCGTGGCCATGGGTCAGCACGATCCCGACCAGCTGGTCACGGTTCTCCTCGATGAATTCGAGGTCGGGCAGGACGAGGTCCACGCCCGGATAATCGCTGTCGGCGAAGGTGAGGCCCAAGTCGACCATCAGCCACTTGCCCTTGGTGCCGTAGAGATTGACGTTCATGCCGATCTCGCCCGACCCGCCGAGCGCGAGGAACAACAATTCGTCGTCGCGCGGCGTCATGACGCCGCCGTCTCGGCCAGCATCGCCAGCCCCTGGATGGTAAGGTCGGGCTCGATCGCGTCGAACGCGTCAGTGTGCTTGTCGAACAGCACGGCGAGCCCGCCGGTCGCGATGACCTTCACCGGGCGCCCGATCTCCGCTTTCAGGCGCGCCACCATCCCCTCGATCATCGCCACATATCCCCAGTAAACGCCGATCAGCATCTGCTTCTCGGTGGTCGTCCCGATCACGCTCGAATCCGCAGGCTCCGCAATGGCGATGCGCGGCAGCTTGGCCGCGGCGCTGACCAAAGCGTCGAGGCTCAGGTTGATCCCTGGCGCGATCACGCCGCCCTTGTAGGCGCCATTGTAATCGACCACGTCGAAGGTCGTCGCCGTGCCGAAGTCGATGATGATCAGGTCACCCTGATGGCGCGAGTGCGCGGCAATTGCATTGAGCGCGCGGTCGGCGCCCACGCTCGACGGCTCGGGCACGTCCAGCGCCATCGGCCAAGCCGCCTTGCCCTGCCCCGCCACCAGCGGCGACAGGCCGAAATATTTCTGCCCAAGCACGTCGAGGTTGTGGAGCGTTCGCGGCACTACCGACCCGACGATGATTTGCTTCACGTCGCCGCGGCCGAACCCCTCCAGCTCCATCAACTGGTGCAGCCACACAGCATATTCGTCGCCGGTCCGCCGCGCGTCGGTCGCGATCCGCCACCGCGCGCGAATGGCGCCGTCCTCGACCAAGGCGAAGACGAGGTTGGTGTTTCCGACATCGATGGCGAGCAGCATGGCCTAGCCCCTAGCGCGCCCACGAGCGCAAAGCGAGGCTTCAGCCAAGGAAGACATCCCCGACGCGTACCAGCGCGATCGACCCGTCGGCGCGCCGCAGCCGCATCGCCCCGTCGGCGTCGAGCCCGTCGAAGGTTCCGTCGATCATCTCGTCCGGCCCGACGTGAACGCTCAGCGGCGTACCCTTCGGATGCGCGCGCTGTTCCCACGCCGCCGCCAGCGACGCGGCTTCCGTCATCCGCCACGCGCCCAGCAGCCGCGCGAAACTCCCGGCAAGCAGCGGCGCGAAATTGGTCGGCGTGACGTTGGCGATGTCCGACAGGCTCGCGGTTTCCCGCCCCTCGATGGTCGGCGCGAGCGCGAGATTGACCCCGAAGCCCGCGACTACCCGGTCGTCGGCCCGCTCAAGCAGGATGCCCGCGAGCTTGCCGCGCCCGCGCAGCACGTCGTTCGGCCATTTGAGCGTCAGCTCCACGCCCGGCGCCGCCAGCTCCAGCGCGTCGATCAGCGCCAGCCCGGCCACTAGCGCCAGTGTCGGGGCCGCCGGATCGCCCGCGCGCAGGCGAACGAGTGTCGATCCGTAGAAATTGCCGCTCGGGCTTTCCCACTGCCGGCCCTGTCGCCCGCGCCCCGCGACCTGCCGTTCGGCGACCAGCCAGTCGCCCTCGACCGCGCCGTCCTCGCTCAGCAGGTCGGCGTTGGTCGAGCCGGTTTCGTCAACGAAGCGAAGTCGGCTCAAAAGAGCGAGGCCGCCGCATTGTCAGCCAACGTGCCCACCGGCCCCATCAAGGCGTAACCGAGCGGACTGACCAGCGCGACCGCAAGCCCGATCAGCAGGCCTTCGATCGGCGCCCTGGTCTTGCCGTACGGCGCGGCCGGCGCGTCGAAATACATGATCTTGACGATCTTGATGTAATAATAGGCGCCGATCACCGTGCCGACGATTCCCGCCACCGCCAGCGCGACGAGCCCGGCGTCGACCGCCGCGAAGAACACCAGCAGCTTGGGGTAGAAACCGAACAGCGGCGGAATGCCCGCCAGGCTGAACATGAAGAAGGCCAGCGCCGCGGCCAGCCCCGGGCGGGTCTGCGACAGGCCCGACAGGCTGTCGATCGCCTCGACCGGCTCGCCGTCCTCGCGCCGCATGCGCAGCACGCACAGGAAGGCGCCCAACGTCATGACGACATAGACCGCCATGTAGAACAGCACCGCCGATGCGCCCCGCTCCCCGCCCGCGGCGAGGCCGATCAGCGCGAAGCCGACGTTGTTGATCGACGAATAGGCCAGCAGGCGCTTGATGTTGGTCTGCCCGTAGGCCGCGATTGCGCCGAGCGCGATCGACCCCAGCGCGGCGACGATCATGATCTGCCGCCACTGGTCGATCGCCGGCCCAAGCGCGTCGAGGCACAGGCGCGTCGCCAGCAGGACGGCGGCCACCTTGGGCGCCGACGCGAACAGCGCGGTCACCGGAGTCGGCGCGCCCTCGTAGACGTCGGGCGTCCACATGTGGAACGGCACCGCGCTCACCTTGAAGGCCATGCCGGCCATCACGAAGACGAGGCCGAACAGCAGGCCGATCGAGCTTGTGCCCTCGCGCGCGAAGGCTGCCGCGATCCCGTCGAAGCTGACCGTACCGGTGAAGCCGTAGAGCAGCGAAATGCCGTAGAGCAGGATGCCGCTCGCCAGCGCGCCGAGCACAAAATACTTGAGGCCTGCCTCGGCCGAGCGGTCGTCGGTGCGGCGGTAGGACGCCAGCACGTAGGCGCTGAGCGAGTTGAGCTCCAGGCCAACGTACAGGCTCATCAGGCTTGTGGCCGAGACCATTACGCTCATGCCCAGCGCGGCGAACAGCACCAGCACCGGATATTCGGCGCCATGCTCGAAATCGCGCTCGAACCAGCCATGGGCGGCGATCACCGCCACCGCGGCGGCCGCGAAGATCAGCACCTTGCCGAACGCGCCGAACGCATCGGCCGCAATCAGCCCGCCGAACAAAGGTCCGGCGTTGGACGGCGCACCGAAGCTGGCGACTAGCGCCGCGATCAGCAGCGCGACCGCGCCCCAGGCGGTGAAGCCCGCGCTCTTGCGGCCGCCAAACGCGGCGACCAGCATCAGCGCGATACCGCCGAGCGTCAGGATGATTTCGGGCAGGATGGCATCGAACGGCATTAGTGGTGGGCCTCCGCCCCTTCATGCGCGGCAGCGGCACCGGGCTTGCCGGCGGTAAGGTGCGCATCGCCCGCAGGCTTGGCACGCTCGATCCGCTCCAGCAGGCGACCGACATCGGCGCGCATCGGCTTCAGGAAAGATTCGGGATAGACGCCCATCCAGATGGTCGCGGCGGCCAGCGGCGCCAGCAGCGCCCACTCACGCTTGTCGAGGTCGGGCAGTGCGGCGGTCTCCGCGCTGTCGGCCTTGCCGAAGCAGATGCGCCAATAAAGGTAGAGCATGTAGGCCGCGCCGAGGATGATGCCGGTGGTCGCGACGATCGCCGCCCAGCTCGACGCCTCGTAGGTGCCCATCAGCGCCAGGAACTCGCCGACAAAGTTGCTCAGGCCCGGAAGGCCCACGCTTGCCATCGTGAACAGCATGAAGAACAGGGCATAGGCCGGCATGTTGTCGCTGAGGCCGCCGTACCGCGCGATCTCGCGGGTGTGCAGGCGGTCGTAGACCACGCCGACGCACAGGAAGAGCGCGCCCGACACGAGGCCGTGGCCCAGCATGACCATCAGCGCACCCTCGATGCCCTGCCGATTGAAGGCGAACAGGCCGAAGGTGACGAACGCCATGTGCGCGACCGAGGAATAAGCGATCAGCTTCTTCATGTCCTTCTGGACCAGCGCGATCAGCGAGGTGACGACCACCGCGATCCCGCTAAGCACGAACACCAAAGGCATGAACTGCGCCGAGGCCTCGGGGAACATCGGCAGGCTGAAGCGGACGAAGCCGTAGCCGCCCATCTTCAGCAGCACGCCGGCCAGGATCACCGAGCCCGCGGTCGGCGCCTGAACGTGCGCGTCGGGCAACCAGGTGTGGACCGGCCACATCGGCATCTTGACCGCGAAGCTGGCGAAGAAGGCCAGCCACAGCCACGTCTGCACGTGCGGCGCGAAATCATACGCCATCAGCGTCGGGATGTCCGTCGTCCCCGCCTGGAGGATCATGTAGAGCATCGCGACCAGCATCAGCACCGAGCCGAGCAGCGTGTAGAGGAAGAATTTGTACGCCGCCTTGATCCGCTCGGCGCCGCCCCAGATGCCGATGATCAGGTACATCGGGATGAGGCCGGCCTCGAAGAAGATGTAGAACAGCAGCAGGTCCTGCGCCGCGAACACGCCGATCATCAGCGCCTCCATCAGCAGGAAGGCCGCCATATATTCGGGCACGCGCTTGGTGATCGCCTTCCAGCTCGCGCCGATGCAGATCGGCATGAGGAAGACGCTCAGCACGATCAGCAGCAGCGCGATGCCGTCGATGCCCAGCGCATAATTGACCGGCCCGCCCAGCGCGAACCGCTCTTGGAACTGCCACTGCGGCCCGTTCGGGTCGAAGGCCGCCCAGAGCCAGATGCCCAGCGCCAGGTTCGCCAGCGTCGCCAGCAACGCGATCCAGCGTGCGCCATTCTCCTTGAGGAACAGCGCCAGCACGCCCGCGACGAGCGGGATGCCAATCAGGAGGGAAAGGATCGGAACGCCGCTCATTTGGCCACCCAGAAAACCCAGCTGGCGGCAGCGATGAGGCCGAGCAGCATGATCAGTGCATAATTGGTGACGTAGCCCGACTGGAGCTTCGTCGTCAGTCTGTTGCCGATGCCGACCGCATAGGCCGCGCCGTGCGGACCGAAACGGTCAATGGTCTGCTCGTCACCGCGCTTCCAGAAGAAGCGGCCCAGCGCCATCGCCGGGCGCACGAACAGGAAGGCATAGAGCTCGTCGAAATACCATTTGTGCATCAGGAAGTTGTGCAGCCCCGGGAACTGGGCGACGAACGCCGCCGGCGCGCCCGGATGCTTGATGTAGTTGCGCCACGCCAAGCCCAGGCCGATCAGCATGACGATCGCTGGGGTGAACTTAACCCACAGCGGCACCTCGTGCGCGGCGTGGATCAGATGCTCGTTGTTGACGAGGCTGCCCGCCCAGAAGGCCGTTCCGCCCTCTGCGTCGAAAAACTCGTGATGGAACAGGAAGCCGGCGAAGATCGCGCCCAGCGTCAGCACGCCCAGCGGCACCAGCATCGTCCACGGGCTCTCGTGCGGGTGATAGCCTGCGGTGCCCTCGATCGTCGCGTGACCATTGTCATGCGCGCTGTCGTGGTCGCTCGCTTCCTCGCTCTCGTCCTCGTGATGGCCGTGCACCGCATGCTGGATATGCTCGCTGCCCGCCCAGCGCGCCTTGCCGAAGAAGGTCAGGAAGATGAGGCGCCAGCTGTAGAAGCTGGTCAGCAGCGCCGCAAACGCCCCCACCCAGAAGGCGATATTGCCGTGCACCGTGCCGCTCGCGAACGCGCTCTCGAGGATCGCGTCCTTTGAATAGAAGCCCGCGAAGCCGAACACACCGAGGATGCCGACGCCGGTGATCGCCAGCGTGCCGGCCACCATCGCCCAGAAGGTCAGCGGGATCTCTTTCCGCAGCGCGCCATAATAACGCATGTCCTGCTCGTGATGCATCGCGTGGATGACGCTGCCCGCGCCCAGGAACAGCAGCGCCTTGAAAAAGGCGTGCGTGAACAGGTGGAACATCGCCGCGCCATAGGCGCCGACGCCCGCCGCGAAGAACATGTAGCCGAGCTGCGAACAGGTCGAATAAGCGATGACGCGCTTGATGTCGTTCTGCACCGTCCCGACCGTCGCCGCGAAGATCGCGGTCGCCGCGCCGACATAGGTCACGACGGTCAGCGCCGTCGGGCTGACCTCGAACATCGGCGACAGGCGGCAGACCATGAAGACGCCCGCGGTCACCATCGTCGCCGCGTGAATGAGCGCGCTGACCGGGGTCGGGCCTTCCATCGCGTCCGGCAACCAGGTGTGCAGGCCGAGCTGCGCCGACTTGCCCATCGCGCCGACGAACAGCAGCAGGCACAGCAGGGTCATCGTGTCGACCGTCAGGCCGGCGAAACCGATGGTCGATCCGGCCATTCCCGGCGCCATCTCGAGGATCGCCGGGATCGACACGGTGCCAAACACCAGGAAGGTCCCGAAGATGCCAAGCGAGAAGCCGAAGTCGCCGACGCGGTTGACGACAAACGCCTTCATCGCCGCTGCGTTCGCGCTGGGCTTATGATACCAGAAACCGATCAGCAGGTAGGACGCCAGGCCCACGCCTTCCCAGCCAAAGAACATCTGCACCAGGCTGTCGGCGGTCACCAGCATCAGCATCGCGAAGGTGAACAGCGACAGATAGGCGAAGAAGCGCGGCTGCGAGGGATCCTCGCTCATATAGCCCCAGCTGTAGAGGTGGACGAGGCTCGACACCGTCGTCACCACCACCAGCATCACCGCGGTCAGCGTATCGACCCGCAGCGCCCAGTCGACGTTGAGCGCGCCGCTCTCGATGAACTTGAGCACCGGCACGACCTCGGCCGTTGCGTCGCCGCCCAGGAAGGCGAGGAAGATCGGCCAGCTCAGCGCCGCGCTGGTGAACAGCGCGCCGGTGGTCACCAGCTTGGCGGCGGTCTTGCCGATCGCGCGGCCGCCAAGGCCGGCGATGATCGCCGCCAGCAGCGGCAGGAAGACAATGGCGATGATCGGGTGCATTATCCGCGCATCCGGTTGACATCGTCGACCGCGATCGAGCCGCGGCGACGGAAGAAGATGACGAGGATCGCGAGCCCGATTGCGGCCTCGGCGGCGGCGACGGTCAGCACGAACATGGCGAACACTTGGCCGGTGACATCGCCCAGGAAGGCGCTGAACGCCACCAGGTTGATGTTGACCGACAGGAGGATGAGCTCGATCGCCATCAGCATCAGGATGATGTTGCGGCGGTTGAGGAAGATGCCGAGCACGCCGATCGTGAATAGGATCGCGGCGACGGTCAAATAATGCGACAGGCCGATCACAGCTTCACCCCCTCGCCGACGCCCGGCTGCATGTTCTTAATCGCCTCGTCCGGACGGCGGTCGATCTGGCGCGACACCTTCTGGCCGCGCACGTCCCCGCGGCTGCGGTGGGTCAGAACGATCGCGCCGATCATCGCCACCAGCAGGATCAGGCCGGCCAGTTCGAACGGCATCAGGAAGCGCGTGTAGAGCGCCTCGCCGACCGCCTCGATATTGGGCTGGCTGGTCGCCGCCGGCTTGGCGAGCAGCGGGCCGGCATCGCGCGCGTTGGCGGCGATGACGATCTCCGACAGCAGCACCAACGCGATCAGCAGGCCGAACGGCAGGTTGCGCGAAAAGCCCGAGCGCAGCTTGGCGAAGTCGATGTCCAGCATCATAACGATGAACAGGAACAGCACCGCGACCGCGCCGACGTAGACGATCACCAGCAGCATGGCGATGAACTCGGC
>CAZKCD010000009.1:0-26684 GCA_964551235.1 uncultured Sphingomonas sp.
CGTAACCCTTTGAAAGATATAGGGCGCTTTTCGCGGCATTTTACACCGCCGTCCGCAGAAATCTGCGAAATTCGGATACTTGGAAGGCTTCTGCTCTACCATTGAGCTACACCCGCCCGCATTCTCTTGGGCGCTGCGCGCTTTGCCACCGGCCGCGCGGGAAGGTCAATGGCCTTAGGCGGCGTATTTCAGCAGCGCGACCAGCGACGCCCCGACGCTCGCCAGCGCTAGCAGCGACAGCAGCACCGCCCAGCCCGCGCCTTCGCCGACCTCGACTGTCGGCGTCGGGGCGGCCTCGCCCTCCTTCTTCTTCGACGCGGCGGTGATCGCCGCCATCAGCGCAGGATTCATCGCTCCACCTCCATTGCCTCGTTCCGTAGCGCGGAACGACTTTCCCGCCAAAGCGATTGAATCGGGTCCGAACCAATCGCGTGGAGAAACCGCAATGCCCGCACGTCCGTCCTGGCGCGGCCAGATCAAGCTGGCGCTTGTCTCCATTCCGGTCGAAATTTACCCCGCAACCAAGGCGGGCAAGTCGATCGCCTTCCACCAGGTCCATGAACCGTCGGGCCAGCGCGTGCGCTACGAAAAGGTCGTCCCCGGCATCGGCCCGGTCGACCGCGACGACATCCTGAAGGGTTATGAGGTCGACAAGGGCGAATATGTGCTGCTCGACCCCGAGGAGATCGAGAAGGTGAAGCTCGAAAGCCGCAAGACGCTCGAACTCACCCAGTTCGTCGACCTTTCCGACATCGACCCCATCTATTTCGACAAGCCCTATTACGTCGTCCCCGCCGACGACCTCGCCGAGGAAGCCTTTGTCGTGCTGCGCGAGGCGCTCAAGAAGACGAAGAAGGTCGGCATCGGCCAGCTCGCCATGCGCGGGCAGGAATATGTCATCAGCCTGAAGCCCTGCGGCCGCGGACTCGTGCTCGAAACGCTGCGCTACGCCGACGAAGTCCACAAGGCCGGCAGCTATTTCCGCGACATCGCCGACGCCAAGCCCGACGCCGACCTGCTCGAGATGGCCGAAACGTTGATCGAGAAGAAGGCGGGCGATTTCGACGCGGCGGAGTTCGAGAACCGCTATATCGACGCGCTGCGCGCCCTCATCGACGAGAAGATCAGGACGAAGGGCAAGCGCGTCATCCAGGACAATTCGCCCGACGCCCCGCCCAAGGGCTCAAACGTCGTCGACCTGATGGCCGCGCTCAAGAAGAGCCTTGAAACGGGCCAGCGCGGCGCGGCGGCCAAGAAGCCCGCGGCAAAGAAGGCGCAGCCCAAGAAGGCCCCGGCCCGCAAGCGTGCCTAAGGCTCCGCCGCCATTCCGCCCGCCGCAACTCGCGACCCTCGTCGACGCGGTGCCGGCCGGCGCGAACTGGATCCACGAGTATAAATATGACGGCTACCGCCTCCTCATCGCGGTGGGCGAGGGGACAGCGATCGCCTGGACCCGCAACGGCAAGGACTGGTCGCACCGCTTCGCCGGCCTGGTCGCGGCCGCCGCTAAACAGTTTCCCGCCGGAACGCTCGTCGACGGTGAAGCGGTCGCGCTCGACGCCAAGGGAAAGCCGAATTTCGGTCTGCTCCAGCGCGCGCTGAAGGACGATGGCTCGGCCGACCTCGACTTCTTCGCCTTCGACCTGCTCGTCGACGGCGGCGAGGACATCACCGCTCTGTCCAACCTCGACCGCAAAACCCGCCTCGCCGCGCTGATGAAGAACGCCAGGCCCCCGCTCCATTACGCCGACCATGTGACCGGCAAGGGCGAGGCGCTGCTGAAGGCCATTTGCGCCGAGGGCGGGGAGGGGATCATCGCCAAGCAGGCCGACGCCCCCTATCGCGGCAAGCGCGGCCGTGCCTGGCTCAAGATCAAGTGCACCAACCGGCAGGAATTCGTCGTCGTCGGCTGGGCCGACAGCGACAAGAGCCGCCACTTCCGCTCGCTGCTCCTCGCCACCCGCGACGGCGGCACGCTGACCTACGCCGGCAAGGTCGGCACCGGCTTCACCACGCAAATGATCGCCGACATCGCCGCTCAACTGAAAGCCATCGAGGTGGCCGAGGCCCCGCTCGCCGTCCCGCGCTCGGAGGCCAAGGGCGCGCACTGGGTGAAGCCCCAGCTCGTCGCCGAAATTGCCTTCACCGAATTCACTGCGGCCGGCACGCTCCGCCACCCCAGCTTTCTCGGCCTGCGCGAGGACAAGGCCGCGCGCTCGGTCAAGAAGGAAACCGCGCTCCACGTCGCCAACGCCGCCGACATCGGCGTCACCATCACCAACCCCGACCGGGTCATCTTCCCTGAAACCGGCCAGACCAAGGGCGACCTCGCCGATTATTACGCCGCCATCGCCCCGCTCTTCCTTTCCGTCGGCGGCCGGCGCCCGATGACGCTCGTCCGCTGCCCGCAGGGGCGCGGCAAGGCCTGCTTCTTCCAGAAGCATGACACGGGTGGCCTCGGCGACGCGGTCCACCAAGTGCCGATCAAGGAAAAAGACGGCACCAGCGAGGATTATCTCTGGTTCGACGATGCCGCCGGCCTGCTCGCCTGCGTACAGATGGGGACGATCGAATTCCACGGCTGGGGAAGCCGCATCGATCCGCTTGAAAAGCCCGACCGGCTGGTATTCGACCTCGACCCCGACGAGGGGCTGGGCTGGGGCGCGGTGAAGGAGGGAGCGATCGTCGTCCGCGACACGCTCGCCGCCATGGGCCTCGCCAGCTTCCCGATGCTCTCGGGCGGCAAGGGCATCCACGTCATCGCCCCGCTCGACGCCGCCGCCGACTGGCCGACGGTCAAGGATTTCGCCGACCGCTTCAGCCGCGCCATGGCGGTCGAGCGCGCCGATATGTTCACCGCCAACATCCGCAAGAAAGAGCGCAAGGGCCGCATCTTTCTCGACTGGCTTCGCAACCAGCGCGGCGCGACGGCGGTGATGCCCTACAGCGCCCGCGCCCGCGAGGGCGCGCCCGTCGCCGCGCCGATCGCGTGGGCCGAGCTCGACGGGATCGAGGGCGCCAATGCCTTCACCATCCGCGACGCCCAAACGCTGATCGACCGCGCGGCCTCACCCGCCCTCAAGGGCTGGGGCGAGGCCAGCCAGGCGCTGCCGGATCTCTAGGCCGCCTTGCCCGCGAAGCGGTCGCTCGCGCGCACCAGCCCGTCGGTGATCCCTGGCTCGGTGAACAGATGCCCGCCGTCGGGTACGATCTGCAGCTCGACCTCGGGCCACGCCTTCTTCAGGTCCCAAGCCGCGGCCGGCGGGGTGCAGCAATCGTGCCGCCCCTGGACGATGATCCCGGGAATGCCCTTCAGCCGGTCGGCATTCTTGAGCAGCTGCCCTTCCTCCAGCCAGCCGCAGGTGCGCATGTAATGGTTCTCGATCCGCGCGATGGGGATGGCGTGTTCGTCGTTGGTGAAGTCGGCCAGCATGTCCTCGTCGGGCAGCAGCGTGACCGTCACGCCCTCCCACATGCTCCAGCGCTTGGCCGCTTCCAGCTTCACCGCGTCATCCTCGCCCGTCAGCCTTCTGTGATAGGCCTCGACCAGATCGCCGCGCTCGCCTTCCGGGATGAAGTTGACGAACCGCTCCCACTCCTCGGGGTAAAGCTCGCTTGCCCCATATTTATACAGCCAGTCGACCTCGATCTGGCGGAACAGGAAGATGCCGCGCAGCACCAGCTCGGTCACCCGTTCGGGGTGCGTCTGGGCATAGGCCAGGCTCAGAGTCGATCCCCAGCTTCCGCCGAACACCATCCACTTGTCGACGCCCGTGACCTCAAGGCGAAGCTTCTCGATGTCCGCGACGATGTCCCACGTCGTGTTGTTCTCCAGGCTCGCATAGGGCAGCGACCGCCCGCACCCGCGCTGGTCGAACAGCAGGATGTCGTAGAGCGCCGGGTCGAACTGCTGGCGCTGCTTGGGGCTGCACCCGCTGCCCGGGCCGCCGTGAAGGAACACCACCGGCTTGGCGCCCTTGGTCCCGCAGCGCTCCCAGTACAGCGTGTGCCCGTCGCCGACGTCGATCATGCCCGTCGCGAACGGCTCGATCGGCGGATAGAGGGTGCGAAGGCCGGTCATCATGATCACTCCTTGGTCGGCGCGGCGGTGGCGAAGTCGAGGTGCGGCAGGCCCAGCAGCGCGCGGAACGCTTCGCCCGCCGGCTTGACGCACTTCGCCACCGCCGGGAAGCGCGGGTCGTGGAAATTGGAAAAGAAGTTCATCGTCGCGTTGGTCTCGAACAGCAGGACGCGCCCGTCCTCCAGCACCGCGAAGTCGATCCCGAAAAAGTCGAGGCCCATCCGCTCGCGGATGCCGTCCAGCGCCGCGCCGACTTTCTCGGGCAGCGCCCCTTCCGGCCGGTCGAAATAGGTCGCTTCCTCGGCGATCGTTTCCGGGTGCGCGGCCATGAACCGCTCGCGCGCGGTGACGTGGACGTTCCAGTCGTCCGACGCGAAGAAATGCCGGAACACCCGCCGCCCGCCGAAGTAATAGGCGCGCGCCTTCCAGTAGACGCCCTTGGCGTTGCGGAAATCGTGGAACTCGGTGACCAGGAATTCGCCGCCCGTGTCGACGGCGGCCGCGGCCTCGTCCATCGAGTCGAACCGGCCGACCACCTGTCCGGCGTGCGTGCCGGGCCGCCGCATGATGATCGGGAAGCGGATCCCCGCCTGGCCCAAAGCGCGGCGCACGCCGTCGGCGTCGCGGGCGCGGAAGCGGTGGACGCGCGGCACGACCAGGTTCTCGATCCCCGCCATCCGCCGCGCAATCTGGTCGCGGGTCGTGCGCAGCACCGCCTCGGGCGCGTTGACGACCCGCGCCCGCGTCCCTTTGAGCAGCTTGCGCGCTTCCTCGAGGCATTTGGGCGAGCGCTCGGCCTCGGTGATGCAATTCATGATGACCGAATAGCCGTCGAGGACGGGTCGCGGCCCTTTCTTCAGCATTCCCGGCCGCACGTGCAGGCGGTGATATTCGCCCGGCAGCAGGAAATTGACGAGGTCGGTCGATCCGGTGATGTGCGCCTTGCCGCCCTCGATCCGCACGGAGTCGAGGTCGTCGTGGCCGACCAGCAGCAGGAGGCCGGGCAGTTCACTCACGCGCGTTCATTCCCCTTCGTCGCGCCCGTGATGGCCGAGCGACGCCGCGCGGGCAAGCGTCAGAAACTATACTCGTCGTAGACGCGGGAGAGGTCGCCGTTCCACTCGCCGTGATAGCGTTCCAGCAGGCGGTCGGCGAAGGTCATGCCGGTCGCCACCACGTCGCGCAGCGGGTCGAGGAAGCCGACCTCGTTGTCGCCGCTGCTGTTCAGCCGGGCGCGCCGCGACAGGCCGGCGGCGGCGATGTCGAGCACCTCGGCGGCGAGCTGGCCCACCGTCCGCCCGCCCGGCGCGGGCGCGTCGAGCGCCTGGCGTGGCACCGAATGGCGCATGGCCTCGCGCTCTTCCATCGACCAGTCCTTGGCCAACTCCCACGCGGCGTCGAGCGCGACGTCGTCGTAAAGCAGGCCGACCCACAGGGCCGGAAGTGCGCAGATCCGCCCCCAGCGCCCGCCGTCGGCGCCGCGCATCTCGAGGAAGCTCTTCAGCCGCACCTCGGGGAAGGCGGTCGACAGATGGTCGGTCCAGTCGGCGATGGTCGGCTTCTCGCCCGGCAGCACCGACAGCTTGCCGTCGAGGAAATCGCGGAAGCTGAGGCCCGCCGCGTCGATATACTTGCCGTCGCGGAAGACGAAATACATCGGCACGTCGAGCGCGTAGTCGCACCAGCGTTCGTAGCCGAAGCCGTCCTCGAACACGAACGGCAGCATGCCGGTCCGGTGCGGGTCGGTGTCTTCCCAGATATGGCTGCGGAAACTCTTGTAGCCGTTGGGCTTGCCCTCGGTGAACGGCGAATTGGCGAACAGCGCCGTCGCCACCGGCTGCAACGCCAGCCCGACGCGGAATTTCTGCACCATGTCCGCCTCGCTCTTGTAGTCGAGGTTGGTCTGGATGGTGCAGGTGCGCAGCATCATGTCGAGGCCGAGGTTGCCGACCCGCGGCATGTGATTGAGCATGATCCCGTAGCGGCCCTTGGGCATGATCGGCAGGTCGGCGCGGCTCTTGTCCGGCCACATGCCCAGCCCCAGGAAGCCGAGGCCCAGCCGGTCGCCGATCGCCTTGACCTGCTTGAGGTGCCGTCCGCTCTCGGCGCAGCTCTGGTGAAGGTTCTCGAGCGGCGCGCCCGACAGCTCCAGCTGCCCCGCCGGCTCCAGGCTGATCGTCCCGTCGGGCCCGGTCAACGCGATGACGTTGCCGCCTTCCTCGACCGGCACCCAGCCGAACTCGGTCATGCCCATCAACAGGTCGCGGATCCCGCCGGGCTCGTCGTAGGAGGGCGCGCGCTTGTCCTCCACGCGGTAGACGAACTTCTCGTGCTCGGTGCCGATCCGCCAGGCCTCGGCCGGCTTCTCGCCCTTTTCGAACACTGACAATAGGTCGGCGCGGCTCTCGATCGGCGGGCTTTCGCTGAGGTCGGTACGCGTCGTCATCGAAAAAGCCCCCTAGTGCGACCGGTCGCGCGGTCAACGGCGATATGGTCGCGAAACGAAACTAGTTCCAGTCCCCAACCGCCGCCATCCATGTCGCGATGGCCGCTAGCGCCGCCGTCTCCGCCCGCAGGATGCGCGGGCCCAGGCTGATCGCGACGACCTTCTCCGCCGCTCGCACCATCGCCCGCTCCTCGTCGGTGAAGCCGCCTTCCGGCCCGGTCAGGATCGTCGCCGGCCCCGGCTGGAACGCTTCGGCCGCCGCCGTCCCGCCATCCTCGTCGGCAAAATACAGCGTCCGCGCCGGATCGCGCTGCGCCAAAAATTGCTTCAGCGTCACCGGCGCCGCGATCGTCGGCAGGCTCGTGCGGTTGCATTGCTCGGCCGCCTCGATGGCGATGCTCTCCAGCCGCTCCAGCTTGACGCGCTCGACGATCGTGCGCTGCGTCGTCACCGGTTCCAGCCGCGCGATCCCCAGCTCGGTCGCCTTCTCGACCAGCCAGTCGGTCTCCTGCCGCTTGACCGGCGCGAAGGCGAGCGCGAGGTCGGGCACCGCTTCCTGCGGCCGCCCCGGCCGGTCGGCGACCAAAATCATCCGTTTCTTGCCGCTCTCGACGACCTTGGCGACCCACTCGCCGTTCGCCCCGTCGAACAGCAGCGCTTCCGCCCCGACGCCCAGCCGCATCACGTTGCCGAGGTAATTGGCCTGGCCCGGATCGAGCGCCACCGCCACCCCCGCGCCTAGCGGCGCGCGGACGAACAGGCGCGGCAGGCTTTTCGGCGGCCAGGCGGGCGTAGCGGGCATGCCAATGCCGATAGCGCGCCGCGCCACGGAACGCGATGCCCCCGCGCGGCATTGTGCCACTATCGCAACGAACAGGGGCAGGCATGACGGCGACGCGCGAACCGATCGTCCAACAGGGGCGCAACGTCTGGCGGATCGAGCGCGCGCACAAGGCGCGGCTGCTGGTCGACGCCGCCGATTATTACCATTGGGTCCACGCCGCCTTCAAACAGGCCAGCCAGCGCATTTTCATCGTCGGCTGGGATTTCGACACGCGGATTCCGCTCGAACCGAACGAAGAGGGCGAGGGTGAGCCGCTGGGCGCCTTCTTCCTGCGCCTCGCCAAGGCCAAGCCCAAGCTGCAGATCGACGTCCTCAAGTGGAATTTCGGCGCCCTGAAGCAATTCGTCCGCCCCCGCGCGGTCGGCTGGCTGTGGCGGTGGTGGTGGCAGCGCAACATCGACTTCCGCTTCGACAGCTCGCACCCCTTCGGCTGCAGCCACCACCAGAAGATCGTGGTCGTCGACGAATGCCTCGCGGTGTGCGGCGGCATCGACATCGCCGACCGCCGCTGGGACACCAGCGAGCATCGCGACGGCGACCATCACCGGCTCAGCCCCGACGGCAAGCCGTTCGGCCCGTGGCACGACGCGACCATGATGATGACCGGCCCGGTCGCCGGCGCGCTCGCCGAGCTTGGCCGCGAACGCTGGAAGATCGCCACCAAGGACAAGCTCGACCCGCTCGAGCCGTGCGACGACGAATGGCCCGACGGGCTCGACCCCAGCTTCACCGACGTCGACATCGCCATCGCCCGCACCCGCGCGCCCTATGACGACCTCGAGGAAATCCGCGAGATCGAGGCGCTCTACCTCGACATGATCGCGGCCGCGAAGGACTTCATCTATTTCGAGAACCAGTATTTCACGAGCGGCAAGATCGCCGCCGCCATCGCCACGCGGATGGAGGAGGCCAACCCGCCCGAAATCGTGCTCGTGATGCCGCGCACCGCCGACGGCTGGCTCGAACAGAAAGCGATGGACGGCGCCCGCCTCAAGCTGGTCGGCGCGATCGGTAACAAGGATAAGGGCAACCGCTTCCGCGTTTACGTCCCCGTCACCAAGGGCGGCGAGGACATTTACGTCCATGCCAAGGTGTCGGTGGTGGACGACCGGCTGCTGCGCGTCGGCTCGTCCAACCTCAACAACCGCAGCCAGGGCCTCGACAGCGAATGCGACGTCATCATCGACGCCGCGCTGCCCGCCAACCGCGACACGCCCGCCACGATCACCGCGCTCCGCCACCGGCTGATCGCCGAGCATCTCGGAATCGAGCCCGAGGCCTATGCCGCCGAGGAAACAAAGCGCGGCTCGATGGTCGACGCGATCGAGGCGCTGCGCGGCCCCGGCCGCTCGCTGCAGTTGCTCGACCTCGAAGCGATGGGCGCGGCCGAGGATTTCATCGCCTCGAACGAGGTGCTCGATCCCGAATGCGTCGACGACATGTTCGATCCCATCAACAGCGGCACGCTGGCGCGAAGCTGGGCGATGGGCCGCGACCGGCTGCGACGCTTCCGCGGCCGCCGCTAGCACCGCGTTTCCGCGCCGGGCTTCAGTTCGGGATGGCCACCATCGCCGCCGTGAACGATCGCAACGGCAGGCGGTTGGCGCGGCAGAACTGGTAGGTGCCGTAGCGCTCGGTGAATTGCCGGACCGTCGCCGGGTCCGGCTTCATGCCCAGCTGCTCGACGACGTACAGCACCTGACCTGCCTGCAGGTCGATGAATCTGCTCAGCGTCTGCAGGGACTCCAGCCGGTCGAGCAGCGTGAAACGGATATCGCTGGTCAATTCGATCGGGCGGGACAGCGGCACCAGCGACCGCTCCAACTGCGTGGTCTGCGCGGTATTGCTTTCCAGCTCATCCAGCGCCGCGAAATGGTCGATCAGCAGGCTGCGCGTCTTGGGCTCGAGCCGCGGGGCCACCCCGTCGGCGATGGCCGCCTGCCACGTGCCTGCCACATAATCCTTGGCGGGGAGGCGCACCACGAACCGCGCCAGCAACTCGTCGCGATACGCGGGCGCGGGGTCGAGCCGCGCCTCGCTAGCCTCGACCCGTTGGCGCAGCCGTTCCAGCTGCGCGTCGATGCACGGCTGCACCACCCGCCACTCGGTCGCGAACAGGTAATGCTTCTGCAATTCCTCGCGGATCGCCAACGGCGACTGCACAACCTTGGCGGACCAGCTGCGCTCCTCGGCCCATTGCTGGGCGGCCAGCGCGATCAGCACGCCGAGCGTCACGATGACCAGTTCCCATGCCACCGCTTTCCACCCCTGCGGCGGCGGTTCGATCCTCATCAAGCGGAACATCGCCATTCCCCCTTGGCCGCACGCTAGCTCTTCGGTCTTCCGGCCGCTAGGGGTGCGGCGATGACCGCCGACCTTGTTCCCGACAGCGAGCGTCACGGGCTGATCGGCGCCTTGCCCGAAGGCTGGCGGCCCTTTGCCTCGCTGATGCGCATCGACCGGCCGATCGGCACGTGGCTGTTGTTCTGGCCGTGCGCGTGGAGCGTCGCGCTGGCCGGCTCGCTCAGCGCGTTCCTCCTCCTCTCCTTCGCCATCGGTGCCTTCGCCATGCGCTCGGCGGGCTGCGTCTACAACGACCTCGTCGACCGCAACCTCGACCGGCAGGTGGAGCGGACGCGGCTGCGCCCGCTCGCCTCGGGGCGGGTCACGCCGCGGGCCGCCTGGATCCTGCTCGTCACTTTGTCGCTTGTCGGCCTCGCCGTGCTGCTCACGCTGAAGCCGGTGGCGCAAATCGTCGCGCTCGCCAGCCTCGCGCTCGTCGCGGCCTACCCCTTCATGAAGCGCATCACCTGGTGGCCGCAGGCATGGCTCGGCCTCGTTTTCTCCTGGGGCGCGCTGGTCGGCTGGCCGGCCGTGACGGGCGAGCTCGATTGGCCCGCCGTCCTGCTCTGGCTCGGCTCGATCTTCTGGGTGATCGGCTACGACACCATCTACGCCATCCAGGATATCGAGGACGACGCGATGGTCGGCGTGAAGTCCAGCGCCCGCGCGTTGGGGCGCAACGTCCGCGGCGGCGTCGCGCTCTGCTACGCGCTGGCGCTCGCCGGCTGGGGCGCGGCGATCTGGCGCGTCTTTCCCGATCCGCTCGCCCTGATCGGCCTGGTGCCCGCCGCCGCGCACCTCGCGTGGCAGGCCTATGCCGTCAATCCGACCGACGGGGCCGGCGCGCTCCGCCTGTTCCGCGCCAACCGCTGGACCGGCTTCCTGCTGTTCGCGGCCTTCGCGACGATCGGCTTGTCCGCCGCGTCCTGACGGCCTAGGCCCGGCGCCATGCTTTCCCCCGACAACGCCCGCGACAAGCTTGCCGACCTCGTCGCCCGCGCCGCCCGCGCCGGCGCCGACGCCGCCGACGCCATCACCGTCAGCAACGCCTCGAGCTCGGTCCACGTGCGCGAGGGGCATATCGAGGACGTGTCGCGCTCGGAAAGCGAGGCGACGGGCCTGCGCGTCTTCATCGGCACCCGCTCGGCCAGCGCCTCGACCTCCGATCTGTCGGGCGCGGCGATGGACGCGCTGGTGGAGCGCGTCGTCGCCATGGCCCGCGAAGCGCCCGAAGATCCCTATGCCGGCCTCGCGCCTCAGGAATTGCTCGCCAGGGGAGACGTGCCCGACATCGACGGCTGGGACCCCGTCGAACCCGCGCCCGACGCGCTCAAGGCGCGCGCGCTGGAGGCGGAGGACGCGGCCCGCGCGGTGGCCGGCGTCACCAAGTCCAACGGCGCGGGCGCTGGCGCGTCGGCCGCGACCGTCGCGGTCGCCACCAGCCACGGCTTCGCCGGCGCCTACCGCTCGTCGGGCCACAGCGTCTCGGCCAGCGTCATCGCCGGCGAGGGCGCGACCATGCAGCGCGACCGTGACTGGCACAGCGCCCGCCACCTCGAGGATCTCGAGCCCGCCGCCCTCATCGGCCGCCGCGCGGGCGAGCGGGCGGTCAAACGCGTCGGCGCGGTCAAGGTCGCGCCCGGCGTCATGCCGGTGCTGTTCGACCCCCGCGTCGCCTCCAGCCTCATCGGCCATCTCGCGGCCGCGATCAGCGGGTCGGCGATCGCCCGCAAGTCCAGCTTCCTGCTGGGCGCGCTCGGCACGCAGGTCTTTGCGCCCGGCGTCGATATCGTCGACGATCCGCTCCGCCCTCGCGGTCTGCGCAGCCGCGCCTTCGACGGCGAGGGCTTGCCGGTCAAACGCCAGAAAATCGTGGAAAACGGGATACTGACGACCTGGCTGGCGGAAAGCGCCTCGGCCCGCCAGCTAGGCGTCGCCCCTACCGGCCACGCCTCGCGCGGGGTTGGCGGATCGCCCGGCGCGGGGCCGTCGAACGTCTCGCTTTCCGCTGGTGCTCGCCGTGTGACCGACATGCTCGCCGACCTCGATCGCGCGATCCTCGTCACCGAACTGATCGGGCAGGGGGTCAACGGCGTCACCGGCGACTATTCGCGCGGCGCGGCAGGCTTCCTCATCGAGAAGGGCGAGGTCGTCGGCCCGGTGTCGGAAATCACCGTCGCCTCGAACCTCAAGACGATGTTCGCCACCCTCGAGCCCGCCAGCGACCTCGAACTGCGCACCGGGGTCGACAGCCCGACATTGCTCATCCCGGCGATGACGGTGGGCTCGGCCTAGGCCTTTTCGCCGACCGGGCGCAGCCCCAGCCGCGCGAACTCGATCTTGGGGCAATGGTCCATCACGACCTTGAGGCCCGCTTCCTCGGCGCGACGGGCAGCCTCTTCGTCGACGACCCCCAACTGCATCCACACCGCCTTCGCGCCGCTCGCGATCGCCTCGTCCACGACCGCCCCGGCATTGGCCGACTTGACGAAGACGTCGACGATGTCGATCGGCTCGCCGATCTGCTCCAGCTCGCGCCAGACATATTCGCCGTGGACATGCTCGCCGGTAATCCGCGGGTTGACCGGGATCACGCGATAGCCCTGGTCCTGCAGGAATTTCATCACCCCGAAGCTGGCGCGCGAGGGATTGTCGCTCGCGCCGACCATCGCGATGGTCCGGGCGTTCTGCAGCAGGTCGGCAATGTCCTCGTCGCGGGTCAGCGGCATGATGGTCTCCTTTGCCCCACGAACGCGTCAGGCGCCGACTTTCTCCACCTCGGCCATCACCGCGCGGGCCAGTTCGGCGAAGGCCAGCGCGGCGGGCCCGTCGGTCCCGGCCGGCGGCGTGCCCGCGTCCGATGCTTCGCGGATCGTCGCCGACAAAGGCAGGCGGCCGAGGAACGGTACGTGAAGACGCGCCGCCCCCGCCTCGGCGCCCCCCTGGCCGAACGGATCGCTGACCTCGCCGCAATGCGGGCAGCGATAGCCGGCCATGTTCTCGACCAGCCCGAGCACGGGCACGTCGGTGCGGCGGAACAGGTCGACCGCGCGCTCGGCGTCGATCAGCGACAGGTCCTGCGGGGTCGACACGATGACCGCGCCCACGGGCCGCGCTTTCTGGATCAGCGAGATCTGGACGTCGCCGGTGCCCGGCGGCAGGTCGATCAGCAGCAGGTCAACGTCGCTCCAATTGCCCTCGACCAGCTGGTTCAGCGCGCCGCTCGCCATCGGCCCGCGCCACGCCAGCGCCTGGCCCGCCGGCACCATCTGGCCGACCGACAGCAATTTCACGCCCGACGCGCTCGTCACCGGCTGCAGCACCTTGTCGACCGCAGTGGGCTTGTCGGTGACGGCCAGCAACGTCGGCTGCGACGGCCCGTAGATATCGGCGTCGACGATCCCCACGCGGCGCCCCTCGCGGGCCAGCGCGACGGCGAGGTTGGTGGTCAGCGTCGACTTGCCGACCCCGCCCTTGCCCGATCCGACCGCGATGATCGTCGGGCCGCCGCGTTTCGACGCCGTCATTGCGACACGGACGGTGGCAACGCCGTCGATGGCGCGCCCGGCCTCCTTCAGCCGCGCCTCGAGCGCGTCGCGGGCGGCATCGTCGAGCCCGCCGACCTCGACGATCAGGGTCAGCGTGTCGCCGTCCAGCCGCTCCTTGCGGATGCGGTCGGCGTCGGGGTGGTCGCGCAGCAAGTCGGTCATGCGCGGCGGGATAGGCAGCTTTTCGACGAGCGCCACTGTTTTTCGCGAAAACGCCTCCTATAGTAAGACGCATGAGCTTTTTTTCCGGTCTGGCGGAACGCGCCGCAGGATTGTTCAGCGACAGCAAGGGACCGTGGGGGGCGCCGCCTCCCAAGGGTGGCCGCGGCGGCAAGGGCGGCGGCGGCAAGGGCGGCGGGGGCGACGAACCCCCCGGCCCACCGCCGGGTCCGTGGGGCAGCGAGCCGCGCGGCGGCGCCCCGCGTGGCGGCCCGTCGAACGTCTCCAGCCTCGAGGATTTTCTCCAGCGCCACCGCGGCAAGTTCGGCGGCGGCGGGGGCAACAATCCCTTCGGCGGGGGCGGTGGCGGACGGCTTCCCGACCGCTCGATCGTCGGCTGGGCGCTGCTCGGCTTCACTGCCTTGTGGATCCTTTTCACCTCCTTCCACTTGATCGGGGCGGAGGAGCGCGGGGTCGTCACCTTGTTCGGGCGCTACCATTCGACGCTCACGCCGGGCGCGAACATGACGCTGCCCGCGCCGATCGCGCGGGTCCAGAAGGTCAACGTCGAGGAAATCCGCAACGTCGACGTCGGGTCGGCCAGCGAGGAAACGCTGATGCTGACCGGCGACCAGAACATCATCGACATCGCTTACCGGGTCACCTGGTCGATCCGCGATCCTGAACAGTTTCTGTTCGAACTGCGCACCCCCGAGGACACCATTCGCCAGGTCGCCGAAAGCTCGATGCGGCAGATCGTCGCGCAAGTGACGCTCAACGACGCGATCGGCCCGAAGCGCGGCCAGATCGAATCGCTCGTGCGCGAGGAAATCCAGCAATCGCTCGACCGCTATGATTCGGGGGTCATCATCCGCAACGTATCGATCCGCCAGGCGGACCCGCCGCAGGCGGTGAACGAGGCGTTCAAGGACGTCACCGCCGCCCAGCAGGACGCCGAAAGCGCGATCAACCGCGCCAACGCCTATGCGCTGCAGATCAGCCAGATCGCGCAGGGCGAGGCGACGTCCTTCGACAAGGTCTACGAGCAGTACAAGCTCGCCCCAGAGGTGACCCGCCGCCGCCTCTATTACGAGACCATGGAGGGCGTGCTGAAGAACCTCGACAAGACGATCGTGGAGGCGCCGGGCGTGACGCCCTACCTGCCGCTCGACCGAATCCAGCGGAGCCAGCCGACCCCGGCCGAGCCCGCGACGGGAGGCGCGCGATGATCGCTTACATCCGCGAGCATCCGATGCGCGTCGGAATCATCGCCTTCCTTGCCCTGCTGGTGCTCGTCAGCAGCGTGCAGATCGTCAACGAGACGCAGCAAGGCGTGGTGACGCGCCTCGGCAAGCCCGTGCGGATCATCAACCCGTACGAGCCGGGCGAGAAGTTCGGCGAGCGCGGTGCGGGCATCAGCGTCAAGATCCCGTTCCTCGAAAGCGTCGTGTGGATCGACAAGCGCGTGCGCGACCTCGACATGGACGAACAGCAGGTGCTCTCGACCGACCAGCGCCGGCTGGAAGTGGACGCCTTCGCCCGGTACCGCGTGGTCGATCCGTTGCGCATGTACATCGCCGCCCGCTCCGAAGACCGGGTCGAGACCGCGCTGAAGCCGATCCTCGGCTCGCAGTTGCGCAACGAGCTGGGCAAGCGCCCGTTCGCCTCGCTGCTCAGCCCCGAGCGCGAGGGCGCGATGGAGAATATCCGTAACGGCCTCAACCGGGTCGCGCGCCAATATGGCGTCGAGATCGTCGACGTGCGCATCAAGAAGGCCGACCTGCCGACCGGCGCGCCGCTCGAATCCGCCTTCGCCCGCATGCGCACCGCGCGCCAGCAGGAAGCGCAGTCGATCCGCGCCGAGGGCGGCAAGCGGGCCGCCATCATCCGCGCCGAAGCCGACGCGGAGGCGGCGCGCATCTACGCTGCCAGCTTCGGCAAGGACCCGGATTTCTACGATTTCTACCGGGCGATGCAGTCGTACCGCACGACCTTCCTCGGGGACGAGCGCAATCCGGCCGCGCCGACCACCATCATCATGTCGCCGTCGAACGAATATCTGAAGGAGTTCGAAGGCCGCTGACGGACCGCAACCGTTCAATTCGCGTTCATGCTCCCGACCTAGCGTCGTCAAAACAGGTGCAGTCGCGAGCAAGAGAGGTAAGATGATTTCGAAGGAGTCCCGACCCGTGCGTTACGCCTATGGAGTGGCCACCGCCCTGCTGATCGGCGGAACGGCCTTCTCGCTCACCACCGGCCAGGCCGGTGCGCAGGTTGCGCAGAACAACCCGTCGTCGATCGTGCCGCGCGCCGGCGCGCCCGACAGCTTCGCGGACCTCGCCGCCCGCCTCCAGCCGGCGGTCGTCAACATCTCGACCAAGCAGCGCATCGCCGTGCGGCAGCAGGTCGATCCGTTCGAGGAATTTTTCCGCCGCTTCGGCAACCCGCAGGGCGGGCAGGGCGGTCAGGGCCAGCAGGACCCGCAGGGCCAGGGCCAAGGACGCACCCGTGAAGCCGGCTCGCTCGGCTCGGGCTTCATCATCTCGCCCGACGGCTACATCGTCACCAACAACCACCTCATTCAGGGGGCGAACGGGCAGGGGACGGTCGACAGCGTCACCGTCACGCTGACCAACCGCAAGGAATATTCGGCGCGGATCATCGGCCGCGACAGCGCGTCGGACCTCGCCCTGCTCAAGATCGACGGGCAGAACCTGCCCTACGTCAACTGGGGCGACAGCGCCCGCGCGCGGGTCGGCGACTGGGTCGTCGCCATCGGCAACCCCTACGGTCTCGGCGGCACCGTCACCGCGGGCATCATCTCGGCGCTCCACCGCGGCATCACCGGCGTCGGCGCCTACGACCGCTACATCCAGACCGACGCCAGCATCAACATGGGCAACAGCGGCGGTCCGATGTTCGACATGGCCGGCAACGTCATCGGCGTGAACTCGGCGCTGATCAGCCCGACCGGCGCCAGCGTCGGCATCGGCCTGGCCATCCCGGCCGAGCTCGCCAAGCCGGTGATCGACAGCCTCCGCCGCGGCGAACGCCCGCAGCGCGGCTATCTCGGCGTCGGCCTCCAGCCGCTCGACGAGAATATCGCCTCGGCGCTCGGCCTGCCCAAGGATCGCGGCGAACTCGTCCGCTCGGTGGTCGAAGGCCAGGCCGCGGCCCGGGCCGGCATCCGCCAGGGCGACGTCATCCTGCGCGTCAACGGCCAGGACGTCACCCCGGACGAGACCGTCAGCTTCCTCATCGCCAACACCCGCGTCGGCTCGACCGTGCCGGTCGACATCATCCGCGAAGGCCGTCGCCAGACGGTGCGCGTGACCGTCGCCCAGCGCCCGACCGAGGAACAGCTCGCGCAGCAGCTCGGAACGAACGACGACGGCGCGCCGGACAACCCGGCGACCCCCGGCGGCGCGACCTCGCTCGGCCTTACCCTGCAGGCGCTGACGCCCGACATGGCGCGGCGCGGCAACCTTCCGGCCGGCACCAACGGCGTCATCATCACTGCGGTCGATCCGGCCAGCGATGCCGCGGAAAAGGGCATCCGCCCCGGCTTCGTCATCCTGTCGGTCAACCAGCAGCCGGTGCGCGCGCCGGCCGACGTCGCCGCGGCGGTCGAGGCCGCACGGCGCGCCGGCCGCAACACGGTGCTGCTGCTGGTCAAGAGCGGCAGCAGCCCCGAGGCCTTCGTCGGGATTGAAATCGGCCGATAAGTTCGCTTGCCCGCGTCGCTCCCTTGCGCCTAGGCTGACGGCCTTGGAATCAGAGGAGCGACGCGGTCATGGCGGACGACGCCACTTCCCTTTACATCGGCGCGGGCTCCGGGGGCGCAAACCCCCAGCAGCTTGAACTCAAGCGCGCCAACCGTCACGGGCTGATCGCGGGCGCGACCGGCACCGGCAAGACCGTCACGCTCCAGGGCATCGTCGAGGGCCTGTCCGCCGCCGGCGTGCCGACCTTCGTCGCCGACGTGAAGGGCGACCTTGCCGGCCTCGCCATGCCCGGCTCGGTGGCGGCCAAGCCCCACGAGGCGTTCGCCGCGCGCGCCAAGGACATCGGCTACGAGGGCTGGACCTACGCCGCCTCGCCCGTGCAATTCTGGGACCTGTTCGGGGAACAGGGCCACCCGGTGCGCACCACCGTCAGCGAGATGGGGCCGCTGCTGCTGTCGCGGCTGATGAGCCTCAACGAGGTGCAGGAAGGCGTGCTCACCATCGCCTTCCACGTCGCCGACAAGGAGGGGCTGATGCTCCTCGACCTCGACGACCTGCAGGCCATGCTGGTCCACGTCGGCGAGCGCGCCGACGAGCTCACGCTCGAATATGGCAATGTCTCCAAGATGAGCGTGGGCGCCATCCAGCGCTCGCTGCTCCAGCTGCGCGCGCAGGGCGGCGAGCATTTCTTCGGCGAGCCCGCGCTCGACCTCGAGGATTTCTTCAAGCTCGACGAGAACGGCCACGGCATCGTCAACATCCTCGCCGCCGACAAGCTGATGCAGAGCCCGCGGCTCTATTCCACCTTCCTCCTGTGGATGCTCAGCGAGCTGTTCGAAACGCTTCCCGAGGTCGGCGATCCCGACAAGCCCAAACTGGTCTTCTTCTTCGACGAGGCCCATCTGCTGTTCGACGACGCGCCCGCCGCGCTGCAGGAAAAGGTCGAACAGGTCGTCCGCCTGATCCGGTCGAAGGGCGTCGGCGTCTATTTCATCACCCAGAACCCGATCGACATTCCCGACAAGGTGGCGGCCCAGCTCAACAACCGCATCCAGCACAAGCTCAACGCCTTCACGCCGCGCGACGAGCAGGCGGTGCGTTCGGCCGCCGACACGTTCCGGCCCAATCCGGCGATCGACGTCGCCGCGGCCATCACCGAACTCAAGATCGGCGAGGCGTTGGTGTCGCTGCTGCTCCCCGACGGGTCGCCCTCGCCGGTGCAGCGCACGCTGATCAAGCCCCCCTCCTCGCGGGTCGGGCCGCTGACGGCGCAGGAACGGCAGGTGCTCATCACGACCGACGTGATCGGCTCGAAATACGATACGCGCCTCGACCGCGACAGCGCCGAGGAAATCCTCAAGGCCAAGGGTGACGAGGCCGCCGCCGCCGCCGCCAAGGCCAAGGCCGACAGCGACGCCGCCAAGGCCGCCGCCGAAGCCGCGCGGCTGCAGGCGATCGCCGACAAGGAAGCGGCCCGCGCCCAGGCCGCGGCCGACCGCGAAGCCGATCGCGCGCGGCGCGAGGCGGAGCGCGAGGAAGATCGCGCCCGCCGCGAGGCCGAGCGCGAGGAGGCCCGCCGCGCGCGGGAAGCGGCCAAGCCCAGCGCGTTCGACAAGGCGATCACCTCGGCGACCCGCTCGGCCGCCTCGTCGATCGGGCGCCAGCTCGGCAACCAGATTTTGCGCGGCATCTTCGGCGGGCTGATGCGTGGCCGCTAAGCTTGCCGATGTCCGCGACCTTGAGCGGCAGTGGCGCGACGCCCTGTTCGCCAAGGACCAGGACGCGCTGCGTACGCTCATCCATCCCCAGTTTAAGCTGGTCGGCATCCGGTCGACCGGCACGGTCGCGGTCGGGCTGGAAGAATGGCTCGCCGCGCTCGACAAGATGGACATTGCCAGCCTCGAGGTGCGCGTCGTCGAATCGCTCCAGCTGGAATCGACCATGGTCGCGACCGTGGATGCCCAGTGGAAGGTGCGGTTCATGGGCCATTGCATCGACGAGCGCGTGCTGCTGACCGACGTCTGGGCCAAGGGCGACAAGGGCTGGCAGGTGATTCGTCGCCATTCCAGCCCGGTGCCGAGCGGGGTGAATATCGAATGATCGCGACGCTTTTCGCCGCCCTCCTGCTGCAACCGGTCGATCCGGCCGCGGTCGGCTTCTACCGCTCGAACACGCCCGAGGTCGGCGCCGCGATCGAGCTCGAGCCCGACGGCCACTTCCTCTACGGCCTCGACTATGGCGCCGTGTCGGAAGGCGGGGAGGGCACGTGGCGCGTCGACGGCAACGTGATCCGCCTCACCGCCACCAAGATGGAAGGCATGTGGAAGGAAGGCGCGTTCAAGGACACGCCGCTCCGCCGCGACGGCAGCGCCCTGCTGCTCGACCGCTACGGAAGGACCGTCCGCTTCGAACGCGACGCGGAGCTCGCGCTGCCGGACGTGAAGAACGAGAAACTCGAAAAGGGGAAGTAGGGCGATGGCCAATGTGGGGGGAACGGCGGCCGCGGGGCGGCCGCTGGCGGAAATTACCATCCGGGGCGTCATCCTCGGCGCCTTGCTGACGGTGCTGTTCACCGCGGCCAACGTCTATCTCGGGCTCAAGATCGGCATCACCTTCGCCACCTCGATCCCCGCGGCGGTCATCTCGATGGCGATCCTCAAGGCCTTCCGCGACGCCACCATCCAGGAAAACAACATCGTCCAGACCATCGCCTCGGCGGCGGGCACGCTGAGCGCGATCATCTTCGTCCTGCCCGGCCTGATCATGGTCGGCTGGTGGACGGGCTTCCCTTACTGGCTGTCGGTCGCCGTGATCGGCATCGGCGGTATTCTGGGCGTCATGTACTCGGTCCCGCTGCGCCGCGCGCTCGTGACGGGCAGCGACCTTCCCTATCCCGAAGGCGTCGCCGCCGCCGAAGTGCTGAAGGTCGGCGCCGGGGTCGGCGGGGCGGAGGAGAACCGCCGCGGCCTCGTCGCCATTGTCATGGCGAGCGTCGCCTCGGCCGGCTATTTCGTCCTCGCCAAGATGCGCCTCGTCGCGGAAGCGGCGGAAAAAAGTTTCCGCGTCGGCGCGGGCGCGACCGGCGTCTCGGCCAGCCTTTCCATGGCGCTGATCGGCGTCGGCCACCTCGTCGGCCTCGCGGTCGGCATCGCCATGATCGTCGGCCTGCTCATCGCCCGCGTTTGGCTGCTGCCGTGGCTGACCGCGCAGGCGGGCGTCCCGGCGGGCGCCGAAGTCGACGCCATCGTCGCCGATGTCTTCCGCAACAAGGTGCGCTTCATCGGCGCGGGCACCATCGGCGTCGCCGCCATCTGGACCCTGCTCAAGATCCTCGGCCCCATTCTCAAGGGCATCAAGGACTCGCTCGCCGCCAGCCGCGCGCGCGGCGCGGGCGAACAGCTTGCGATCGGGGAACGCGACCTGCCCATCACCATCGTCGCCGGCACCATCCTCGCGGCGATGATCCCGATCGCGCTCCTGCTCATGGCATTCGGGCAGAGCGGCCCGATCGCCGAGGCCACCGGCCTCACCGTGGGCTGGTCGCTGGCCTACATCCTCGGCGCGGGCGTGATCATCGCCTCGGTCACCGGCTACATGGCCGGCCTGATCGGCGCGTCGAACAGCCCGGTCTCGGGCGTTGGCATCCTCTCGGTCCTCGGCATCTCGCTGATCCTCGCGGCGCTGTTCGGCAACGGCAACAGCCCGGAGGCGACGCAGAGCCTCGTCGCCTTCGCCCTGTTTGTCACCGCGATCATCTTCGGCATCGCCACCATCTCCAACGACAATCTCCAGGACCTGAAGACCGGCCAGCTGGTCGGCGCGACCCCGTGGAAGCAGCAGGTGGCGCTGGTGCTCGGCGTCATCTTCGGCTCGCTCGTCATCCCGCCGATCCTCGACCTGTTGAACAGCGCCTTCGGCTTCGTCGGCGCGCCGGGCGCGGGCGAGAACGCGCTCGCGGCCCCGCAGGCGGCGCTGATCAGTGCGATCGCGCAGGGCGTGCTCGGCGGCAGCCTCGACTGGAGCCTGATCCGCCTCGGTGCGATCATCGGCGTCGTCGTCATCGTCGTCGACGAACTGCTTCGCCGCAACACGAGCAAGTACAGCCTGCCCGCGCTCGCGGTCGGCATGGGCATCTACTTGCCGATGGACCTCACCATCCTCATCCCGATCGGCGCGCTCGCCGGCTACCTCTACAACCGCTGGGCGGCGACCCGCGCCAACCCGGAATTTGCCGAGCGCATCGGCACGCTGATGGCCACCGGCCTCATCGTCGGCGAAAGCCTGATGGGCGTCGCGTACGCCGCGGTGGTTGCCGGCGCCGAGCGCGCGGGCAGCGAGGATAGCGCGGCGGTGCTGGCGATCTTCGGCGAGAATCCGTGGGCGACGCCGATGGGTATCCTGCTCTTCGCCGGGGCGATTACCTACCTTTACGCCTGGACTCGGCGGAAGGCGGCGGTCCCCGCCAGCTAACGGCCGAGCACCGCCCGGCGCAATTCGTCGGGCCCCCAGTCGCGCCGCCCGCCGGCCTCGGCCGCGCGGACGAGCGCGACGACCCGGCGGTTGGCCGGCGCATCGCGCCCCAGCCGCTCGGCGAGCGCGACGATCTCGCCGTTGAGTATGGCGATCTCGGTCGTCCGCCCGCGCGCGAGGTCGTCCGCCATCGATGAGCGCGCATGCTCGTCGATCTTCCACGCCTTGAGGAACAGCCGGCGGAACAGCCAGTCGGGCGCCGCCATGACGCGCGGGATCCAGCGCGGCCCGACCGCGCCGACCTTGGCCGGCACGATCCCCGCCGCGTCGAGCAAGGCGAGCCCCTCGCGCTGCGTCGCCGCGACGACCTGCCGGTAACCGCGTTCGCGGAGCTGCGCGATCAGCGTCCGCCCCGACAGCGCGTTGACGGCGTTGTTGAGGTTGATGAGCAGTTTGCCCCACGCCACCGCGACCATGTCGGCGCGTAGCTCCAGCCCCGCGGGCGAGGCGCCGACCGCCGCGGCCAGCGTCCGCATCACCGGCACGTCCTCGGCCATCAACTGCCCGGCGACGCCCTTGTGGAATTGGCCATCGCCCAGATAGGCGACGTTGAACGGCACCATCCCGCGCACCACGGGGAAAGCCGGCCCGAGCGCGTCCTCCAGCACGCGAGCATTGCCGATCCCGTTCTGCAGGCTCAGCACCGGCGTGCCCGGCCGGGCGTGGTCGGCGATTGTCCGCGCCGCCTCGGCGGTCGCCCCGCTCTTCACCGCCAGCGCGATGAGGTCGGCATCGCCCAGCGCGTCCGGGCCGACGGAATATTCGACCGCATCGGCCGGCAGCTCGCGCCGCCAGCCCCGCTCGTCGGTCAGCGTCATGCCCTCGCGGGCGATATCGTCGCGAAAGGACGGTCGGCCGATGAAGCGCACGTCGAGGCCCGCCGCCTGCCAGCAGCCGCCGACGAACCCGCCGATCGAGCCGGCGCCGAAAATGACGATCCGGAAGGGCTCAGCCACGCCCGCGATAGGACGGCACGCCCTGGTCGGGCAGCCACAGTCCCTCGGGCGGCGCGCCGGTCTGCCAGAAGACGTCGATCGGAATGCCGCCGCGCGGGTACCAGTAGCCGCCGATGCGCAGCCACGTGGGCTTCATCTCGTCGGCCAGGCGCTTGCCGATGCCCACCGTGCAATCCTCGTGGAAGGCCGCGTGGTTGCGGAACGCGCCGAGGAACAGCTTGAGGCTCTTGGATTCGACGATGGTGTCGCCCGGCGCATAATCGATGACGAGATGCGCGAAATCGGGCTGGCCGGTCACCGGGCACAGCGAGGTGAACTCGGGCGCGGTGAAGCGCACCAGGTAGAGTTCGCCGGGGCGCGGGTTGGCGACATAGTCCAGCGCCGCTTCCTCCGGGGAGGCGGGCAGCGCGCTGGTCTGGCCGAGATGCTTGGGTGTGAGGCTCATGGGCCAGCGCTCCTAGCAGCGACTCGCCCGCGCCGCTATCCTCGCGCATCGAACCGGCAGGAGCGCGCGCATGGACGACCTCGTCACCACCCAGTGGCTGGCCAACAATCTCGGGGCCGACGACCTCGCTATCGTCGACTGCAGCGCCTTCATGCCCGCCGACAACCGCGACGGGGCCGCCGAATTCCGCGACGCGCACATCCCGGGCGCGCGCTTCCTCGACATCGCCGTGGTCGCCGACCGCTCCAACCCCGCGCCACACAGCCTGCCGAGCGCCGCCGATTTCGGCGCGGCGATGGTCGCGCTAGGCGTCGGGCGCGACGACAGGATCGTCGTCTACGACAACAGCCCGCTGCGCACCGCGGCGCGCGGCTGGTTCATGCTTCGCCATTTCGGCGCGGACCGCGTCGCCATCCTCGACGGCGGCTTCCAGAAGTGGCGCAAGGAAGGCCGTCCCGTCGAGCAGGGCGAAGCGCGCCCGCGCGCCGCGCGCTTCGACGCCACGGCCGGCACCGACCAGGTCGTCACCAAGGACGATTTGCTGCGCGGCACCGGCCTGCCGGTGGTCGATGCCCGCGGCCGCGCCCGCTTCGAAGGGACGGAGGAGGATCCACGCCCCGGCGTCGCATCCGGCCATATCCCGGGCGCGAAGAACCTGCCCTATGCGGCGCTCTACCGCGAGGACGGCTCATTCAAGTCGGACGTCGCGCTCGCCGAGGCCTTTGCCGCGGCCGGCGTCGATCCGCTTCAGCCGTTCGTGGCGAGTTGCGGATCGGGGGTCACCGCCAACAGCCTGATCTTCGCCGCGCGTCGGCTCGGCGGGCGCGGGCATCGCCTGTACGACGGCAGCTGGTCGGAATGGGGCGCCGATCAGGCAACGCCGAAGGAGCGCGGCCCCGCCTAGAGGCTGGTGACGGCGCCGATCGCGTCGAGCCCGTCGCGGATCATGTCGGCCAGCACGCGCGCCGCCGCCGGATTGGCGTCCAGGCCCGCGTCGCGCAGCGCCGCGATTGCTTCCAGCCCCGCGGCGGAGGCGGCGGTGATTCGCTCGCTCAGATCCTCGGCCAAGCGGCTGGCGTTGCCGTCGACGGGAAAGACGCGGACGTTATCGACCGCGTCGCCGCCCAGCCCGGCGACCACGCTCAGCGCGTGATGCAGGCCGTCGACGCGCGCGCTCACGGGCGACGCGATCGGCTGGGCCGTCTCCGGATCGGGCAAGAAATGGATCATTCCGCGCGGCTTACCCGACGCGGTTTAAGAAACGGTAAGCGTTGGCTCCGTTTAGGAGGCGGGACGCCCTTCGGCGTCCACGTCGCGCAGGATCCAGCCGCGCTGCGGGATCGTCTCGATGAACTCCTGCCCGTCACTGGCGAGCCGGAGCTTCTTGCGCAGCTTGGAGATGAAGACGTCGATGATCTTGGGCTGCGGCTGGTCGTCGGCGCGGCGGTAGAGGTGCTTCAGCAGCATCGTGCGCGTGACAACGTTGTTGCGCGCGAAGGCCAACAGCTCCAGCACGCGATATTCCATTTCGGTGATGCCGATCGGGTGCCCGTCGATGCGGATCAGGCGCTGCACCGGATCGACCGCCAGGCGGCCGCCGCACAGCGTCTCGGGCATGTCGGCGCCGGTCGCCTTGAGGCGCGAGAGCAGCTTGGAGGCCGCTTCCTCGCTCTCCTCGGCGGTGAGCGATCCGGGCGCGCCGAGCAGCGCCTGCTGCAATTCGGCGAAGGTCTCGTGCGCTTCCTCGACGATCTTCAGCCCTTCCTCGAACCGGCGCTTGGCGCGGTCGAGGATGGATTCCAGTTCGGCGAGCCTCGAGCTCAGCGATTCGGCGGCCATCGTTCCCCCTCGTTTGGCTTATTGCGGCGGCTGGGCCGTGGCGTCCTGGGTGTTCGTTTCCGGCGCGTTGATGATCGTCTGCGTGTCGTTACCCTTGTCGACGACGCGCGTGTCGGGGTCGCCGGCGGCCGAGCGGGCGCCCAGCATCGCGCGGTCGCGGCCGGCATTCTCCAGCAGGCTCCGTTCCGACTGGCTGCGCGGGGCCGGGCCGCCGAACAGCGCCTCGATCGCCTGCGCCTGGCTGCCTTCGGCGGTGGTGCTGATGGTGCCGGCGACCGGCGGGGTCAGCGCGTAATCGGGCGGGATCACGAGCGGCGCGTTGCGGGCTACCGCGAACTCGTCGAGCGACTTCGTCTTCTTCTGGAAGAGCGAGCAGCCGCCGAGCGCGAGCGCCGGGAGCAGGAGGGCAGTGATGAGCGCCTTACGCATGATCTAAATTCTCCTCGGGCGCCCCGGATTTCACCAGGAAGGCGCGTAGCAGCAGGATAACGACGCCGATGCTAATCGCGGCGTCGGCAACATTAAAGACATAAAAGGGGCGGAACTCGCCGAAATGCAGGTCGAGGAAGTCGAACACGTAGCCGAAGCGCACGCGATCGACGATATTCCCCAGCGCCCCGCCCAGCACCATCGCCAGCGCCAGCTGGTCGCCGCGCTTGTCCTCGCGCGTGATCCAGAAGGCGACCATCGCCGCGATCGCGGCGGTCAGGCCAACCAGGATCCAGCGCCCGGTATCGCTCTCGGCCTGGAACAGCCCCAGGCTGATCCCATAATTGTGGACCCGCGTGAAATCGAAGAACGGCAACAGGTCGATATGCTGCCCAAGCTGGGTCAGCCCCAGCGGCCCGCCGACGAACCACTTGGTCAGCTGGTCGAAGAGGAAGAAGGCCAGCGCCGTCGCCCAGGCGGCCGTACGATTAGTCATTCACCACCTCGTCACACCGGGCGCACAGGTCGCCGTCCTCGACCACTTCGGGCAGGTGCCGCCAGCAGCGCCCGCACTTGTTCTTCGCCGTCTTGGCCACCGCCAGCTCGTCGCCTTTCGTCACCGACGACACGATGAACAGCTCCGCCAGCAGCGCCGGGTCGGCATCGCTCGGCACCGTCACCTCGACCTCGAGGCTCGATCCCACCACCTTCTCGCGGCGCAGCGGCTCGATCGCCTCGGTCACCTTCTCGCGCAGCGCGCGCAGCGCCGCCCACGCATCAAGATCGACGCGGTCGTCGTCGCCAAGATGGATGTTCGGCCACTCCAGCAGGTGGACGCTGCCCTTGCCTGGATAGCGCGTCCCCCACACTTCCTCGGCGGTGAACACCAGCACCGGCGCCGCGTAGCGCACCAGCGCGTGGAACAGCACGTCCAGCACCGTCCGGTAGGCCCGCCGCGTCGGGTCGTTCGCGCCGTCGCAATAGAGCGAATCCTTGCGGATATCGAAGAAGAAGGCGGACAGGTCGTTGTTGCAGAAGTCGGTCAGCGCCCGCGTGTAATCGTTGAAGTCGAACGCCTCCACCGCGGTCCGCAGCCGCGCGTCGAGGTCCGCCAGCAGCGTCAGCATGTAGCGCTCCAGCGCCGGCATCTCGGCCGGCGCCACGCCCTCGCTCCCGTCGAACCCGTCCAGCGCGCCGAGCAAATAGCGGAAGGTGTTGCGCAGCTTGCGATACTGGTCGGCGACGCCCTTCAGGATCTCGTCGCCGATGCGATGGTCCTCGGTATAATCGACGCTCAGCGCCCACAGCCGGATGATGTCCGCGCCATAGGTCTCCATCA
>CAZKCD010000010.1:0-21563 GCA_964551235.1 uncultured Sphingomonas sp.
CGACCAGCGCGCCGGTGATGATCATCGCGGTGTTGCCGAGCGTGAAGCCCATCGCTGCCGCCGCCCAGCCGGAATAGCTGTTCAGCATCGAGACCACGACCGGCATGTCGGCGCCGCCGATCGGGATGATGAGCAGGAAGCCGATGGCGAAGCTCAGCGCCATGATGGTGAAGAACACCCACGGCGCCTGGTCCTGCGTGAAGTAGGCGATCAGGCCGAGAATCGCGACAAGCGTGCCGAGATTGATGACGTGGCGCAGCGGCAGGAGGATGGGCTTGCCGCCCATGTTGCCGTTCAACTTGAGGAAGGCGATGACCGAGCCGGAAAAGGTGATTGCGCCGATCGCGACGCCGAGGCCGAGTTCGACACGGCTCGCCGGGAAGATTGATCCGCTCTCCCACACACTTAGCCCGCCTGCCATTTTAGTATGCACGAATGGTGCAATGCCGAACGCCACCGGATTGAGGAATGCCGCCGCGCCAACCAACACCGCTGCGAGGCCGACGAGACTGTGGAATGCGGCCACCAATTGGGGCATCGCTGTCATCGCGATGCGACGCGCGGTGAGGAGGCCGATTACGGCGCCGACCGCGATGGCGGCCGCAATCTCGAGCAGGGCAATCTGGTCGATAACAAGATAGCGGGTGTCACTTGTCGAATTGCCGAACAACTCGCCGACGCCAAAACTGACGAGAAGGGTCGTCACCACCGCAATGGCCATGCCGAGCATGCCGAAATTGTTGCCGCGGCGGCTGCTCTCGGGGCTCGACAGGCCGCGCAGCGCGAGAATGAAGCAGATACCTGAAACGAGATAGGCGAGAAGGACCCAGGCGGGGATCGGAGCGGCGTCGTGCATGCCCTAGCGCTCCTTCTTCTTGTACATGGCCAGCATGCGCTGGGTGACCGCGAAGCCGCCGAAGATGTTGATGCTGGCAAGGACGACGCCGATGAGGCCGAGCCATTTTGAAGCGGGGCTGCCGCTCGCCGCCGCCGCGATCAGCGCGCCGACGATGATGACCGAGGAGATGGCGTTGGTGACCGCCATCAGCGGCGTGTGCAACGCCGGGGTGACCGACCAGACCACGTAATAGCCGACGAAACAGGCCAATACGAAAATCGACAGGATCGAAATGAAGTCCATCGCCGCCCCTCGTTCTTTTGCCGCACCTTGGCGGGCGAAGTCGGGGCTGTCGAGGGGCGATCGACTTGGGCTAGGGAGAAGCGATGCCGCAGGCCACGACCATCCTCACCATCGCGACCGCCGGCACGGGGCTGGTCGAATGCACCGACGCGGTTCAGGACTGGGTGGCGGCGAAGGGGATGGCGGACGGGCTGCTCACCCTGTTCTGCCGGCACACCTCGGCGTCGCTGCTGATCCAGGAGAATGCGGCGCCGGCCGCGCGCCGCGACCTCGAACGTTATTTCGAGCGGATCGCGCCGGAGAGCGACGGATACGAGCATGACGACGAGGGGCCCGACGACATGCCCGCGCATTTGCGCGCCGCGCTGACCCAGACGAGCCTGTCGGTTCCGCTGGTCGGCGGGCGGCTGGCGCTGGGCACGTGGCAGGGCATTTTCCTGTTCGAGCATCGCAGTGCGCCGCAGCGGCGCCAGGTGGCGCTTCACCTGCTGGGCGATTAACCCGATTTCCGAGCGTGTTAACCGGCCTCCGCCGGGTCGCGGTTTATGATTTCCTAACCTTTCGCGCGTTAGGGTGCGGGCGAAAGGATCGACGTGCCGCACAAGCAGTTCACGCCCAGCGAACTGCGCCACCAGCACCGCAAGTTGCTGATGTGGCCGATCCTGCTCGCCCTGCTGTTCGGCCTGACCGGCTTCGGCGAATTGCTGGAAGACGCGCTGCGGATCGCGCGGAACAAGGCCCACCCCTCCGCCGCGAGCGGCGAGATCGTGCTGGTCCAGATCGGGCAGCGCGACCTCAAGGAACAGGGCGACTGGCCGTGGAGCCGGACCCGTCAGGGCGACCTCATCACCGCCCTCGACACGCTCGGCGCGCGCGAGATCCACGCCGACATCCTCTATGGCGGGCCGACCAGGGCCGCCGACGACAAGGCGCTGGCCGATGCGGTCAAGCGCGCCGGCAACGTCACGCTGGCCGCGCAGACCCGCGTCGGCGACCGGAACGGCCGCGAGAATGACGGCTTGCCGATCGCCCCGCTGCGCGACCTGGCCCGCCTCGCCTCCATCTCGATCGAATATAATTGGCAGCTGGCCGTCTGGCAGATGCCGACCCTGGCGGTAATCGATGGCCGCCGACTGCCGTCGATGGCGATGGCGCTTGCCGATCGCCGTCCGGCCGAGGCGGGCGTATTCCCGATCGATTATTCGATCACGCCCGACAGCATCCCCGTCGTCGACGCGACCGACGTCCTCAACGGCAAGGTCGCGCGCGCCGCCATTGCCGGCAAGAAAGTGGTGATCGGCACCAACAGCTTCGTCATCGGCGACCAGTACCGTATCCCGGGGGTCGGCAAGCGCGGCGGCGTCTATGTGCACATCATCGCGGCGGAAACGCTGAAGAAGGGCAATCCCTTCGCGCTGGGCTGGGTCCCCGCCTTCCTGTTCGCGCTCGGCGCCTGCCTGCTCGCCGCCTATCGCGAGCGCGTCCTTTACCTCGTCGGGGCGACGGGCGTGCTGCTGCTGGCGCCGATCCTGCTGGAGATGAACCTGGTGTTCGTCGACGTCACCGCGGGCCTCTTCCTGGTGCTGACCATCGCCGGCCGGATGATGTGGCGGCGGATGCGGTCGGGTGGCCTCGTCAACGGGCTGACCGGGCTTCCCAACCTCGCCGCGCTGCGCGCCGACCGCGACGGGCGCGACCTGCCGCTGGTTGCCGTCCGGATCCATAATTTCGCGGAGATCGCCTCGACCCTGAACGCCGAGGGCGAACGCGCGCTGGTCGAGCAGATCGTGCAGCGGCTGACGCTCGGCAACCGCGAAAAGAAGATTTTCCAGGGCGACGAGGGCATCTTCGCCTGGTTCGCCGACAAGTCGACGCCCTTCGCGTCGCATCTCGAGGCGCTGCACGCTCTGTTCCGGTCGCCGGTGAAGGTCGATCGGACGAGCTACGACGTGGCGCTGAGCTTCGGCGTCGAACTGGGCAGCAGCCGCTCCATCTCGAGCCGTCTCGGCAGCGCGCTCGTCGCCGCGCAGGAAGCCGACGCCGAATCGCTCAAGTGGAAGTTCCACGATCCCGCGCGCCAGCAGGAAGTGCCGTGGCGCCTGTCGCTCCTCTCGCAGCTCGACGAGGCCATCGACAATGGCCACGTCTGGCTGGCGTTCCAGCCCAAGATCGACCTCGCCACGCGCAAGACCGTCGGGGTCGAGGCGCTGGCGCGCTGGACGCACCCCGACAAAGGCCCGATCAGCCCCACCGAGTTCGTCACTGCCGCCGAGCAGAGCGATCGCATCGAACATCTTACCGATTACGTGCTCGACCAGGCGATCGCCGCCGCCGCCCGGATCGGCCGTGAGGGCTATCCCCTGGAAATGGCGGTCAACCTGTCAGCGCGCATGCTCAACGACCGCGCCCTGCCGGAGCGGGTCGGCGCCCTGCTCGCCCGCCATGGCTTGAACGCGAACCGCCTGATCCTCGAACTGACCGAAACCGCGGCGGTCGACGGCACGGGCGCGGGCATCGACATGCTGGTGCGGCTGCGCGACCTCGGCGTGCGGATCGCCATCGACGATTACGGCACCGGCCTGTCGACGCTCGACTATCTCAAGAAGGTGCCGGCCAGCGAGATCAAGATCGACCAGAGCTTCATCCGGGCGATGCGCGACAACCGCTCCGACCTCATCATGGTCCAGTCGACCATCACCCTCGCCCATTCGCTGGGCCGCACGGTGGTGGCCGAGGGGGTCGAGGACCCGGGCAGCGTCGAGCAGCTGCAGGCGATGGGCTGCGACCAGGTCCAGGGCTTCGTCGTCGGCCGGCCGATGAGTTTCGAAGAATTGACCCGTCGTCTCAAAGCAGAACGCAGGAGGAGCGCGGCCTAATAGTTAACGGATATCCTGAATCGTTTGCTAACCATTTCGATTAAGGTTAATATCGACCCCGTGCCGGAGCGATTGTGCACGCAACGACAGGGGTACGACTATGAAGAAGCGTCCTGCGGTGAAGGGCTTCTGGAGCTGGCTGTTCGGCAGCGGCTGGAGCAACGCCGGTAGCGGTGGTTGATTCCAAAAGAAGCTAACCGATTCAAAAGATTAGGACCGTCCGGACTTGCTCCGGGCGGTCTTTTTCTTTGCCGTGACTTTGGGGGGACGGGACGGCGTCGGCTGGGCGGCGCCTTTAGGTGATCACGCGAGTCGCGACTCGAGTCGTGGAATGCGTCCGATTCGGGGCGAAATGCTGCCGGACGGCGGGGTCAGGCGGGTTCGGCCACCCGCGCGACGCGCAGCGCGGTGACGATCTCATCGTCGTCGGGCAGCAGCGGGACGCCCTGTTCCTTGTCCCAGAAGGCTGTCAGGAAATTGGCGAGGTTCCGCGCGAACAGCGCCGACGCGTCGGCGGCCAGGCTGCGCGCCAGCTGGACCGCGCCGATGATCGTGACTCCATGCCGAATTACCGTCTCGCCCGCGACGCAGCCCTCGACATTGCCGCCGGCTTCGGCGGCCAGGTCGACGATCACGCTGCCGGGCTTCATCGTCTGCAATTGCGCATCGCTGATCAGCCGCGGCGCCGGGCGCCCCGGGATCAGCGCAGTGGTGATGACGATGTCCTGCTTGGCGATGTGGCCGGACACGAGCTCGGCCTGCGCCTTCTTATATTCCTCGCTGGTCTCGCCGGCGTAGCCGCCCTGCCCTTCGCCCTCGATCCCCGCCACGCCCTCGACGAAGATCGCCTTGGCGCCAAGCGACTGGATCTGCTCCCTGGTGGCCGAGCGCACGTCGGTCGCGCTGACCTGCGCGCCGAGCCGGCGCCCGGTGGCGATCGCCTGCAAGCCCGCGACGCCGACGCCCATGACGAACAGCTTGGCCGGGCTGACCGTGCCCGCGGCGGTCATCATCATCGGGAAGGCACGGCCATAAGCCGCGGCCGCGTCCACCACCGCCTTGTAGCCGGCAAGGTTCGATTGCGAGGACAGGATGTCCATCGACTGCGCGCGCGTGATGCGCGGCATCTTTTCCATCGCCAGCGGGTCGAGCCCCGCCTTGGCGTAAGTGGCAATATCGTCGGCGCGGCGCGCCGGATCGAGCGCGCCGAGCAGCATCGCGCCCGCCTTGGCACCCGTCAGCGACGCCGGGTCGGGGCCGGTGACGGTCAGGATGATGTCGGCGTCGTTCAGCACCTCGGCACGGCTGCCCGTGCTGGCGCCCGCCGCCGCATAATCGGCGTCGGTGACGCCGGCATGCGCGCCGGCGCCCGCTTCGACCGCGATCGTGGCCCCCAGGCCGGCGAACTTCTTCACCGTTTCGGGGATGGCGGCGACCCGGGTTTCGGGCGCCGCTTCCTTGAGGACCGCGATCTTCAACCGGCCCGCCCTAGTTCGCGATGATGTAGAGGACGATCGCCGTAATAATGGCCGTCAGCACCGCGCCCCATTTGAAGAGCGAAAGGAAGCCTTCGTAATTGCTGACGTGAGCCGGGAAATTCTGGTCGTGACCGCCTTCGGCGCTCGGCACTTCGGCCATGGGTATACCCTCGATAGTAAGTTGGTTCTGGCGTCGTCCTTATCAATCGCGGCGGCCCAGCCCAAGCGCTTTGTTGGAACGCCCTTAATCGCCCCTTTACCCCTTCGCGTTAGCGTGCACGCGCGAAAGGCAGGACAGATGCGCGAGAACCTTCTTCGAACCGTGCTGCTGGTCGGCAGCGATCCGGCCGAGCGCCGCGCGATCGCCGCGACGGCGTCGCGGGCGGGCTGGAGCCTGGTCGCGGCCGCGTCGGATCCGGCCGCGCTGGCCATGCTGCGCGGACCGCACGGGCGCGAGGTACGGGCCTTGCTGATCCCCGACTGGGATCGCGCGACCGGCCCGGCGCTCATCGCCGACGTCCGCGCCGCGCGCCCCGACATGCCGATCATCGTGCTCGCCGACGACCGGCAGCTCGGCCTGGCGGTCGAGGCGATGCGCGCCGGGGCCAGCGATTTCCTGATAAAGCCGGTCGCGAGCGAGCGGTTGCTCGAGGCGCTGAACGTCCACCGCGACCGCCGCCGCCCGACCGGCGAACTGGCGCCGCTGGCCGAGAAGCTCGCGCCCGAGCTGTCGCTTGAGGAGCTGGTCGGCGCCGCGCCCGATTTCCGCGCCGCGCTGGCGGTCGCCGCCAAGGCCGCGCGCAATCGCCTGCCGATCCTGATCGTCGGCGAGCCGGGCACCGGCAAGGAAACCTTCGCCCGCGCCATCCACGCCGCGAGCCTCCGCGCCAAGGGACCGATCGTCGAGGTCGATTGCAAGGCGGTGCCGGCCAACATCATCGATTCGACCCTTTTCGGCCATGTCGCCGGCGCCTTCCCCGGCGCCTTCGCGGAAAAGGTCGGCGCGGTGGTCGAAGCCGACGGCGGCACGCTGCTGCTCGACGAGATCGGGACGCTGCCCGCCGACACGCAGGCGCTGCTCGACCGCACGCTGGCGACCGGCGAGGTCCGGCCGGTCGGCTGCAACGGGTCCAACAGCGTGGACGTGCGCGTGATCGCGACGTGCAGCGCGCCGCTCGGCGACGAGTTCGACCCGCAGTTGCGCGAGCGGATCAGCGCGGTGACCGTGTCGATCCCGCCGTTGCGCGACCGCAGCACCGACATTCCCGCCCTGGCCCGCCACCTGCTGGCGCGGATCGCCGAGCAATCGGGCGAGAAACCGCTCGGCATCTCGAACGAGGCGCTGGCGGTGCTGATGCGCTATGGCTGGCCGGGCAACGTCCGGCAGCTGGGCGGCGTGCTGTTCCGTGCCGCGCTGACCTGCACGTCGGGTTCGCTGACCGCCGAAGATTTCCCGCACATCGCCATCCAGTCGCGCTTCTCGGGCCGCCGCAGCGACCGCGCCCCGGACGCCAGCGAAGGCAGCGCCGCCGCCGCGCTGGGCGGGCCGCAGCTCACCCTGTTCCGTGCCGACGGTCATTTGCGCAGCATGGAAGAGATCGAGGCGGACGTCATCCGGCTCGCCATCGGCCATTATCGCGGGCGCATGACCGAAGTCGCGCGCCGCCTCGGCATCGGCCGCTCGACGCTCTACCGCAAGCTCGGCGAACTGGGCATCGACACGAAGGGCTGAGCGCGGCAAGCAAGGCGCGATGCGCCGGCTCCTTGCCTTCCTTTTCGTCGCTCTTGCGGGGTGCGAGCAAGCCTCCCCCGTCACGGAGCCGCTCCCGACCGTGGCGTCCGCGTGTCGCGACGTCGCGTTCGATGGATCGCGCTTCTGGGTTTGCCGCGCGGACGGGCCGGTCGAAATCCGCAGCGGCGTCCGCAGCTTCCCGGCGCTCGCGCAATCGCTGGGCGAACGCGCCGACGCGGTCGCCTTCGCGATGAACGCGGGCATGTTCGACGAAGCGGGCAAGCCGATCGGCTTGCTGGTCGAGGACGGGCGAACGGTGAAGGCGCTCAACCGCCGCGAGGGCGGCGGCAATTTCCATCTTTTGCCCAACGGCGTCTTCGCGATCCGCCGCGACGGAAGCGCGGTGGTCACGACGAGCGCGGCCTATGACGGCGGAGCGGACGTGGCCTTCGCCACCCAGTCCGGGCCGATGCTGGTGATCGACGGCGCGCTCCATCCGGCGTTCGACCGCGACGGCACCAGCAAGCATATCCGCAACGGCGTCGGCATCGGTCCGGACGGCAAGCCCTTGTTCGTCATCAGCCGCGACGCGGTGTCGTTCGGCAAGTTCGCCCGCTTCTACCGCAACACGCTGAAGGTACGCGACGCGCTCTACCTCGACGGGTCGGTCAGCTCGCTGTGGGATCCCGCCAACGAGCGCCTCGACGCATTCACCGAACTGGGGCCGATGGTCGTCGCCTTCAGGCCAGCCGCGGCGTCAGCGCCTGGTCCCGCAGGCCGCGCCAGACCTTGAGCGCCTGCACCGTCTCCGGGACGTCGTGGACGCGGACGATCTGCGCGCCCTGCTCGACGGCCTTGAGCGCCAGCGCGAGGCTGCCGGGCAAGCGGCGGTCGGCGGGGGCTTCGCCGGCGAGTGCACCGATCATCCGCTTGCGGCTGGCGCCCAGCACGATCGGGCACCCAAGCCCATGGAACAGCGCGAGGCCGTTCATCAGCGCGAGGTTGTGCGCGACGCTCTTGCCGAAGCCGATGCCGGGATCGACCAGAATGCGCTCGCGGGCGATGCCGGCGGCCTCGGCGGCGGCGATGCGCGCCTCGAGCCAGAAGAACACGTCGACCAGCACGTCGTCATAGCGGGGGTCGTCCTGCATCGTCTGCGGGTCGCCCTGCGCATGCACGATGACGACGGGCGCGCCCGAGGCCGCGACGACGCCGGCCATGCGCTCGTCCCAGGTCAGGCCGGAGACGTCGTTGACGAGCCGCGCCCCCGCGCCGAGCGCGGCTTCGGCGACCGCGGCCTTGCGCGTGTCGATGCTGACCGCCTGCCCGCCCGCGGCGAGGCGCTGGACGACGGGGAGCACGCGCTCGATCTCGTCGCCTTCCCACACGGTTTTGGCGCCCGGCCGCGTGGACTCGCCGCCAACGTCGAGGATCGCAGCACCCGCGGCGGTCATGTCGGCGCCGGCCTCGGCCGCAGCCTGCGCGTCGCCATAGGCGCCGCCGTCGGAGAAGCTGTCGGGGGTGACGTTGACGATGCCCATCACCTGCGGCTGGTCGAGGCGGATGGTGCGCTCACCCATCTGCAGGGGCGCACGCGCGGAGGTCAGGCGCTGCCAGTCGCGGGCCATCGCCTCGTCGAAGCGGGCCTCGATTCCCTCGACCGGCACAAGCTCGCGCGTGCCGTCGCCATGGATCATTTCGACGGACGCAAACCAGTTCAGTCCGCCCGCGAGCCGCGCGACCTTCCCGTCATGGCCGAACGGGGAATCGACGAAACCGGTGGGCCTGAAGAGCGTGCGCATCGCCCGCTTACAGGCCGGCGAGATGCTGCTGGCGAAGCGCGTCGATCGCGACCAGCTGGCCGCCCTGCTCGATGTGCCAGAAGGTCCAGCCGTTGCACGACGGCGCGCCCTGCAGCGCGGCACCGACCTTGTGGATCGAGCCGGCGTGGGCCTCGCAGCGCAAGGAGCCGTCCGCGCCGACGCTGGCCGACCAGCGGCGCTTGGAGTCGGTGAGGACGCTGCCCGGCGGGACCATGCCGCTTTCGACCAAGAGGCCGAAGGCGACGCGCGGGGCGCCGCGCTTGTCGGGCACGGTCAGCATCGCGCTCTCGTCGAGCGGAAGGGTTGAGGCGATGCGCTCCTTGGCGACCTTCACATAGGCCTTTTCGCGTTCGATCCCGATCCACTTGCGGCCGAGGCGGCGGGCAACCGCGCCGGTCGTGCCGGTGCCGAAGAAGGGGTCGAGCACGACATCGCCCGGCTTGGTGCAGGCGAGCAGGATACGGTAGAGCAAGGCCTCCGGCTTTTGCGTCGGGTGCGCCTTGTCGCCGGCGTCGTCCTTGCAGCGTTCCGAGCCCGAGCAGATCGGCAGCACCCAGTCGCTGCGCATCTGCAAATCGTCGTTGAGCGCCTTCATCGCGCGATAGTTGAAGGTGTAGCGCGCCTTCTCGTCCTTCGCGCACCACAGCAATGTCTCGTGCGCGTTGGTGAAGCGGGTGCCGCGGAAGTTGGGCATCGGGTTGGCCTTGCGCCAGACGATGTCGTTCAAAATCCAGAAGTCGGCGTCCTGAAGCAGCGCCCCAACACGGTAGATGTTGTGGTAGCTGCCGATCACCCAGATGGTGCCGTCATCCTTGAGGATCCGGCGCGCCTGTTCGAGCCATTCGCGGGTGAAATCGTCGTAGGCAGCGAGGCTGTCGAACTTGTCCCAGTCGTCGTCGCAGGCATCGACCTTGCCTCCCTCCGGCCGGATGAGGTCGCCGCCCAATTGCAGATTGTAGGGCGGATCGGCGAAGATCATGTCCACCGACTTGTCGGGAAGCTTGGCCATTTCGCCGATGCAGTCGCCCATCAGGATCTGGTCGAGCGGCAACTCGCGCTTGACGGGCGCGACGCGCGCCTTCGTCGTCCGGCCAACATTGCCGGTCACCGGTGCGATGTAATTCACGGCTGGATACGCCCCTTCCCCATTGGTCTCGAGCGTGGTGAGTCAGGGCGGACTCGCGGTCAAGGAAACAAGGGTTAACGCCAATCAAGGCGGGCGCAGAACAAAAGGAATCCGAACGATTCCAACCACTAGATGTTGAGTCCCCTGCAGGTCGGGAGACTCAACCCCTTGTGGTGTGACTCGAAGGACTCAAGGGGGTCAGAAAAGCGCCAACTGCGCCACCGGGGCGAAGCTGCGGCGGTGCAAGGGGCTCGGCCCGTGGGTGCGCAGCGCGGCGAGATGCTCGGGCGTCCCGTAGCCCTTATGCCGGTCGAAGCCGTAAGCGGGATGGCGCGCCGCCTCGTCGCGCATGATGGCGTCGCGATGCTCCTTGGCGATGATCGAGGCGGCCGAGATGCAGCGCTCCTTCGCGTCGCCGCCGACGATCGCGCGGGCGGGCCAGCGCCATTCCGGACGGCGACCGGCGGGAGTCATGTTGCCGTCGATCAGGATTTCGAGCGGGTCGCAGCCGACCCGCGCGCACAAGGCCTCGGCGGCGCGGGTCATGGCGAGCATCGTCGCCTGAAAGATGTTGATGGCGTCGATCTCGTCGACCGAGGCGATGCCGATGCCGACGTGGCAGCGTTCCTGGATACGGGCGGCCAGCTTGGCGCGGGTCGCGCCGTTTAGCACCTTGCTGTCGCCCAGCCCTCGAATTTCCTTGCCGCACAGGATTACGGCGGCCGCCACCACCGGCCCAGCCAGTGGCCCCCGTCCCGCCTCATCGATTCCCGCGATCATCGTGCGGCGATCATTGCCTCAAATGCGCCACGGCGGGAAGCGGCGGGATTCGCCGGCCTTGTAGAGGAAGACGGTGTTGCCGCCCGGATCGCGCAAGCGCGCCTCGCGCCACATCCACGGCTGGTTGCGCGGGCCGTGCTCGAAGGGGATACCAAGGCGGGCGAGGCGATCGACGCGCTCGTCGAGGTCGTCGCATTCGAAATAGACCGCGACATTCTCGCCGCTCTCCGCGTCGGGATCGCACTGGACGGAAAAGGTCGCGCCGCCGGCCTCGAAGCGGGCGTAGCTGTTCTCCGGGCTGTCGACGATCTGGGTCAGGCCGAGCGCCTTGTAGAAGCCGACCATCTTGCGGAAATCCTTGCCCGTTACCGTCACCTGGTTGAGGCGCAGGCCAAGCCCGGTGTCGAGGCGGACCTTCTGCTGGCCGAGCGGACCGTGGCCGCCGCCCAGCCCGGGCGCCTCCAGCAGCGCCATGCGCACGAACAGGCGCGCGCGCTCGACCGCGTCGGTGAGGCGGAGGCCCGCGCCGAGATAGAAAGCGATGGCGGAGGCGAGCGTGCAGCCGGTGCCGTGGGTGCTGGTCGTTTCGATCCGCGTGCCCTGCCAGCTGGTGATGTTGTCGGTTTCGATCAGCGCGTCGGCGAGCGCCTCGCCCTCGTCGTGGCCGCCCTTCACCAGCACCGCGCAGCCATGCTGGCCGACGAGGTGGAGCGCGGCGGCAACCGGGTCTTCCTCGCTGGTCAGGCGGCGAAGCTCGGGGAGATTGGGCGTGGCGATCGTCGCCAGCTCCATCAGCTGGCCGAAGGCGGCGACGGTGTTGTCGTCGGCGAGCGCGTCGCCGCTGGTCGCGACCATCACCGGGTCGAACACGATCGGTACCTTCGGCTTGAGCGCGGCGAGGCGTTCGGCGACGACGCGCGCGGCGAAGGCGCCGCCGATCATGCCAATCTTGATCGCGTCGACGCCGAGGTCGGACACCACACTGTCGATCTGGGCGAGGATCGTCTCGGCCGGGATCGGGTGGACGGCATCGACGCCCAGCGTGTTCTGGGCGGTGACCGCGGTGATCGCGGTCATGGCGTGGCCGCCGAGCATGGTGACGGTCTTGATGTCCGCCTGGATCCCCGCCCCGCCCCCGCTGTCGGAGCCGGCGATGATCAGGATTCGCGGGGTCTTGGGGGTCGCGCTGGCCATGGCTGTCGCTCTAGCCGCGAAGGCGTTGCGAAATCCTCACCGGCCGGCGGCCTCGACCGCCTGGCAGATGGTGTCGACGACGCGGGCGACCTGGTCGGCATCGTCGCCCTCGGCCATGACGCGGATGAGCGGCTCGGTGCCCGACTTGCGGATCACGAGGCGGCCCTTGCCGTCGAGCTCCTTCTCCGCCGCGGCGATGACCTTCTGGACCGACGACGCCTCGAGCGGTTCGCCGCCGGCGAAGCGGACGTTCTTGAGCAATTGCGGCACCGGCTCGAACTGGTGGAGCAGCTCGCTGGCGGGCGCGTCGGCCTCGACCAGCGCGGCGAGGATCTGGAGGCCCGCGACGAGGCCGTCACCGGTGGTGGCGTGGTCGGCGAGGATGATGTGGCCCGACTGCTCGCCGCCGACGTTGCAGCCCGAGGCGCGCATCTCCTCGAGCACGTAGCGATCGCCGACCTTGGTGCGCTTGAGGCCGAGGCCGTCGGCGGCGAGGCGCCGTTCGAGGCCGAGGTTGGACATGACGGTCGCGACCACCGCGCCGCCGCGGAGCTGGCCGCGCCGCGCGGCGGTGAGCGCGATCAGCGCCATCAACTGGTCGCCGTCGATGACGGTGCCATGCTCGTCGACCACGATCAGGCGGTCGGCGTCGCCATCGAGCGCGAGGCCGATGTGCGCGCCGCTGGCGACCACGGATTCGCGCAACGCCTCGGGATGGGTCGAGCCGCATTGGTGATTGATGTTGGTGCCGTTGGGCTTGACGCCGAGCGGCACGACGTCGGCGCCCAGTTCCCACAACGTATCGGGGGCGACGTTGTAGGCGGCGCCGTTGGCGCAATCGATGACGACCTTCAGCCCGTCGAGGCGGAGTCGCTCGGGAAAGGTCGACTTGGCAAAGTGGATGTAGCGGCCGCGCGCGTCGTCGATGCGCTTGGCGCGGCCGACGAGTCCCGACTTGGCGAGCTTGGGATCGCGGCCGAGGCGGCGCTCGATCGCCTTTTCGTCCTCGTCGGAGAGTTTGTAGCCGTCGGGGCCGAACAGCTTGATGCCGTTGTCGACGAAGGGATTGTGGCTGGCACTGATCATGACGCCGAGGTCGGCGCGCATCTCGCGCGTCAGCATGGCGACCGCCGGCGTCGGCATCGGCCCGAGGAGGACGACATCCATGCCGACCGAGGTGAAGCCGGCGGTCATCGCCGATTCCATCATGTAGCCCGACAGGCGCGTGTCCTTGCCGATCACGACGCGGTGGCGGTGGTCGCCGCGCAGGAAATGGGCGCCGGCCGCCTGGCCGACCTTCATCGCGATTTCGGGCGTGATCGGGGCGTCGTTGACGCGGCCGCGGATGCCGTCGGTACCAAAGAACTTGCGTGCCATGGCCGCGCTTTAGCGCGAAATTGCCTAGCCGAGTAGCGCCCAGAATCCGGCCGGGCGATAACCGAGCGCGCCATGCGCCCAGGTCGCCGCGAGGAAAAGCAAGGTGCCGGCGATGACGGCGAAGTTTCCGGGCCACGCGAGGCCGCGGCCGAAGGGGAAGAAGGGGCTCTTGCGCTCCCACTGCTTCCACGCCGAGCCGATGCGGCGGCGCTTCTTGATGTCCTGCAGCGCCGCGCCGATCAGCGCGAGGACGATGATCGCTTCGCTGATCACCAGCCCCGAAGGGGTCGGGTTGACGATCAGGTGGACGATTCCCCACAAGCCGAATGCCCACATCATCGGGTGGCGCGTCACGCGGAAGACCGCGCGCGGCTCGGCCGGAATCTGCGCCTTCGCCTCGGGATGCGGAAGCGCGGGATTGCCCGCGAACGAGCCGACGAACAGGATCGCGCCGAACCACATCAGCAAGCTGGCGGCGATGATCCCGCCCTCGCCCACCACCCAGCGCGGCGTTTCCGGGCCGATGGCGCGGGCGGCCATGACCATCCAAACCAGGGTCGCCAGCGCGACCAGCGAGTAGACGCCCAGAAAGGCCTTCTCGCCCATCGCCTTGACCATCGGCCGGCGCAGCGGATGGGAGAGCAGGAAGTGCGTGCCGACGAAGGCGGCGGCCGCAATCTCCAGCTGAACGAGTGGGCTCACCGTCGATAGGCCTCGGGCAGCGCCTTGCGATCGAGGTCCTTGTAGCGCTCGCGCAGCTTGGACTGGCGGTTGTCGAGCGGCTGGTCGACGCCGTCGATCCACACGCGCTCGGCCTTGCTCGACACTTCGAGCGGGTCGCCCGACCAGAGCACGACGTCACCGGCGCGGCCACGCGCGAGGCTGCCCAGCTGGCCGCCCAGCCCGAGCAATTCGGCGGGGCGCGAGGTGATCATCGCCAGCGCCTCGCCCCAGCGCACGCCCGCGGCCCCCGGCACCTTGCCCAGCGCGACGAGGTTGGCGGCATATTGGCGCTGGTTGAACAGGTAGCGCGTGTCGTTGTCGTCGATCATGCCGATCGCGACCTTGACCCCGGCATTGACCATCCGGCCGACGTTGGACTGGGTCGCGGCGAGCTGGTCGAAGCTGGCGGGAAGATCGTTGACCGCCGAGGCGATCACCGGAATGCCCGACGCGGCGAGCGGGCCGGCGACGGTCCAGCCCTCGGTCGCGCCGACAATCACCAGCTTGAGTCGCGGGAATTCGCGCTTGAGCTTGATCACCTGCAGGATGTCGTTGGCCTGTTCGGCATGGACCAGCAGATATTGCCGCCCCTGCACCACCGGCGCCAGCGCGGCGGCGTCGAGCCGGGTCAGCAGCACGTCGTCGCGCCGCGCGCCCGTCGTTCGGCCGCCGATTTCCTGCGCCTCGCGCAGCGCGTTGCGGAACCAGGCGTAGAGCGCCGGGCGCGAGCCGCCGGCGACGTCCGCGCCGCCTTCCCCGAACTTCACGAACTGGAACAACTGGCCGCGCGTAACGGGATCGGGATCGGCGCCCAAGTCCATCATCGCGCCGATGCCGCCGAAGATGGTGCGTCCCGTGTTCGGCGCGACAACGGCGCGGGTCACGCCATCCTCGCGGTTGACGCCGATCGTGCTCATCGCCGGATTGATCGCCGGGGCGACGTCGAGCGCGGCGCTGAACGGGCTGTTCTGGGCGCGGTCGTCGGTGCCCCCGCCCGACAGGTCGACCTCCGACAGGCCTAAGCGCGAGAAGCCGGCGACGATCCCGGGGGTGACCCACTTGCCACGCGCGTCGACGACCTCGGCGCCGCGCGGGATGGCGACGTTATGGCCGGCGGCAAGGATCTTGCCGTTCTGGATGACGACGGTGCCGCCCGCGATCGGGTCCGACCCGTCGCCAAGCGCGACCGTCCCGCCGGTGATGGCGACGGTCTGGGCCGAAAGCGGCGCGGCGATCAGGGCCGCGGCGGCGAGCAGGAGGCGCTTCATTTCGTGTCTCCCTCGCCGGGCTGGCCAAGCTCGAAGTCGCTCACCGGGCGAAGCCGCGGGTTGTTGGCATCGTACATCAGCGCGCCGTCGATCCACACGCGCTCGGGACGCGTGTAGGTGCTGAACGGGTCGCCGTTCCACAGCACGACGTCGGCCATCTTGCCGGGCTTGAGGCTGCCGGTCTTGTCGGCGATGCCGAGCGACATGGCCGGATTGTAGCTGAGCCAGCGCCACGCATAGGCGTCGCTGACGTTGTACCCGGCGCGGCGGCCGTCGGCGAGCGCCTTGGCCGCTTCCTGATTGAGGCGCTGAATGCCGTTGGGGTCGTCCGAGTGGACGATGGCGCAGGCGCCCGCCTTGTCGACGAACGGGATATTCTCCTTGATCCCGTCATAGCTTTCCATCTTGAAGCCCCACCAGTCGGCCCACATAGCCGAGCAGATGCCGTTGGCCTTCAGGAGGTCGGCGATCTTGTAGCTTTCGACGGCGTGCTGGAAGCTGGCGATCTTGTAGCCGAACTCCTTCGACATATCGATCATCAGCGCCATTTCATCGGCGCGGTAGCAATGGTTGTGAATGGCGATTTCGCCGGCCAGCACGCCGCGCAGCGTGTCCATGGCGATGTCGCGGCCGGGCATTTCGCCGCCGCTCTTTTCATACTTGTCCCACTTGCGCTTGTAGTCCTGCGCGCGGATCCAGGTGGCGCGGGTGGTGGCGATGTTGCCCATGCGGGTCGAAGGGCCACCCTTATTGCCGTACACGCGCTTCGGGTTTTCGCCACAGGCCATCTTGAGGCCGTAGGGCGCGCCCGGGAACTTCATCCCCTGGACGGTGCGCGCCGGCACGTTCTTGAGCGTCACCGAGCGACCGCCGAACAGATTGGCCGAGCCCGGCAGGATCTGCAGCGTGGTCACGCCGCCGTTGGCGAGCGCGCGCGAAAAGCCCGGGTCCTGCGGCCAGACGCTATGTTCGGCCCACACGTCGGGGCGCGCCGGGGCGGTCGCCTCGTTGCCGTCGGACAGGCTCGGCGTGCCCGGCGAGGGATAGTCGCCGAGGTGGCTGTGCACGTCGATGATGCCGGGCGTCACCCACTTGCCCGCCGCGTCGATGACGAACGCGCCCTCCGGCACGGCCGTATTGGCGTCGCCGATCGCCTGGACGACACCGTCGGCGAGGACGATTGTGCCGTTGTCGATCCGCCCGCCCTCGCCGTCGTAGACGGTCGCGCCACGGATCGCAGTGACCGCGCCGGGATAGCGCTGGTAGGTCGACGGGTAAGGATCCTTGTTGATCGGAATGGGCGCCGCCTTGGGCGGCGGGGCCTTGGCCGCGCAGGCCCCGACCGACAGTGCCAGAACCGCAAGCGCAATGGCGCGCATCATTTCCTCCCTACGTCTCGTTTCACCGCAGCATGGAACGGCGCCGCGCATAAGAAAAGGGGCGACGCAGAGCGCCGCCCCCTCTTTTTCGACGAACGAAGGATTCAGTCCTTGTCGGGCTGGGTCCCCGGCGCCTCGGCTTCGCCCGTCATGCGGGAGTCGCGGATGCGCGCGTCGGTGTCGTCCTGCAGCGTGTCGAGGTGCATCCAGCGACGCACCACCGGCGAAATCGCCAGCACCGCGACGCCCACGCCGATCGCGATCCAGCCGAACAGGTTGTAGATGTGCAGCAGCCCGTCCTTGGTCATTTCGCCGTCATGGCCGCCGGTGGCTTCACCGATCTTGCCGGCGAGGAAGTTGCCGACCGCGGTCATGTAGAACCACGCTCCCATGATGAGCGACGCCATGAAGCTCGGCGCCAGGCGGTTCATCGCGCTGAGGCCGACCGGCGACAGGCACAGCTCCGCAGTGGTGGCGAGCAGATAGTAAGCGAAGACGAAGATAACCGGGGTCATCGCCGCCAGGCCAAACGCCTGCGCCCCCCAGACGAGCACGAGATTGGCAAGGCCCATCTGGAGGAGCGCGATGCCGAACTTGGCCGGGGCCGACGGCTCCTTGCCGATCTTGCCGAGCTTCACCCACAGGCCCGCGAACAGCGGGGCGAGCAGGATGATGTAAATCGGGTTGATCGACTGGAAGATCGACGCTGGGACGTCGCCGCGATCGACGAAGCGGTCGGTGAACAGGTTCATCGAGCCGCCCGCCTGTTCGAACAGCGCCCAGAAAATCGGGTTCAAGCTGATCAGGAACAGGATAGCGTAGATGCGCTCGCGCGCTTCCTTCTCGAGCTTGGTCGCCTGGACGAGGACGTAGCCGAGCAGGCCGACGCCCGAGGCGATCAGCAGCCACTGGATGACGTCCTGATACTGGATCAGCGCCCAGCAGACCGCGACCGCGGCAAGGCCGATGCCGTAAAGCAGCGGCTCGCTGACCTTCTTGACGCCTTCGGCCTTCATCGGGAGCTCGCCCGCGCCGTTGAGCAGTTTCTTGCCCGAGGCGAAGACGATGAGGCCGAGCAGCATGCCGAAGCCCGCCGCACCGAAGCCGTAGGCCCAGCCGAGCGTCTCGCCGAGGTAGCCGGCGAGGATCGTGCCGACCGCCGCGCCAAGGTTAATGCCCATGTAGAAAATGGTGTAGGCGCCGTCGCGGCGCGTGTCGGTCAGGCTGTAGAGCTGGCCGACCATCACCGAGATGTTGGCCTTCAGGAAGCCCGATCCGACGATGATGAAGGCAAGCGCCGCCCAGAAGATGTTGATCGTCGGGTCGTTCTGCCCGCCCGTGCCTTCGGCCGCCATCAGGAAGTGACCGGCGGTCAGCAGGATCGCGCCGAACAGCACCGCCTTGCGCTGGCCGAGGTAGCGGTCGGCCAGGTAGCCGCCGAGGACCGGCGTGATGTACACGAGGCTGGTGTAGGCACCGTAGATGAGATTTGAAGCACCGTCATCGAACAGCCAGTGCTTGGTGAGGTAGAAGATCAAGAGGGCGCGCATGCCGTAGTAGGAGAAACGCTCCCACATTTCGGCGAAGAACAGCATGTAGAGGCCTTTGGGATGGCCCGCGAACTCCGGTTCCTTCTGCACCGCCACCTTGCCGCCGACGGCAAGGAAGACCAGCAGCACGACGGTGGCGACGGCGGCTAGCCAGTCCGCCTCCTGCCACATTCCGATTGGCTTCAACCCCATGAAATCATTCCCTCTCTGCGCGCGGGCGCCTCGCGCGGGGCACCCGTCATGAATGGTGGGGCGCACCCTAGCGGCGGATTCCGCAATGTGAAGCCGCTTGTGGCGCGCCGCCACTTTGCTACGGCGCACAGGATGAACCTCAACGATACGACGTCCACCCTCGCGCTGCTCGAGACGCGCCGCTCGGGCCGCCCGCGCGAGATGGTCGCGCCCGGCCCCGACGCGGCGGAACTGGAGCGCATCCTGGCCATCGCCGCGCGCACGCCGGACCATGGCCAGCTCGTCCCCTACCGCTTTGTCGTCGTCGGCGACGACCGGCGCGAGGCGCTGGCCGACCTCTATCACCGCGCGCTCACGGCCGCCGAGCCCGATGCGCCGCCGGCCAAGATCGACAAGGCCTGCGCCAACGCGCGCGCCGCGCCGGTGCTGGTGGTGCTGGTCTCGTCCCCCGTGCCGGATCACAAGGTGCCGGTGTTCGAGCAGGAACTGACCGCCGGCGCGGTCGGCATGAACCTGCTCCACGCCGCGCACGCGATGGGTTTCGTCGGCGGGTGGATCACCGGCTGGCCCGCCTACGACCCGACGGTGACCGCCGCCTTCTGCCGCGATGGCGAGCGGATCGCGGGGATGATCTACCTCGGCTCGCCCGTCCGGCCGCTGGAGGAACGCCCGCGGCCCGACCTGTCGGCCATCGTTTCGCACTGGGCCGGCTGAAAAATCGTCACCCGGTTGAAACTTTTCGCGCGGTGCTGTATTACCACAGCATGACGCTACGCACCGCCCACGACAAACCCGTCTATGTCCGCCTCCGCGAGGTGATTGCCGACGCGATCGTCACCGGTCGCTATAAGGACGGCGATCCCCTCCCCTCGGTCCGCGCGCTGGCCGCCGAGGAAGGCGCCAACCCGCTGACCGTCGCCAAGGCCTACCAGGGCTTTCAGGACGAGGGCCTCGTCGTCGTGAAACGCGGCGTCGGCATGTTCGTCGCGGTGGGCGCGCGAACAAAACTGACCCAGTCGGGCCGCGATGCCTTCATCCAGCAGGAATGGCCGGAAATCCGCGAGCGCATGCAGCGCCTCGGAATCGACCCCACCGAGCTGCTGGCGCGCGAGACGGCCTAGGCCAGCGCTTCCGCCGCGACCGCGTAGAGCGGAGCAGCGCCCAGTTCCGCCGAGTCCGCCATGCCGATCGCCTCGGGCACCACCGCCGACAGGAAATAGGTCGTCGCCGCCTTCTTGGCGTCGTGGAACGCGCCTTCGCCGACCACCGCCGCCTGCCGTTCGAGCAGCCAGCCCGACACCAGCACCGCGCACATGGTCAGGAAGGGCACGCTGCCGGCCAGCCGCTCGTCGGCGTCGGCCGCGGCGCGATAGCTCGCCGCAACGATCTCGACCGCGTCGGCCAGCGCCTGCAGCCGCGGGTCGCGCGCCTCGTCGCGGATGTCGGCGACCAGCGAATCGAACGCCCCGCCGCCGTCCATCTCCAGCTTACGCCCGACAAGGTCGGCGGCCTGGATGCCGTTGGTGCCCTCGTAGATCGGCGCGATCCGCGCATCGCGCAGATATTGCGCGGCGCCGGTTTCCTCGATGAAGCCCATGCCGCCATGGACCTGGATGCCGAGGCTGGCGACTTCGCAGCCTACGTCGGTGGCCCACGCCTTGGCGAGCGGGGTCAGCACCTCGGCGCGCGATGCGGCCTCGCGGTCGCCGCGGATGCCGCGGTCCATCTGCGCAAAGGCGTAGTAGGTCAGCGATCGCGCCGCCGTGGTCAGCGCGCGCATCCGAAGCAGCATACGGCGCACGTCGGGATGCTCGGCGATGGCGACCTTGTCCGGCCCGCGCCGGCCCTGCTTGCGGTCGAGCGCATAGGCGACCGCGCGCTGGGTCGCCGCCTCGGCGATGCCAACGCCCTGCAGCGCGACGTTCAGCCGCGCGTTGTTCATCATCGTGAACATGGCGCGCATGCCGCCCATCTCCGGCCCGACCAGCCAGCCGGTCGCGCCGCCTTGGTCGCCGTAGCTCATTACGCAGGTCGGCGAGGCGTGGATGCCCATCTTGTGCTCGATCGAGACGCAGCGCAGGTCGTTGACGCGGCCGTCGGGCAGGATTTTCGGGACGAGAAACAGCGAAATCCCCTTGGTGCCCGCCGGCGCGTCGGGCGTGCGCGCGAGCACGAGGTGGATGATATTGTCGGCCAGATCATGCTCGCCATAGGTGATGTAGATCTTGGTGCCGGTGATCCGCCAGCTGCCGTCGCCATTGGGCTCGGCCTTGCTGGTCAGCGCGCCGACGTCGCTGCCCGCCTGCGGTTCGGTGAGGTTCATCGTCGCCGGCCATTCGCCGCTGACGATCTTGGGCAGATAGCGTTCCTTCAGCTCGTCCGACCCATGCTGTTCCAGCGCTTCGATCGCACCAACGCTGAGCATCGGGCAGAGGGTGAAGCCCATGTTGGCGCCATTCAAGCTGTCCATCATCGCCGCCGACAGGACCAGCGGGAGGCCCTGACCGCCCCAATGTTCGGGCGCCGACAACGTCATCCAGCCACCTTCGACGAAAGCGTCATAGGCCGCCTTGAACCCCTGCGGCATGATCACCCGGCCATTGTCCCAGCGCGCCTTGACGGTGTCGCCGACACGGTTGAGCGGCGCCAGCTCGCCCTCGGCCAACGCGGCGGCGGCGTCGAGCACCGCGTCGACCATCTCCGCGTCCTCCATCAGGTCGCCGATTCCGGCGGCGTGGGTCAGCGTGAACTTCTGGTCTTCGACGGGGCAACGGAAGGTCATCGGGCAATCCCTTGGCAAGTGACGGCAAGTGCCATAGCGAGCCCGGCATGAGCGTTCCAGAGACCCTCGTGCTGCACGACGACGAAACGGGCATATCCGAGGCCGCGCGGCGCGTGCTGGCGGGCGAGCCGGTCGCCATGCC
>CAZKCD010000010.1:21663-25213 GCA_964551235.1 uncultured Sphingomonas sp.
CATCGCCATCCGCGTGCCCGCCCATCCGGCGATGCGCGCGCTGCTCCACGCCTGCGGCCGCCCGCTCGCCGCGCCGTCGGCCAACGCCAGCGGCCGGATCAGCCCGACCAGCGCGGCGCACGTCGTCCACACGCTCGGCGGGCGGATCGGGCTGGTGATCGACGGGGGGGCGAGCCCGCGCGGCATCGAATCGACCATCGTCGCGGCGACCGGCGGACCGCTGCGGCTGCTCCGGCGCGGGCCGGTCGAGGTGCCTGGCGCGGTGGCGGCGGAGGATGGCGCGATCGAGGCGCCGGGCATGATGGCGAGCCACTATGCGCCGGCCAAGCCGCTGAGGCTCGACGCGACCGAGGCGCGACCGGGCGAATTGCTGATCGGCTACGGGCCGGTAGCGGGTGATCTGGATTTGGGCGACGACGCGGTCACCGCCGCGTCGCGCCTGTTCGACCTGCTGCACCAAGCGGACGCGTCGGACGCCGCAGCGATCGCCGTCGCGCCGGTTCCGGGCAACGGGCTGGCCGCGGCGATCCGCGACCGGCTCAGGAGGGCTGCGGCTCCCCGCTGAGCTGCGCGCCGAACTTCTTCTTCAGCTTGGCCAGCTTGGGCGGGATGACCGCCAGGCAATAAGGATTGCGCTGGCCTTCGCCGGCCCAATAATCCTGGTGATAATCCTCGGCCGGATACCAGTCGGCCTTCGGCTCGATCGTGGTGACGATGGGCGCTCCATGATCGGGCTGCGCGCGCTGGATGGCGGCGCGGGCCTCCGCCTCCTGCCCCTCGTCCTGCGGGAAGATCGCCGAGCGATATTGCGTCCCGATATCGCCGCCCTGCCGGTTGAGCTGGGTCGGGTCGTGCGTCGCGAAGAAGACGTCGAGCAAATCGGCGTAGCTGATCACCGACGGGTCGTAGGCAATCTTGAGCGCCTCGGCATGGCCTGTGTCGCCGCCGCACACTTCCTTGTAGGTCGGGTTGACGGTGTTGCCGCCGGTGTAGCCGCTTTCGACCGACTGGACCCCGCGCAGCTGGCCGAACACCGCTTCGGTGCACCAGAAGCACCCTCCCGCCAGCACTGCCGTTTCCGTCGTCATCGCGCTTACTCCTTGTCTTGCAAGCGGGCGATGTGGCGACGCGGGGCCGCGCCGACAAGGGGACGGGTTATCGCAAAGGCGCGGATCAGCGGCGCTTGATGGCGGCCTTCAGGCTGGCGAGCTCAAGCCGCTTGCCGACCCATTCGGCCAGTTCCTCGAAGGTCAGCGCCTTGTCGAAGACGATGCCGGCATTGCCCTCGTTGAACCAGCGCACCTCGCCGCGCAGCGGGCGCAGGCTTTCGACCACCGCGACGACCGGCTTGCCGAGGCAATATTCGCCGACCGGCGCGACCTTCATCCCGCCGAGCGAAATGTCCTGCACCTCGCAGGTGTAATATTTGTCGCCCAGCTTGAGCGAGCATTTGCAATGCACCTCGAGCCGCGGCGGGCGCGGGCGGAAGCCGTGGCGCGGCTTGCGCCCGGCAAGGAGTTCGCCGAGGTCGACGCTCTGGTCGAACTTGATGCCGGCCGCGCCGTCGCGGGTCCACACCACCGTCGAGGGAATGACCTGCGACTGGATTTCGACCTCGACCGCGTCGCCCACGCTGAGCGGCTGGCCGATCTCGGCCATCACGCCCCCCGCCGACATGTTGCGCAGCCGCGCGAGCTGGTCGCCGCGCGCGGTACGCAGGCGGATGATGCTGAGCGTGGCCGGGATCCGCTCCTCGGTGCGGCGCTCCGAAGGGCGCGGCACGGTGGTGGACAGCGAGAAGGTCGTCGATTCGAAAACGGCGCCGTCCTCCCCGAACGAGAGGGTCGGCTTGCGGCGAATTAGCGACTCGAACATGCCCATGACTTCGCTCGGCCTTGTGAAGTTGCGCGGTTAGATGGTTTTTGTCGTCGAATGCGGTTAATATTGCGTTTCGCGCGTTTGACCGCAGTCCATTAAGCGCCCAAGAGTTTTTGGGAGTGATTGTGGGAAGAAGGGGTAAGGACGCCGTGACGACGCAACCGCGTCTGCTGTTGATCGACGACGAGCCCCATCTCGCCGCCTTCCTCGCCAATGCCGCCAAGATGAGCGGTTTCCAGCCCGTCGAAACCGGCACCGACGACCGCTTCCGCGAGGAATTCGACTCGCGCCCGCCGCGCATGGTCGCGCTCGATCTGGGCATGCCCGGCATGGACGGCGTCGAGCTCCTGCGCTTCCTCGCCGACCGCGAATTCGACGGGCCGGTGCTGATCATCAGCGGCTTCGACCGCCGCATCCTCGAAAGCGCCTTCCGACTGGGCACCGCGCTGGGGCTGAAGATGGTCGGGCCCCTGGAAAAGCCGGCGCGGCTGGAGGATATCGAGGCCATCCTCAAACCTTATGCGGTCAGCGACGCGGCATGATCGCGCAGGCCGACCTCGGGCTCCTTGACGGGTTCGAGCGCGCGCTCATCAACCACCGGCTGCGGATGGTCTACCAGCCCAAGGTCAGCCTTTCCGACGGATCGCTGAAACGCGTCGAGGCGCTGGTGCGCTGGACCGATCCCGACCTCGGCCCCGTCGCCCCTTCCCGCTTCGTGCCGCTGGCGGAGCGCCACGGCCTGATCGATGAGTTGACCCAGTGGGGCCTGCGTACCACGCTTCGCCAATGGCTCGACTGGCGCGCGGCCGGGATCGACACCTGCATCGCCTTCAACATCAGCGCGCTGTCGCTCCAGCACCTCGATTTTCCCGACCTCGTCGAACGGATGTGCCGCGCGCTCGACGTCCCGACCGACCGTCTCGTGCTCGAACTGACCGAGGGCGCGACCCAGCCGCTGATCAAGCTGATGGACACGCTGACGCGCTTCCGGATCAAGGGTATCGGCCTGGCGATGGACGATTTCGGCGTCGGCTATTCGACGCTGATGCAGCTTCGGCAACTGCCCTTCACCGAGATCAAGATCGACCGCTTTTTCGTGTCCGACGCAACGACGTCGAAGGACAGCCGCGCGATCGTCGCCTCGATCATCGACCTTGCGCACCGGCTCGACCTCGTGGTCACCGCCGAGGGCGTCGAGACCGCCGACCAACTGGCGCTGATGCGCGAACTGGGCTGCGACGTGGCGCAGGGCTATTTCGTCGCCCAGCCGCTCGACCCCGACACGATCGGTGCGTGGCAGGAAGAATGGCGCGCGACTTGGGCGGGCCTCGCCTAGCCCGCCAGCGCCCGCGCCTTCGCCAGCGCCGCAATTCCCGCATCGATCGTTTCGTCGCGCTTGGCGAAGCAGAGGCGGATGAGGTGCGTCGGCGGGTGGCGCTCGGCGAAGGGCGACAGCGGCACCACCGCAACGCCGGACTGCTCGACCGCCAATTTCGCGAACGCCTCGTCGTCCAGCGCGATGCCGGATTGGGCGAGGTCGACCACCTGAAAGTAGGTCGCCGCGCTCGGCAGCACGTGATAGCCGGCCGCCGCAAGCCCCCCGGCCATGCGGTCGCGCGCCCGGGCGAAGCGCGTACGCATCGGCGCCAGCCAGTCGTCGCCCTCGTCCAGC
>CAZKCD010000011.1:0-22177 GCA_964551235.1 uncultured Sphingomonas sp.
AACCGCCGATGACCTGATCCATGACAAGCTGTCGGGTCCCGACTGGGCGGAGAAAATGGGCGATTCACGCTCGACCTTCGTCAATGCGGCGACCTTCTCGCTGCTGCTGACCGGCAAGGTGCTGGAAGAGGCCAATGACACCACCGAGGGCTGGCGCGCGGCGCTGGGCCGGGCGGTGGGGCGGCTGGGCGAGCCGGTCATTCGCACCGCGGTCGGGCAGGCGATGAAGATCCTCGGCCGCCAGTTCGTGTTCGGGCGGACGATCGACGAGGCGCTGAAGCGCGCCAAGCCCGAGCAGGCCAAGGGCTGGAGCCACAGCTTCGACATGCTGGGCGAGGCGGCCAAGACGATGGCCGACGCGCGGCGCTACGCGAAGGCCTATGCCGACGCGCTGGGCACCATCGCCAAGGCGGCGAAGGGCTTGGGCGTCCGCGCCGCGCCGGGGATTTCGGTCAAGCTGTCCGCGCTCCACCCGCGCTACGAGTGGAGCCATGCCGAGACCGCCAAGGCGGTCATCGTGCCGGTGCTGAAGGAACTGATGAAGGTCGCGGCGGCGGCCGACGTGCACCTGACAATCGATGCCGAAGAGGCCGACCGGCTGGAACTCAGCATGGACATCATCGAGGAACTGGCGGCCGACGACAGCCTGTTCGCCAATGGCTGGGCGGGCTTCGGGCTGGCGATCCAGGCCTACCAGAAGCGCGCGGTGCCGCTGATCGACTGGGTCGCGGAACTGGCGCGCAAGCAGCAGCGCACCTTCATGGTCCGGCTGGTCAAGGGCGCCTATTGGGATACCGAGATCAAGGCGGCGCAGGTGGCCGGCCTCGACGATTATCCGGTGTGGACGCGGAAGGTAGCGACCGACGTGTCCTACCTGGCCTGCGCGAAGCGGCTGCTGGCGGCGCGCGACTGCATCTTCCCCGCCTTCGCGACCCACAACGCCAACACGATCGGCGCGATCAAGGCGCTGGCCGGGCCGCGCACGGGCGCGCCGGGCTTCGAATTCCAGCGCCTGCACGGCATGGGCGAGGGGCTGTACGACGAGCTGACCAAGCTGGAGAAGGGCATCGGCGAGCAGCCGACCCCGGTCCGCATCTACGCGCCGGTGGGGAGCCACAAGGAATTGCTGGCCTATCTCGTCCGCCGCCTGCTCGAGAACGGGGCGAATTCAAGCTTCGTCAACCGTGTCGCCGATGACCAGGTCGCGCTGGACGACCTCGTGTGCGACCCGGTCGAAGAACTGGGCGCGCTGACGCCCCGTCGCAACCCGGCGATCCCGCTGCCCAACGCCATCTTCGGGGACGCGCGGCGTAACAGCGCGGGCGTGGACCTGAGCGATCCGTTGGTGCGCGAGCCTTTGGTGGCCCGGCTGGCGGCGATGGAGACCAAGGCATGGCACGCCAGGCCGACGCGGGGCGGTTCGGCCAAGAGCGTGTCGGTCGTCAGCCCGTTCGACCCGTCGCTGCACGTTGGCGACGTCGCTTACGCGAACGAGGCCGGGATCGACGCGGCGGTGCGCGCGGCGTCCGACGCGCAGACGGCATGGGACGCGCTGGGCGGCGCGGAACGCGCGGCGCGGCTCGACCGTGCGGCCGACCTGTTCGAGGAATATCGCGAGCAGTTCTTTTCGCTGTGCATGCGCGAGGCCGGCAAGACGCTACCCGATGCCGTGCTGGAAGTGCGCGAGGCGGTCGATTTCCTGCGCTATTACGCGAGCGAGGCGCGGCGGCTGTTCACCGCTGCCCAGCCGCTGCCGGGCCCGACCGGCGACTTGAACGAATTGCGCCTGCACGGGCGCGGCGTGTGGGCCTGCATCAGCCCGTGGAACTTCCCGCTGGCGATCTTCGTCGGGCCGGTCGCCGCGGCGCTGGCGGCGGGCAATGCCGCGCTGGCCAAGCCGGCAGAGCAGACCCCGTTGATCGGCGCGCTGGCGATCGACCTGCTGCACCAGGCCGGAATCCCGGCCGAGATCGTCCAGCTGGTGCCGGGGGACGGCAAGGTCGGCGCGGCGTTGACCGCCCATCCGCTGATCGCCGGCGTGGCCTTTACCGGATCGACCGAGACGGCGCGCGCGATTAACCGCGGGCTGGCGGAGCGCGACGGGCCGATCATCCCGCTGATCGCCGAGACCGGCGGGCAGAACGCGATGATCGTCGATTCCTCCGCCTTGCCCGAGCAGGTGACGCGCGACGTGGTGGCGTCGAGCTTCCAGTCGGCGGGGCAGCGCTGTTCGGCGCTGCGCGTGCTGTTCGTGCAGGAGGATGTTGCCGACACAATGCTGGCGATGATCGGCGGGGCGATGGAGGAGCTGGTCATCGGCGATCCGCGCGACCTGGCGACCGACGTCGGGCCGGTGATCGACGCCGAGGCGCAGGGCGCGCTGGTGGAGCATATTGCCTGGCTGGAGACGAACGCGACCATCCTGCGGCGCCGCGAGGCCCCGGCCACCGGGCACTTCGTGCCGCCGGTGATGGCCGAGATCGCGAGCCTCGACGTGCTCAAGAGCGAGAATTTCGGGCCGGTGCTGCATGTCGTGCGCTGGAGGTCGGGCGAGCTGGACAAAGTGATCGCGGCGATCAACCGCACCGGATACGGCCTGACCTTGGGCCTGCAGAGCCGGATCGACACCACGCGCGCGTACGTCGAGGCCAACGCCCGCGTCGGCAACCTCTACGTCAACCGCAACCAGATCGGCGCGGTGGTCGAGAGCCAGCCCTTCGGCGGCGAGGGGCTGAGCGGCACCGGGCCCAAGGCCGGCGGGCCGCATTACGTCGCCCGCTTCGCGACCGAGCGCGTGACCTGCATCGACACGACGGCGGCCGGCGGCAACGCCAGCCTGATGGCGGCGATCGACGGCTGACACGCCCCCGATTAACATCGGCGATTAACGGGAGTTAACGAAAAGTTGACGGCGAGGCGCGGTTCGTGAGACGATGAACACCTTGGCCGCGTTCGCGCGGCGCATTCCGAATGGGGGTTCGGATGGGGGCATCATCGCACGAGGGACGCCGCGCAGGCGACGCGCGGGCCTATCCGTGGATCGGGCTGGCGGTCGGCGCGCTCGGAGCGGTCGGAGCTTGGGCGGTCGCGCCGGCCGATGCGCCGCCAGCGGCCATGGCGCTAGAGTCGCTGCGGCTGGACGGCGGGACGGCGGGTGTGGCCCGGACCGTGCCCGGACCGGCGGTGGTGCGGCTGGCCGCACGACCCGTGCGCTCGTCCGCGCTGGAGCATTTCCTGGCCGATCATCGCACGCGCCTGGTCGACGACGAGCCGCGCCGCTTTACCGGCACGGCAGGCGCGAACCTCGTCGAGTCGCTGCGGGCGGCGGGCGTGCCGGCGCCGGCGATCGCCGATTATCTCGCCGCCGTAAGCAGGCGGCTGGCCCTTGCCGACGGGATCAGCGTGGCGGACCGCTTCGACCTCGTGCTGCCGTACGCGCGCTTCGCCGACGGGAGCGAGCGCTTCGGTGGCCTTCAATATGCCGGCCTCGACCGGGTCGGGGCCGCCGACGTGCAGCTTGTGCGCTGGACGGTGGGTGGGCGCGGGGACTGGGTCGATGCGCAAGGGCTGGGCAGCCGGGTCGAGGGGTCGATCATGCCGGTGAGCGGGGCGGTGAGCTCGGGCTTCGGCACGCGGCGGCACCCGATCCTGGGCCGGCAGCGCTTTCATCGCGGGCTCGACCTGCGCGCCGCCTACGGGACGCCGATCCGCGCGGCGGACGACGGCGTCGTGACGATGGCCGGCTGGGCCGGGGGTTATGGCCGCCAGGTGCGGATCGCGCACGGCGATCATTCGACGAGCTATGCGCACATGAGCCGCTTTGCCGTGGCCACGGGCGCGTCAGTCCGGCGCGGGGCGGTCATCGGCTATGTCGGTTCGTCGGGCCTGTCGACCGGGCCGCACCTGCATTTCGAAGTGCATCGCGGGGGCAGGGCGGTCGACCCACGTTCCCTGAAGGCCAGCGTCCAGCGCCGAGTCGAGTCGGGCGAGGAGCGGGCGGTGCGCGCGAATCTGCGCGCGTTGCTGGCCGCCAGGGCGGGCTGATCGGCGCGTTCGCCGAGTCCCTGTTTGAGACTCGATCGCTCCCAATCATCGCCGCTCGTTTTCCGACCGGAACGAAAAAATGCAACCGACTCAATGCGATAGGATTGCGATGTGGTTTTTTAACCTCAGTTAACTTTCCGTAAAATCACGGAGTTGACAATGAGTTAACCGAGTGAGACCTTTCGATTGTCGGACGGCCAATGGGGGAAAATCGGCCGTATCCGCTGCCCGGGGGTTTGGGCGTGGGTACAGTCGTGGCGTACGAACTCCTTTCGGGTCCTGTCCGTCGTAACGGGCCGCTTGCGGTCCGGATCACGAAGGAAGGGAACTCACGATGAAAACTTTTCTCAAGATGCTCCGCGATGAATCGGGCGCCTCGGCGGCCGAATATGCGCTGATCCTCGCCATCGTCGGCTCGGCGCTGGCGATTGCCGCCATCGGGCTTGGCAACACCATTTCGGGCTCGATGAATACCCAGGCGAACCGCATCGTCGCCTGTCAGGACGGCGCCTGCTGACCTCTGCGTCCGGGCGCGGCTATCCGCGCCCGGACGTCCTTTTCCGAAGGATGCAGCGAATGGCGCCTTTTGTTCGATTGTGCCGAGACCAACGTGGGGCGAGCGCCGCGGAATATGCGCTGATCCTGGGCATCGTCGGGGCCGCGCTGGCGGTCGCCGCCATGGGGCTGGGCGGGACGATCTCCAACTCGATGAACTCGACGACCAACAACGTGAAGAATTGCGGAGGGACTTGCTGAGCGCACCATCGCGACGGGCGCACGAGGTCCAGGCAAAAGGGGGAAGACGATGAGGCGACAGTCGATGATCGCGCTGGGCATTGCCCTGGTGCTGGGGTTGCTGGCCGTCTATTTCGCCAACATCTTTCTGTCGCGCGGGGACGCGGCGGCCGACGAGGCGGCGCAGGGGACCTCGCGGGTGGCGGTGGCGGTAGTGCCGCTCGACTACGGCCAGGAAATCACGCCCGACAAGGTGCGCTTCACGAACCTCCCCAACGCCGCGCTGCCCGCCGGCGCCTACACCCAGATGAACGATCTTTTCCCGATGGGGCAGAAGCGCGTCGCGCTGCGCCGGATGGAAGTGAACGAACCGATCCTGAAGTCGAAGATTTCGGGCGAGGGCCAGAATGCGTCGATCGCCGCGCTGCTGCCGGACGGCAAGCGCGCCGCCGCGGTCCGCATCAACGACGTGTCGGGCGTGGCCGGCTTCGTCCAGCCCAACGACAGCGTCGACGTGCTGGTCACGCGCCAGGAGCCGGGCTCCAACGCGCAGCGCACCGATGTCCTGCTGCAGAACACGCGGGTGCTGGCGATCGACCAGACCGCCAAGAATCCCGACGGCACCCCGATGGTGGCCAAGTCGGCGACCCTGGAGGTCGACCCGCTCGACGCGCAGAAGCTGGCGCTAGCGCAGCAGATCGGGACCTTGAGCCTCGTCCTGCGCAAGCCGGGCGACGACCAGAACAACCCGGTCGTCGAGACCGTCAGCATCGAGGACCTGCGCTACAGCTATTACGGCGGGGCGCGCTACGCGCAGGCCGCGCCGGGACCGGCCACCGCGGCGCTCCCGCGCAGCGCGGTCCAGCTTCCCGCCGCCGCCCCGCAACGCGTCGTGGTCCGCCGCGCCGCGCCCGCCAAGGCCGCGCCGCGCCCGCCGGCCGGCAGCAGCGTCGAAATCGTCCGCGGTACCGAAGGCAGCAAATATGAGGTCAAGCGTTATGGCTCCTAAGCTCCTCCTTGGCCGCACGGCCTTCCTCGTCGCGCTTGCCGGCGCGGTCACCCTCCCGACCGCGCCGGCCACCGCCCAGGCCGTCATCACCGCCTCCGACGCCGGGCGCGCGGGCGAGGTCGAGGTGCCGTTGAACAAGAGCCAGGTGATCCGCGCCGACCGCCCGTTCGCGCGGGCGCTGGTCGGCAATCCGGAGATCGCCGACGTCCTGCCGCTGACCGACCAGTCGCTCTACGTGCTGGGCAAGAAGAACGGCACGACCAGCCTGACGCTCTACGACCGGCGCAACACGCTGATCGCGGTGATCGACGTGGTCGTCGGTCCCGACGTCATCGGCCTCAAGCGCCAGCTGAGCGAACTGATCCCGGGCGACGGGGTGGGCGCGCGCATTTCCAACGAGTCGATCGTGCTGGAAGGGCTGGTGTCGAGCGCGGTCGCCGCGGATCGCGCGGTCCGGCTGGCCGAGACCTACGCGCCGGGCAAGGTCGTCAACATGCTGTCGGTCGGCGCCTCGCAGCAGGTCATGCTGGAAGTCCGCTTTTCCGAAGTGAAGCGTTCGGCGCTCAAGCAGATCGGCGCGGGCTTTTTTGTCGGCAACGACAGCGGGTCGTTCAGCGGTGCGATCGGCGGCGGGGCCAGTCTCGGCCCGGATGCCGACGGCGTGTCGCAGCTGACGCTGGGCGCCATCGCCGACAGCTTCGGCATCCTGACCAAAAGGTTCGGCGCGTTCGGCCTCAATTTCGACGCGGCCTTCGACGCGCTGCAGCGGCAGGGCGCCATCACGACGCTGGCCGAGCCGACGCTCGTCGCCTTGTCGGGCGAGACCGCGACCTTCCTGGCCGGCGGCGAGTTTCCGATCCCGGTGGTGCAGGACGGTGGCGGCGACAGCAGTTCGCGCTCGATCACCGTGCAGTTCAAGCCGTTCGGCGTCAGCCTGGCCTTCACGCCCACGGTGTTGGCGGACGGGGTCATCAACATGGTGGTCGCGCCCGAGGTCAGCTCGATTGACCCGACCGCGTCGGTGACAATCAGCAACCTGCGCATCCCGGGCCTCCAGACCCGCCGCGCGCGGACAGTGCTGGAGCTGAAGGACGGGCAGAGCTTCGCGCTCGCCGGCCTGCTGCGCCGTGACTTCCAGGACACCGTGCGCCAGTTCCCGCTGCTGGGATCGATCCCGATCATCGGCGCGCTGTTCCGCTCGACCAATTTCCAGCGCGAGGAGACCGAACTGGTCATCACCGTCACCCCGCGCCTCGTGCGCCCGGTGAAGGCGGGGACGCTCGCGCTGCCGACCGACCGGGTCAAGCCGCCGAACGACATGGACCTGTTCCTCAACGGCCGCACCGATACCGGGGTGCCGCAGGTGCAGGGCATGCCGGAGACCGCGACCCAGCCGCCGGCCCCGACGCCGGGTGGATCGGCCGCGCGCCAGCCCATCGGTTTCGAAAAGGAATATGGCCATGCGCTGTAAGGAGATCGGTATCGTGCTTTCCCTGTCGATCCTTGCCGGCTGCCAGACGGTCGACCCGGTCAGCCAGTCGCCCGATCCCGGCTTCGGCGAGGCGACGAAGCGCAACGCGGCGCTGCAGATCATCAATCCCGACCCGGTCGACGAGCCGGGCAGCGCGCAGCCGGGCGAGCTTGGCGACAAGGGCCAGAAGGCGGTCGAGCGCTATCGCACCGACCAGGTCAACGACCGTCACCAGAAGGAAGTCTCCCAGGCGCGCAACAGCGCGCTGAGCACCACCGAGGGCACGCAGTCGTCGGGTGGCGGACCCAAGTAGGAATGGAAAGGAAAAGTGCGCGCGTTTCGAGCCCTTAGTCGCAGCACCGACGGCGCGGTCGCCCCGACGGTCGCGTTGTCGCTGATCGGCCTCATCGCCGCGGGCGGCCTCGCGTTCGACTATTCGCGCATGGCCACGCTCGACACCGAATTGCAGACGGCGGCCGACCAAGCCGCGCTCGCGGCGGCGACCCAGCTCGACGGCGGAACGGGAGCGCGCGACCGCGCGAGGGCGGCGGCCAACAATTTGCTGCGCAACATCACCCTGTTCGCCGACGCGCAGGGCGCGCCCGACGGCGATGCGCGGCGCCTGGCCGTCCCGACCGTGACCTTCTACCAGAGCTACGACGCCGCGACCGACACGCCGGGGACGCTGGCCACCGGCGATAGCGACGCCAAGGTGGTCATCGTCACGGTGGGCGCGCGCCGCGCAAGCTTTGCCTTCACGCCGATCGTCGGCGCGCTGAACAGCGGCAATCTCAACGCCCAGGCGGTCGCGTCGCTGTCGTCGTCGATCTGCAAGGTGCCGCCGCTGATGATCTGCGCGCCGAGCAACGATTTTCCGCAGGCGTCCGACGTGGGCAAGGGAGTCTTGCTCGAACCGGGCGGGGGCGGCGCCTGGGTGCCGGGCAATTACGGCTACCTCGATTTCGGCAACGGCGCGAGCGGGGTGAAGATCAACCTCGGCAGCAACAACGACGCCAGCGTGTGCCGCGACAATGATGCCGGCACCCCGACCGAGCCGGGCAACCAGGCCAGCGTCACGGCCTTCCTCAATAGCCGCTTCGACCTTTACGCGCCGAGCGTCACCGCCTGCGACCCGGGCACCGGCAACTATTGCCCGGCGCAGAACGTGCGCAAGGACATGACGCGCATCGAGGAAATCAAGATCGACGTGGAGAAAGACGCTCCCGAGCCGGCCAACCCAGGTTGCGGAGCGGCCGGCACCGACGTCAAGTCCGACTTCGCCTGGAACGCCAACGCGCCAGCCTTCCCGCGCGATACGAACCAGGCGACCTGCACGACCAACGACAACAGCTGCCCGCATTTCGGCAACGGGGCCTGGGCGCGCGACGATTATGTCGCGGCCGTCCACCCGGGCGTGACCACGACCGAAATCGCCACGGCGATGGGCAAGACGCCGGCCACGCTGACCCGCTGGGATGTCTATCGCTGGGAACTGGCGGACAGCGCCAATCGCATGACGAGCCGGCTGGTCGAGACGACCAAGGAATTCAAGGAGAAGGGCAATAGCGGCCAAGGCACGTGGACCTTCACCAACAAATGTTCCTATCCGACGCCCAAGAACGCGACGGCGGTGGTGCCCAGCGTCACCCAGAAGGACCGTCGCCTGCTGACGGTGGCGGTGGTCAATTGCACCGGCGAGAACGGCAAGTTCAACGCGCACGTGCTGCGCTTCGTCGACATGTTCCTGACCCAGCCCTCGCTCGACCGCGGCGCTTCGACCGGCAAGGATCAGATCTACGCCGAGATCGTCCGGGTTGCCGAGCGGCCCAACGGGCAGAGCGCGTTCCAATATTATCTCCGCCAGCGGCCGAGGCTGATCAAGTGAGGCCGGGCGCGCTTCTTCGCGACCGCCGCGGGGCGGCCGCCGCCGAGATGGCGATGGTGCTTCCGCTGCTGCTCGCGCTGATGTTCGGCGTGACCGAGCTCGGCCGCTATTTCTGGAGCGAGCACGTGCTGCTGAAGGGCGTGCGCGACGGCGCGGTCTATGCCGCGCGCCAGCGGATCGATCAGTTCAATTGCGGCACGAGCAGCGTCGACAGCGCGCTGGTGACCCGGACCAGGACGCTTGTGCAGACCGGCCGCCTGTCGGGGGGATCGAACCTGTTGCCCAACTGGACGTCGGGAACGTTCGCCATCGACCTCGCCTGCGTCACCTCCGCCAACGGGACGACCCTGAGCGGCATCTACAGCGCCAACGGCGGCAAGGTGCCGGTGATCACCGTGCGCGCCTCCGTGCCGTTCACCTCGATCTTCGGAATCCGCATGGGCCTTCGCCTCAACGCGCGCCAGCAGGCCGCGGTGTACGGCGCATGAGCCGGCTTTCCCGCCTCCTGCGCCCGGTGCGCGACGAGCGCGGCGCAAGCGCGGCGGAATTCGCGCTGGTGCTGCCGCTGCTCCTCCTGCTGCTGCTCGGGATCGTTGATGCCGCACGGTTATTGTGGGAAATCAACAAGGCCGAGAAGGCGACGCAGATGGGCGCGCGCTACGCCATCGTGACCGACGTCATCCCGACGCAGCTGGCCGCGGCCGATTACACCACCACCGTCAATTGCGACGAGAATGGCGATGGCACCTTCGAGGCCTGCACCACCGGGGCCGACATCAAGAATCCAAGCGCGCTTGGCCTGCTGACGTGCAGCAGCGCCTCGTGCACCTGCACGACCGCGCCGTGCCCCGCCAACGCGGCCATTCCGGCGGACAGCTTCACCAACCTCGTCACGCGGATGCAGGCGATGAAGCCGGGCATCGCGGCGGCCAACGTGCGCGTCGAGTTCCGCGGCTCGGGGGTCGGCTATGCCGGGGACCCGACCGGGATGGACATCGTGCCGCTGGTCACCGTGCGCCTCGTCAACCAGCAATTCCGCCCGATCTCGCTGCTGCGCGGGATCGCCATCACCCTTCCTTCCTTCGCCACCACCCTGTCCGCCGAGGACAGCGTGGGAACGAAGGCCAATTAGGACGCCGCATGACCGCCATGACGCCCACCGACGCCCCCCGCAGCTGGAAGGCCAGCGACCGCGAGCAGGCGGTGCAGCTTTTCCTGGCCGAAGCGCAGGGCGACGCGCCGGCGATCGGGGCGCGAACGCTGGCCGGGTTCGGTTGCGCGCTGAACCTGCTGCCGGTCGATGCCGCGCTCGACCCCGCGCTGCTGGCGGGTGCGCCGGCCGCGGTGGTCCAGGTGCAGGCCGACAACAAGGCGTCGGTCGACCGCTTCCAGGCGCTCTGCCACGGCGACGTGCCGCTGATCGCCGCGCTGTACGATCCGCCGCTCAAGGTCGTCCGCGAGCTGATCCTGGCGGGCGCGCATGACGTCATTCCGCTGCCGCTGGTCGCCGACGACCTCGAGCGGTCGCTGGCCCCGATCCGCGAACGGATCGCCGCGCGCGGGGCGCAGCGGCCGGCCAAGGCGGGCAAGATCGTCGTGATGCTGAAAGCGCTCGGCGGGATCGGCGCAACCTCGCTGCTGGCGCAGACCGCGATCGACTATGCGCGGCGCGCCTGCGCGGCGGGGCGCGGCGCCTGCCTCGTCGATCTGGACTTGCAGTTCGGCGACGCCGCCTTCCAGCTCGGCCTCCGCCCCAGTCTGACGGTCGCGGACCTGATCGAGGCCGGCGCGCGGGTCGATGGCGACATGCTGCGCGCGGCGACCGCGGTGCATCCGACCGGCCTCCACGTGCTGGCCGCGCCCGACGCGATGCTCCCGCTCGACAGTTTGTCGAACGACAATGCGATCGAACTCGTCAGCCTGGCGGCGCGCGAATTCGGCACCGCCTTCGTCGACCTGCCGACCAACTGGACCAACTGGTCGCTGTCGCTGGTGGCGCGCGCCGACATGGTGCTGCTGGTCACCGAGATGACGGTGTCGAGCCTGCACCGCGCGCGGCGCCAGATCGACATGCTGCGCGAGCAGGAACTTGGGGACCTCGACCTCCGGGTCGTCGTCAATCGGGTGGAGAAGGGGCTGTTCAAGTCGGTCGGCCTCGACGACGTCGAGCGCACATTGGGCCGCGACGTCGCCTTCACCATCGCCAACGACCATCCGCTGATGCGGGCCGCGATCGACAGGGGCGTGCCGCTCGACGAGGTCAAGGGCAAGAGCGCGCTGGGCAAGGACGTGGCGCAGGTCGCGGACCGGCTGTTCGCGGACCTCGGGGGGAGCAACTAGGCGATGTGGAACGTCCGCAAGGCGAAGGAAGAACTGCCCGCCGCCGAGGAAGAGCTGAGCGCGTTCGAGCAGCACCGGCTGGTGACGCTGGCCGACGCGGGCGCCTTTGCCAGCCGCGACGGCAATACCGAGCTCAAGGTCGAACTGCACCAGCGGCTGCTCGGCCTCATCAACCTCAGCGCGCTCGACCACATGTCGCGCGAGCAGATCCAGGCCGAGGTCGGCGACATCATCGCCGAGGAATTGGCCAAGCAGAACACCGCGCTCAACCAGACCGAGCGCAAGCAGTTGGTCAACGACATCCTCGACGAACTGCTCGGCCTCGGGCCGCTCGAGCCGTTGCTCAAGGACCCGACGATTACCGACATCCTCGTCAACGGGCCCGACAGCGTGTTCGTCGAGCGTTACGGCGTGCTCGAGGAGACGCCGGTCCATTTCAAGGACGAGAAGCACCTGCTGCGCATCATCCAGAAGATCGTGTCGGCAGTCGGCCGCCGAGTGGACGAGAGCGCGCCGATGGTCGATGCCCGGCTTGCCGACGGAAGCCGCGTCAACGCCATCGTCCCGCCGCTGGCGATCGACGGCTCGACGCTCTCCATCCGCAAGTTCGCCCGCGTGCCGATCAGCCTCGAGCGCCTGATCGAGATCGGCAGCGTTCCGGCCAGCGTCGCCGAGGTGTTGAAGGCGGTCGTCGCGTCGCGCCGCAACGTGCTCATCTCCGGCGGCACCGGGTCGGGCAAGACGACCATGCTCAACGCCATGTCGGCCTTCATCGACGGCCGCGAGCGGATCGTCACCATCGAGGATTCGGCCGAACTGCAGCTGCAGCAGCGTCACGTCGTTCGGCTGGAGACGCGCCCGCCCAACATCGAGGGACGCGGCGAGATTTCGCAACGCGACCTCGTCAAGAACGCGCTGCGCATGCGGCCCGACCGGATCATCGTCGGCGAAGTCCGCGCCGGGGAGGCGTTCGACATGCTGCAGGCGATGAATACCGGCCACGAAGGGTCGATGACCACGGTGCACGCCAACACGCCGCGCGATGCTTTGTCGCGCGTCGAGCAGATGATCGCGATGAGCGGGATCGACATTCCGCCCCGCGCGGCGCGCGCGCAGATCGCCTCCGCGCTCAACGTCGTCATCCAGGTCGCGCGCCTGATCGACGGGCGCCGTCGCCTCGTCAGCCTGGCCGAACTGACCGGGATGGAGGGCGAAGTGGTGACGATGCAGGAGATTTTCCGCTTCCGGCAGACCGGCATGAGCGCCGACGGCATGGTCCAGGGCAAGTTCGAGGCGACCGGCATCCGTCCGCGCTTCCTCGATTCGGCCGCGGCGCACGGGATCACGCTGAGCGCCGACCTCTTCCGTCCCGACGCGAGGCTCGAGCCATGAGCGACGCCTGGATCAAGGCCCTAATCCTCGTCTGCCTGTTCGGCACGGTCATCCTGGTCGCCGACGTGCTGATCGAGCGATTCGTCACCAGCCGCGGCGCCAAGCGCGCGGTCAACTATCGCCTGAAGCTGATCGGGGAGGGACGCACGCATGGCGAGGTATTCGCCATGCTCCGCCGCAACGTCGACGTCGCCGAGGGGCTTCCTGAATTCGCGCGAGGGCCGGCCCGCAAGTTCGAGCGGATGCTGATGGCGTCGCGGATCAGCTGGCCGCGCGGACAGGTGATGATGGCGATCCTGATCGCGCCGTTCGCGCTGCTCCTGCTGATCGTCGCGGCGATGCTCGCGTCGGGCATGCAGATGGGGGCGGGGCGCCTCCTGATGATCGCGACCTTCTGCTTCGTGGTCGGGATCGTCCTGCCGCTGATGGTGCTTCAGGCCAAGGCCAACAAGATGCGCCGAAAGGTGCAGGAACAGTTCCCGGTGGCGCTCGACGTGTTCGTGCGCGGCCTTCGTGCCGGTCACCCGATCGCCTCCGCGCTCGAACTGCTGACGGTCGAGATGACCGATCCCATCGGCAGCGAATTCGGGATCGTGGTCGACGAGGTGACCTATGGCGCGGAGCTTCGCGACGCCTTGCAGGCGATGGCCGACCGCTGGGACCTCGACGACATGCGCATGTTCGTCGTGAGCCTGTCGGTCCAGTCCGAAACCGGTGGCAACCTCGCCGAAATCCTCGAAAACCTGTCCAAGGTGATCCGCGACCGCCAGACGATGATGCTCAAGGTGCGCGCCCTGTCGAGCGAGGGGCGGATGACCGCGGTGATGCTGACCGCGCTGCCGATCCTGGCCTTCGCGGGCCTGTTCACCTTCAGCCCGAGCTTCTACCTCGACGTGGCGGACGACCCGGCGTTCATTCCGGGCTTCGCCTTCCTCATCATCCTTTACGTCGTCGGCTTCGTCACGATCCGGCGCATGGTCGATTTGAAGGTGTAGGCCGATGCTCGAACTGATCGCCCAGAACGACCTGCTGCGCCTGATCCTGCTGGCGGCCCTGTTCGGCGTTGTGGCGTTCGGCGTCTACCTGCTGGTCAACGCGCTCGCCGCCCGGCAGGCCGAGCGTCGCCGCCTCGTCGAATCCATGCCGGGCGTGAGCGACAGCGGGCCGATGCGCGGGTCCCTGCGCACGCAGGAAGTGCAATCGACCTGGATTCGCCTCGTCAACGGCATCGAGAAGGCGGGCGTGTCGCTAGTCGATACGAACGACAACAGCCTGCGCCAGCGCCTGATTGCGGCGGGCTACGACAATCCGGCCGCGCCGCGGATCTACACGTTGGTGCGCCTGCTGATGGTCATCGGCCTGCCGGTCGCCGTGGTCGCGGCCTTTTACGCGAGCGGCGCGCAGCCGAGCCTGGTGAAGCTGTATTTCTCGATCATCATTTCCGCGACGCTCGGCCTTTACCTGCCGAGCCTCTTCATCCGCGCCAAGGCCGACCGCCGGCAGCAGGAACTGGTCAACGGCTTTCCCGACGCGCTCGATTTGATGCTGGTCTGTGTGGAGGCCGGGCTGGGGCTGGAAGCGGCCTTTTCGCGCGTTGGCATGGAAATCGCCATCTCGCATCCGCGGCTGGCCGAGCAGTTCGGCGCAGTCGTGCTCGAACTGCGCGCCGGACGAAGCCATGAGGACGCGCTTCGGCGCATGGCGGACCGGGCCGGGGCGGACGAAATCCGCGCCTTCGCGACGCTCCTCGTCCAGTCGACCAAGCTGGGCTCGTCGATCGCCCAGACCTTGCGCATCTACGCCTCGGAAATGCGCGAGCGGCGACGCCTTCGCGCCGAGGAAAAGGCGCACCGCCTGCCGGTGCTGCTATCGATCCCGCTGGTCGCCTGCATGCTGCCGGTGATGATCGGCGTGCTGATGCTGCCGGCGGCGATCCGCGTGATGCGCGCCGTCCTGCCGGCGCTGACCGCGGGGGCCTCATGAGCCGCCACGCCATCCTGCTGCTGCTTGCCGGGACCACCGTCGCCGGCTGTTCGCCCAAGCTGGCCATCCGTCCGGTCGGCGGATCGGCGCTGGCGGAGGTCGCGGCGCCGTCCGAACGGGTCATCCAGGGGCGAACCCAGCTGGCGATGGGCAATGCCGGGCTGGCGATCGAGAGTTTCCGCCGCGCGCTGACCGACGACCCGGCGAACATCGACGCTTATGCCGGCTTGGCGATGGCCTACGAGAAGCTCGGCCGGTTCGACGTTGCCGCGCAGCAGCTCGAGCGGGCGCTGGCGCTGGCCCCGAACGACGACGAACTGCTCGCGCGGCTCGCCGCCAATCGCGAGGCGGAGGGGCGCCCCGATCTTGCGACCGCGATCCGCAAGGAACTGGCCCAGCGCCGCGCGAACGAGCGGGCGGGCATGCCGACCACCGCGGAAATGGCCGTCGCCGTCGCGCTGGACGAGCGGCTCAGCCTGCCGGAGCAGGCCGCCGTCGAGCCGTCGCCGCCGATCGATCCGCCGAGTGCCGACAAGCCGCGCCTGGTCCGCCTGTCGTTGGGGGAGATCGCTTTGGTCACGAAGCCCGGCCCGATCTGGGAGCGGGCGGTGGCCGCCGCCGACGCGCGCCAGGTCCGTTCGCATCGCATCGAGATGCTCAACGCGGCGCGCGTCCACCGGCTGGCGGCGCGCCATCGCGACGCCGCCGCCCGCCTCGGCTGGTCGAACGTCAGCGTCGGCGACGCGCCCGAGGTGCGCGCGAGGAGTATCGTCATCTATCCGCCCAGCGCCCGCTTCGCCGCCGCGCGGCTGGCCGCGCAAATGAGGATCGAGGCGCGGCTCGACCCCGGCGCCACGCACATCAAAGTGCTGCTCGGCCGCGACGCGGTGGGTCACGGCTGATGTGGTGGCTGGCCGCGCTGGTCGCGGCGGCACCGCTCGCTGACATCGACCAGGCGATCGAGGCCGGGCGGTTCGACCAAGCGCGGCTGATGATCGCCCGTTCCATCGAGAACGGCGCGGCGCCGGCCACACTCGAACCCGCGCTGGCGCGGCTCGCCTTTCGCACCGGCGCCTATCCCGAGGCGCTCGCCCGCAGCGAACGGCTGCTGGTCGCCAGCCCGGACGACCCCGCCCTGCTGGAGCAGGTCGGCTTGGCGGCGCTGTCGCTGGGGCAGGATGACCGGGCGCTGGCGGCGCTTTCCCGCGCCACCGCGGCCCCCAACGCCGGATGGCGGGCGTGGAACGCGCTCGGCGTGCTGGCCGACCGCGGGCGCGACTTCGCCGAGGCGCGCGCCGCCTACGCCAAGGCGCTGGCGCTGTCGCCGGCCCGGCCCGAGATCGTCAACAATCTGGGCTGGTCGTACTTCCTCGAAGGGCGACCGGCCGAGGCGCTGCCCTATCTCGAGCGGGCGGCGGCCGCCGACCCGCGCTCCAGCTTGTTTGCCGACAATGTCGAGGTGGCGCGCGCCGCGATCGCCGCCGACCTGCCGGTGCGCCGGAAGGGCGAGGCCGACGGCGACTATGCGGCGCGCCTCAATGACCTTGGCGTGGTCGCGCTGCGCCAAGGGCAGCGCAAGAAGGCGATCGCCGCCTTCACGCAGGCGATCGCGGTGCGCGGCGCCTATTACGCGCGGGCCGCCAACAATCTGAAGGCGGCGGAGGCGGCACGATGATCCTCGCCGCCGCTCCCTGGTGGTGCTTGGCGCTGCTCGGCCTGCTGCTCATCGCGGCGGCGGTGCAGGACGTGGCGACGCTCAAGATTTCGAACATCACCAACGGCGCGATCCTGCTGCTCGGCGTGGTGGCGATAATGGTGATGGGGCCGCGCCTTGCGGTGTGGCAGAATGTCGCGGTGTTCGCGGCGCTGCTGACGCTCGGCACGATCCTGTTCGCGGCGGGCAAGCTGGGCGGCGGCGATGTCAAGCTGCTCGCGGCGGGCGGGCTGTGGTTCCCGGTCAGCGAGGGGCTGCAGATGCTGCTCGCGGTCGCGCTGGCGGGCGGGGGGCTGGCGCTGCTGATCCTCATCGCGCGCACGTTCAGGCAGAGCGACCGGCAATCGCGAATCCCGTTCCTCAACCGGGGCGCGCCCATTCCCTACGGCGTGGCCATCGCCATCGGCATGATATTCGCGATCGTCATGCAGCGCGCCGAGGTGGAAAAATCGCCCGATCCGACGGGCGTGCCGAGCCTGTCCTCTCTGGCGGCATGACCCAAATCGGCACAGCCGCATCTGGGTGATGGACGACCTCGGCCTATTGGCGGTTGGTGGGCGCGCGGCGTGGTCCCCTCGGGGACATGAACGCACGCCGTCGGAGCGGTCGACCCTCGGGTCGGCCGCTTTTGTTTTGAGGGGCAAGTTGGGAGAAGGGCCGACGCGGAATAAATCCGCGCCGTCGGTCCTGTCCGCTTCGCTGCAGGCCGTCCGCACGCGAATCTCTCACGCAGCGACGCTTGCTTCGCGACGCTTTCGCCACGTTCGGTGGCTGGTGTGGAAAATGGCTCCCCGAGTTGGATTCGAACCAACGACCAAGTGATTAACAGTCACCTACTCTACCGCTGAGCTATCGGGGAGCGGTACCGATTGCTCGGAACGAGGGGCGATATACCGCGTCGATTTTCAAAGACAAGCGTCTTTAGGTGACGAATTGCTCCATCGCGACGCGCTCGTCGAGCGCGTGGCCGGGATCGAACAGCAGGGTCAGCGCGCGGGTGCGGTCGAGGTGGACCAGCACCTCGGCGACGTCACGCACTTCATACTGGTCGGCGACCGCGGCGACCGGGCGTTTCTCCGCCTCCAGGACCCGGAGGCCCACCGTGACCTGCTCGGGTAGGATGGCGCCGCTCCACCGGCGCGGGCGGAAGGGGGCGAGGGGGGTCAGCGCGACCATGTTGGCCGACAACGGCAGGATCGGCCCGCGCGCCGAGAAATTGTAGGCGGTCGAACCCGCCGGGGTGGCGACCAGCACGCCGTCGCAGGTCAGTTCGGGCATGACCACGCGCCCGTCGACGCTGATTTCGATCTTGGCGGTCTGGCGAATCTGGCGAAGGAGCGAGACCTCGTTGATCGCGGGCCGTTCGCAGGTGACGCCGTGGACGTCGGTCGCCCGCATCACCAGCGGGGCGATGCGAATCGCCTTGGCCCCCGCAAGCCGCCGGGGCAGGCCGTCCGCCATCCAGTCGTTCATCAGGAAACCGACGGTGCCGCGGTTCATCCCGAACAGCGGCTTGGCCTCGCCCCGTTCAAGCATGGCGTGGAGCGTCGCCAGCATGAAGCCGTCGCCGCCCAGCACGACAAAGGCGTCGGCGGCATCCGCATCGGCCCAGCGATAGGCGGCGCGCAGTTCGGCTTCGGCCGCCTGCGCCTCGGGGGAATCGGACGCGATCAGGCCATAGCCCGCCGCGGCAAGATCGACCGATTGGGCGTCGGGACGGGGGAAATCCGCGGTCACGGGCGCGACCATAGGCATTTTGGCCGACGATGCCACTGTCCCGTTACGGGGCGCGGGCGTGGCGCGCCCTTCCGAACGGGACGCTCGAGGGCGATAGGGCAAGGCATGACGTACAGCGTACCCGCGATGCAGCAAAAGAGGGCGTCGGACCGGCTCGAACCGCCGCCGCCGCCGCGGCGCGACCGCGCGCTTCACCATGCCATCGCGGCCGACGCCATCGCCATCCGCTTCCAGCCGCAGCTGGACGCGGGGAGCGGCCGTCTCGTCGGCGTGGAAGCGCTGGCGCGGTGGCCGGGGGCACTCGGTCCCGCCGATTTGTTCGCGCGGGCGGCCCGGTCGGGCCTGACCGAGCGATTGTCGCGCCACGTCCAGCGCAAGGCCCTGCGGGAAGCCGCGGGCTGGGGGAATGCGCTGGACGGGGTGCGGCTCTCGCTCAACTGCGTGGCGGAGGATCTCGCGCGGCCTGGCTACGAACATTGGCTCCTCGCCGAGGTCGGGCTGTCGGGCTTCGACCCGGCGCTGCTGACGCTCGAGATTACCGAGAGCAGCCTGGTCAGCGACTGGACGGCGGTCGCCGCCCGGCTCGACACGCTGCGCGCGGCGGGGATCGCCATCGCGATCGACGATTTCGGCACCGGCTATGCCAACATGGCCTATCTCACCTCGCTCCCGCTCGACGCGCTGAAGATCGACCGCGCCCTGCTCGCGGCCTTGCCGGAGGGGCGGCGCGACCGGATCGTGGTGCGGGCCATGATCGGCCTTGCCCGCGAACTCGGGCTGGAGGTGGTCGTGGAGGGCGTCGAGAACGCGCTCCAACTCGCGCTGGTGCGCGAATGGGGCGCCGACGTGGTGCAGGGCTTCCTCATCGCCGAAGCGCTCGACAGCGCGGCGCTGGAGGAATTTGCCGCGTCCTAGGCCGGTTCGGGCACCTTCTCGCCCGCCGTCGCCACCTTCGCCAGCCCGCGCGAAATCTGCAGCGCGCCGTTGAGCCGTGCCTCGCCGCTCGCCCAGTCGCGGCTGACGACCAGCTTGCTGTCGGGTCGCAGCTTGGCCGCGCCCTTCAGCCGGTCGACATAGGCCAGAAGCTTGCGCAGGTCGGGGAAGCCGCTTTCGACGAAGGTGACCACCGCCCCGCGCGCGCCGACATCGAGCTTCGCGATCCGCGCCTTGCGGCAGTTGATCTTGGTCTCGACGATGGTCAGCAGGTTCTTCGTCTCCTGGGGCAGCGGGCCGAAGCGGTCGATCAGCTCGGCTGCGAATTCGTCGACGCCCTGCCGGTCCTCAAGGTCGCCGAGGCGACGATAGAGGCCCATCCGCAAATCGAGGTCGGGGACGTAGGGCTCGGGAATGAGGATCGGCGCCTCGACGTTGATCTGCGGGCTGTTCTCGGCGCGCGAAATCTCGGCCTTGCCGCTCTTCTGCTCGAGGATCGCCTCCTCCAGCATCGACTGGTAGAGCTCGAAGCCGACTTCCTTGATGTGGCCCGACTGCTCGTCGCCGAGCAAATTGCCCGCGCCGCGGATGTCGAGGTCGTGGCTGGCGAGCTGGAAGCCGGCGCCGAGGCTGTCGAGGTTGGCGAGCACCTGCAGGCGCTTGTCGGCGCCCTCGGTCATGATGCGGTTGGGCGCGGTGGTGAGGTAGGCGTAGGCGCGCGTCTTCGACCGCCCGACGCGCCCGCGCAGCTGGTAAAGCTGGGCGAGACCGAAGCGGTCGGCGCGGTGGACGATCAGCGTGTTGGCGCTCGGGATGTCGAGCCCGCTCTCGACGATCGTAGTCGACAGCAGCACGTCATATTTCTTGTCGTAGAAGGCGCTCATCCGCTCCTCGACCTCGCCCGGGCTCATCTGCCCGTGCGCGGTGATGAACTTCACCTCCGGCACCTCGTCGCGCAGCCACTGCTCGATGTCGGGGAGGTCGGCGATGCGCGGGACGACGAAAAAGCTCTGCCCGCCGCGATAATGTTCGCGCAGCAGCGCCTCGCGGATCACCACCGGGTCCCACGGCGCGACGTAGGTGCGCACGGCCAGGCGGTCGACCGGCGGGGTCTGGATGACGCTCAATTCGCGCAGCCCGCTCATCGCCATCTGCAGCGTGCGCGGGATGGGCGTGGCGGTGAGCGTCAGGACGTGGACGTCAGCCTTCAACGCCTTCAGCCGCTCCTTGTGGACGACGCCGAAATGCTGCTCTTCGTCGACAATGACGAGGCCGAGGCGTTTGAATTTCAATGATTTCGCGAGGAGAGCGTGCGTGCCGACGACGATGTCGATCTGGCCGTTCTCCAGCCGCTCCTTCGTCGCCTTCGCCTCGGCTGCGGGGACGAGGCGCGACAAGCGCCCGATCTCGATCGGGAAGCCCTTGAAGCGCTCGGTGAAGTTGGTGAAATGCTGGCGCGCCAGCAGCGTGGTCGGCGCAACGACCGCGACCTGCATCCCCGCCATCGCCGCGACGAAGGCGGCGCGTAGCGCGACCTCGGTCTTGCCGAAGCCGACGTCGCCGCACACCAGCCGGTCCATCGGCCGCCCGCTGCCCAAGTCGTCGAGTACTTCGGAAATGGCGCGATCCTGGTCGTCGGTTTCCTCGTAGGGGAAGCGGTCGACGAACTGCGGGAAGGCGCTGTCGGCCTCGGCGACCTGGCCGGGGCGGGTCGCGCGCATCGCCGCGACCTTGATGAGTTCGCCCGCGATCTCGCGGATCCGCTCCTTCATCCGCGCCTTGCGCCGCTGCCATGCTTCGCCGCCGAGGCGGTCGAGGTGCGCGCGCTCGCTGTCGGCCGAACCGTAACGGGTGAGGACGTCGATATTCTCGACGGGCACGTAGAGCTTGTCGCCGCCGGCATATTCGAGCGCGACGCAGTCGTGCGGCGCCTTGCCGACGGCGACCGAGGTCAGGCCGAGGTAGCGGCCGATGCCGTGATCGGCGTGGACGACGAGGTCGCCGGGCGTAAGGCTGGCCAGTTCGGCCAGAAAGGCATCGGCGCTCTTGCGGCGCTTCTTGCGGCGGACGAGGCGATCGCCGAGCATGTCCTGCTCGGTCAGCACCGCAACGTCGGGGGTGGTGAAGCCGTGGTCGAGCGGCAGGACGAGCAGCGCGGCCTCGGCTTTCGCCCCCAAGGCCTCCTGCCACGTCCGCACCTGCGCGAGGCTCTTGAGGCCGTGTTCCTCGAGCAGGCCCGCAAGCCGCTCGCGCGCGCCGGCGCTGTAACTGGCGAAGACCAGTTTCTTCTTGTCCTTCCGAAGTCTGCCGGCGTGCTTGACGACCGCGTCGTAGACATTCTCGTTGGCCGTGCGCTCCGGCGCGAAGTCGCGCGCGGCGTCGACGGCGAAGTCGATTACGGTGTCGCTTTCGGGCTCGGCAAAGGCGGTGGCCAAGTGGACGGGGCGCTCCTTGCGCAGCGTCTCCCATTCGGCCTTCGGCAGGTAAAGGTCGCGCGGGGGCAAGGGGCGGTAGCTGCCGGGTTCGGCGACCATCGCCCGTTCGCGGTTGGCGAAATAGTCGTCGATCGCCTCGCGCCGGGCGTCATAGGCTTTGTCGGCGTTGGAATCGCGCACGATGACGTCATGGTCGCCGAGGTGGTCGAACAAGGTCGCCAGCCGGTCCTCGAACAGCGGGAGCCAATGTTCCATCCCCGCCAATCGCCGCCCGTCGCTGACCGCCTGGTAGAGGGGGTCGCCGGTCGCGGTCGCGCCGAAGGTTTCGCGGTAGCGGGCGCGGAAGCGCTTCACGCTCTCTTCGTCGAGCAGCGCCTCGCTGGCCGGCATCAGCACGAACGGCTCGGCCTTGCCGCTGGAACGCTGGTCGGCGGGGTCGAAGGCGCGCATCGTCTCGATCTCGTCGCCAAAGAAGTCGAGGCGGACGGGCTGGGCCGCG
>CAZKCD010000012.1:0-16140 GCA_964551235.1 uncultured Sphingomonas sp.
AGGTCCTTCGCACTACTTGGGTTCGCCGCGCCTATGAGGAACTGACGGGCGGGGCACCGACGCGCCTCATCGCCTTCAGCGACGACATGGACGGGCTGCGCAAGGTGCCGGACAATGTCCCCAATCCGGAACTGCTGGCCGCCAACCTCGGCAAGCCACTGTCCCGCATCCCCAACCCCTTCCCGACCGACGACGAGAACTTCGCCGCACACAACAACGCGATGCTGCGCCGATTCCTCGACCAGTACGGGTTCGATTACGAATTCGTCTCGGCCTCGGACCGCTACAATAGCGGGGCGTTCGACGATGCGCTGCGCAACGTCCTTGCCCACTACCAGGGCATCATGGACATCATGCTCCCGACGCTCCGCGAAGAACGGCGGAAGACCTATTCACCGATTCTGCCGATCTCGCCGACCTCCGGCGTCGTGCTGCAGGTCCCGGTCGAGGTGATCGACGCAACCGCCGGTACCATCGCCTTCACCGACGAAGACGGGATGCGCGTCGAGCAGTCGGCGCTGGGCGGCATGGCGAAGCTGCAGTGGAAGGTCGACTGGGCAATGCGCTGGGTTGCGCTCGGCGTCGACTATGAAATGTACGGCAAGGATCTGACCGACAGCGGCATCCAGTCGGGCAAGATCGCGCAGCTGCTTGGCGGGCGGAAGCCCGAGGGCCTCATTTACGAGATGTTCCTCGACGAGAAAGGCGAGAAGATTTCCAAGTCGAAGGGTAACGGTCTCAGTCTCGAAGAATGGCTGACCTATGGCAGCGACAACAGCCTCGCCTTCTACCTTTACCGCGAGCCCAAGCGCGCCAAGAACCTTCACCTCGGCCTCGTGCCGAAGGCGGTCGACGAATATCACCAGTTCCGCGGCAATTACGAAGGCCAGGAAGTCGACAAGCGTCTCGGCAACCCCGCGCACCACATTCACGGCGGCGATATTCCGGCCGGCGAGATGCCGTTGACCTACGGTCTGCTCCTCAACCTCGTTTCGCTACCCGGCGTGCAAGACAAGGACATCGCCTGGAAGTTCGTCCAGAAATATGCGCCGGAGACCTCGCCCGACAAGGACACCGAGCTCGACACGCTGATCGGCCTTGCCGTCAACTATGCCCGCGACTTCGTGGTCCCGGGCCTCAAGCGCCGCGCGCCGGAAGGCCATGAGGTGGAGGCGCTTCGCGACCTCGACGCGCAGCTCGCAAGCCTCCCGGAAGGCGCCTCGGCCGAGGACATCCAGAACATCGTCTTCGAAATCGGGAAGAAATATCCGTTCGAGAGCCTGCGCCACTGGTTCCAGGCACTTTACGAGACGCTCCTCGGCTCCGCGCAGGGCCCGCGCATGGGCAGCTTCATCGCGCTGTACGGCGTGGCCAACACCCGCGCCCTGATCGCCGAGGCGCTGGCCGAAGCATGAGCACGGGCACCGTCGCCCTGCTGACCGCCGGCGGGCTTGCCCCCTGCCTGTCGTCGGCGGTCGGCGGGCTGATCGAACGCTACACCGCGGTCGCGCCCGCCATCCGCATCATCGCCTATCGCAACGGCTATGCCGGCCTGCTGACCGGCGAATGGGTCGAGGCGGGCGACCGTGTTCGCGCCGCCGCCGGCCGGCTCCACGCGTTCGGCGGAAGCCCGATCGGCAACAGCCGGGTCAAGCTTACCAACGTCGAGGATTGCGTGAAGCGCGGCCTCGTGAAGCCCGGCGAAGACCCGCTCAAGGTCGCCGCCGAGCAACTGCGCCGCGACGGCGTCACCATCCTGCACACCATCGGCGGCGACGACACTAACGGCACCGCGGCCGACCTTGCCGCCTACCTCCAGGCGAACGGCTACGATCTGACCGTCGTCGGCCTGCCCAAGACGATCGATAATGACGTTGTGCCGATCCGCCAGTCGCTCGGTGCATGGACCGCCGCCGAGCAGGGCGCGATCTACGCCCGCAACGTTATCGCGGAGCATAGCGCCAATCCGCGCATGCTGACCGTCCACGAGGTGATGGGCCGCCACTGCGGCTGGCTGACCGCCGCGACCGCTTGCGCCCACCACGACTGGGTCAAGACGGCACCCTTCGCCGACTGGATGGAAAATACCGCCGCGCGCTGGGACGTTCACGGCGTTTACATCCCCGAGCGCCCTCTCGACATCGAGGCGGAGGCCGCGCGCCTTACCGCCATCATGGACTCCGGCGACGGAGTGAACCTGTTCATCTCCGAGGGTGCGGGCGTTGCCGATATCGTCGCGGCGATGGAAAAGGCGGGCGAGGAGGTGCCGCGCGACCCCTTCGGCCACGTCAAACTGGACAAGATCAATCCGGGCCAGTGGTTCGCCAAGCAGTTCGCCGCCGCCATTGGCGCGGACAAGGTACTGATCCAGAAGAGCGGCTATTTCTCGCGCTCGGCGCCCGCCAACGACGCCGACCGCGCGCTCATCGCCCGCTTCACCGCCGCCGCGGTCGACAGTGCGCTGCGCGGGGAATCCGGCGTCATCGGCGAAGATGAGGGTCGTGACGGCGAACTCCGCACAATCGAATTCGACCGCATCGCCGGCGGCAAGGCGTTCGACACGACCTTGCCTTGGTTCACCCGACTTTTAGGCGACATCGGGCAAGCGTGAAGCCGAACGAAGCGGGCGCCAGCGAGCGCCCGCTTCCCGATCTTTACTTCTTCGACGCGATCCAGCGGTCGATCTTGCGCTCCAGAACCGGAAGCGGCAGCGCCCCCGTCATCAAGACCTGCGCATGGAAATCGCGAATGTCGAACTTGGGCCCAAGCTCGGCCTCTGCCTTGCGGCGCAGCCGCTGGATGGTCAGCGCGCCCAGCTTGTAGGCCAGCGCCTGGCTCGGGATCGCGATGTAGCGTTCGACCTCGTTCGTCGCGTCGGTTTCGCCCATGCTCGAATTGTCGAGCATGTACTTGATCGACTGCTCGCGGGTCCAACCCTTGCTGTGCAGCCCGGTATCGACGACCAGCCGCATCGCGCGCAGCATCTCGTCGTCCAGCGTGCCTTGGCGCTGCATCGGGTCCTTGTAGAGGCCCATGTCGTAGCCCAGCGTTTCGGCGTAGAGCGCCCAGCCCTCGACATACGCGGTATTGCCGCCGAAGCGCATGAACGCCGGAAGCGCGTCATTCTCCTGCGCCAGGCTGATCTGGAAATGGTGTCCCGGCGAGCCTTCGTGCAGGTAGAGCGTGGTCATGCCCGGCGTCGTCCGCGACGGCAGGTCATACGCGTTGAAATAGAAAACGCCCGGCCGCGTCGTCCCGTCCGGCGTGCCATTTTCGTAGCTGCCGCCAGCCTGATAGCGCTCGATCACCGGGTCGTAGGGCCGGATTTCCAATTTCGACTTCGGAATGGTCGAGAAATATTGCGGCAACAGCGCATCGACCTTCTTGCCGATATCGTAATAGCCCTGCGTCAGCGCCTCGCGCGTCGGCATTTTGAACTTCGGGTCGGTGCGAATGTATTCGAAGAACTGCTTGCGCGTGCCCTTGAAGCCGACCTCGCCCTGGACCTTGTCCATCTCGCCGAGGATCCGCGCGACTTCGCGAAGGCCGAGCTGGTGGATCTCGTCGGCCGACATCGAGAGCGTGGTCGTGTCGCGGATCAGCTTTTCATAGAGCATCGCCCCGCCCTTCATCGAGGACAAGCCGACCTGGTCGCGCGCCTTGGGGTAATATTCGTTTTTGAGGAAGTCCCGCAGGCGCGTCATCGCCGGGAAGATCTGGTCCTTGACCATCGCGAGCGTTTCGGCGCGCAGTCGTGCCTGGTCGGCCGCCGGAATGTCGACCGGAAAGGTCTTCACCGGCGCCGCGAACTGCGATTCCTCGGGCTTCTGCTTCAGCTGCTCGTCGAGCTGGGCGATAACGTTGCCGATGGTCAGCTTGGTTTCGTAGACGCCGCTGTCCATGCCCTGGCGGAACCGACCGATCGCGCGGTCGAGTAGGGTCACGTAGCCCGCGTGGCGCTTCAGATTGTTTTCGTAGTCGGTCACCGTCTTGAACGGCGCCGCGCCCTTGCCGCTGGCGAAGGTCGGGTAGAAGGTGTGGAAGCCGCTGAAATGATTGATCGGCCGGACCTTGCCGAGATCGAGGTAACGCGGCTCATAGCCTTCCAGACCCTGCAGCTGGTTATACTCGAACACGTCGTAGGCCAGCTGGTCGGTGTCGTTCAGCTGGCTGCGGTCGATGGCGCGGAGCGCGGCCAGTTCGGCCTCGGTCGCGGCCTTTTCGCCGGCCAGATATTCGTCGGTGATGTAATCGCCGAACTGGTCGGCATAGCGCAGGTCGCCGCGGAAGATCCCGAAGATCGGGTTGCGGCGCAGCTGATCCTCGTCGCTTTTCTTGAACAGCGCGAACAGCTGGTCATGCGCGCTGACCGCGGGGGCTTCGGCGACCGGAGCCGGCGCTTCAGCGACCGCAACGGGCGGCGGAGTGGTCGCGCAGGCGGCCAAGGCGAGGCTGCTCGACAGCAGCAGAAAAACGCGACGGTTCATGGATCGACTCCCCAGTTCAGCAGTGTCTTACGCAGCTAGAACAGTTAGGGCGTTGCGACAAGTGCCGCAACGCCCCGTCGACCAATGGTCGCGCTGTATCTACCAGAAGAAGCCGTGGATCACGTCGACGACCTCGCCGGTCCACGTATCGACCAGCAGCGCGTCATTGTAATAGCGCACCCAGCGATACGGGCCGTAGGCCGGCGGCAGGCGGTACTGCCACGGGTCGTTGATCCAGAAGCTCGACCGGTAATAGTTCGGGTAGAGGTAGGACCCGATGCCGTAGCGACGGTACGACCAGCCGAACGGATCGTAGTAGAAACCGATCCGGAAGGTCGACCGGTGACGGTCGCGGTGGCGGCGCCAGTCGTAGCGGCGGTCGCCGCGCCAATCGTGGGTCCAGCGGTGACCGTCGCGGCCGTCACGACCCACGCGATCGCGGGTCGGGACCGTGACCGTCCCGGGCACCGGACGAACGTCGCGGTCGCGCGGCACGTAGGTGCCGTTGACCGCCTCGTTCAGCCGCTCGCGGATGGTGCGATCGCCATCGCCGCGGCGCACGTCGCGGGTCGGCGCGACCACGACCGGCTGGGCAACCGGGGCGGTATCCTGAACCTGGACGCGATCGCGAAGCTGGCGGCGGAACGAACGTTCCTCGCCGGCACCGCCGTCGGTCCGCTGGACGCGCGGCTCGAACACGCGCTCGCGGCGCTCTTCGCGCGGCTCGCTGCGCGGCTGGCGATCGCCGTCGTTGTTGGCGCGCTCGGTCCGGCGCTCGGCCCGTTCGCGAACATTGTCGAACGGCCCGTCGGCAGCCAACGCCGGCGCGGCCGTTCCGGCCAGCAGAAGAAGAAGGGCAAACTTACGCATCGTCGAAACTCCAATCAGAGCCCTGTTACTGCGATGGAGATTGCGCCGAGTCGGATGAGCCGTTGCTGAACCGTGACGAAAGGTTGCGCTCAGGAACGGCCGCTGTCGCCGGGATGGCCGCCGCGGCGGCCCGGGCAATGGCCTTCTTGAGCCGCGGTCCGATCCCGCAGCGGCAAAGGTTGGGCAAGGCCTCGAGTTCCGCCTCCCCCGGACGCGGATTGGTCCGCAACAGGGCCAGCACGGCAAGGATCATTCCCGGTTCGCAATAGCCGCACTGCGTGACCTGTTCGGCCAGCCAACCTTGGCGAAGGCCGGCCGCGCCGGCTTCCGCCACTCCTTCGATCGTCGTCACGTCGGCGCCTTCAAGGACCGCGATCGTCACCTGGCAGCTTTTCACCGCCTGGCCGTCGACCAAGACCGTGCAGGCCCCGCAGTCCCCGCTGTCGCAGCCGTGCTTCGCGCCGGTCATGTTGGCCGCGTCGCGAAGCGCCCACAGCAGGGGAGTTTCCGGCGGAAGAAGAAAGCGCAGCGGCTCGCCATTGATCGTCATGCTGCTCATCGGTCGCGACGCTAGCCGTCCCCGCCACGCTTGCAAAGAAGGGGCGGACCGTCATCATGCCGGGATGGCTTCTATCATGACGACTGCCGGCCGCATCGGAATCGCGCAGGACGGCGCGGGACCGGCGACGCCGATCCTCTTTCTTCATGGCGTGGGGTCGGACAAAAGCGTCTGGCGACCGCAGATCGCGCATTTCGCGGCCTCGCGCCCGGCAATCGCGCTCGATTATCCGGGCTATGGCGAAAGCGAGTTTCACGCCGGCGCGACACGCGACGACTACGCCTCGTCCTGCTGGGCGGCGCTCGATGCGCTGGGCGTGGACAAAGCTCATTTGTGCGGCCTGTCGCTCGGCGGGGTGGTCGCGATCGCCATGCACGCCCAGGCTCCGGACCGCTGCGCGTCCCTGATCCTTGCCGACACGTTCGCCGTGCACCCTGACGGCGACGCGATCCATGCGCGGTCGATCGATGCCGCCGACCGGATCGGGATGCGCGCGCTCGCCGAGGCACGCGCCGGCGCGCTGCTCGGCCCAGCATCGACCGCGGCGATGCACGAAGAAGTGGTCGCAACGATGAGCCGGATCGATCCTGCAGCCTACAAACTCGGCGCGGAGGCGGTATGGCTTGCCGACCAGCGCGACCGGGTCCGGCAGATCGGGGTGCCGACCCTGATCCTGTGTGGCGAGAAGGATACCATCACGCCGCCCGCGCTGTCGGTTGCGCTCCAGTCCGCCATCCAAGGGTCGCGCTACCGGCCGATCGCCGATGCCGGTCACCTCGCCAATCTCGAACAGCCGGCCGCCTTCAATCGGGAGGTGGATGCGTTCCTGTCCGATATCGACCAAAAAGCATAAGGTTACCCGCGCTTTAACCACAGGCTTTAGCGGGATGTTCGCCGTGACGCGCGAAAAGCGGTGTCATGAACCGCGCCTTCGCCTGTCGCGCCTTGACCGCCCTGACGCTGGGATGCCTTGCCATCCCGGCCGCGGCGCAGTCGAGCCCATTCGGGTCGATGGTCGCCCAGCCCTACCAGAAACTGTCGAAGACCGAGGCCATTCTCGGCGGAACCAGCAAGCTCGCCTCGATCATGATGTCGCAGGCGAGCGCGCCGACGTCGAACGCCTCGCCGGTCATGTTCGCGGCGGCACCGACCTATGTGCCCGTCCGCGCCACTTCCCCCGATCGCCCAGACGTGTTCGGCTCGGTCGCCATCGGGCTGAGTTCGACTCCGTTCGACCGCGAATGGGCGCGGGTCGCCAGCCAGCCGATCGGCGGCGAGGCAGGAGCCTATGTCGCTGAAATCGACACGCTCGATCGCCTGGCGCAGGTCGACGCGGTCAATCGCTGGGTCAATCGCCGGGTGCAGTTCGCGAACGACATCACCGTTTTCGGGGATGAGGATCGCTGGTCGGCGACGGCCGAGACCCTGCGTCGCGGAAGCGGGGACTGCGAGGATTTCGCGATTGCCAAGCTGCAGATGCTGCGCGCGGCGGGTATGGCCGACAAGGACCTCTACCTCGTGGTGTTGCGCGACGAGCGGCGGATGCGCGACCATGCGGTCGCCGTCGTCCGGGTCGAGGGGCGGCTGCTGGTGCTCGACAATGGCACCAGCCAGATCGTCGACAGCGATACGGTCGACAATTACAAGCCGATCATGACCTTCGCGGCCGGCCGGGCGTGGACCCATGGCTATCGCCGCAACCCGCCGGTGGTCACCTATGCGTCGGCGGAAGTCCCGCCCGTCATCGCGCCCGCACCGTCGCCATCGCCCGCCCTCGACAGCGTGGCGATCGCTGCGGCGTCGCTGCCGGTGTCGACCCTCGCGATGCCCTTCTAGCGCTCGCGCATCGCTTCGCCCTTCGCCTTGTAGAAGGGCTTCAGCAGGTAGTTCAGGATGCTTTTGCGCCCGGTGATGATCTGGGTGTCCGTGATCATGCCCGGCGTGATCGGCAAGCGGCGCGCGCCGGTGCCGAGGAAGGATTTGTCGGTCTCGACGATCACCGTGAAATAGGCCTCGCGCTCGACCTCGTCGTAGATCGAGTCCGCCGACACCTGGACGACCCGCCCGTCAAGGCCGCCATAGGTCGAAAAGTCATAGGCGGTGACTTTGATCAGCGCCTTGTCGCCGACCTTGATGAAGGCGATGTCGCTCGGTTTCACGCGCGTCTCGACGAGCAATTTCTCGCCCACCGGAACGACTTCCATCACTTTCTCGCCCGCCTGGACAAAGCCGCCGATGGTGGTGACCTTGACGTCGTTGACGACCCCGTCGACCGGGGAGCGCAGCTCCAGCCGGCCCGATCGTCCTTCGGCCCCGGCCAGCGTCTGCTGGTTGGCGGCAATCCGCGCGGTCACTTGGCTGCGTTCGTTCAGCGCGTCCTGCCGGAACTGGAAACCGGCTTCGCTCGCCTGGCTCAGCGCCTCGCTCACCGCGGCCTGGGCGCGTCCCTGCTGTTCACGCGCCGCCGCGATCCGGCCCTGCAGGTCGACTACCTCGCGCTGGGCGTTGGCGAGTTCGGTCTGCGGAACGATGTTCTTGGCGGCCAGGGGCGCCAGTCGATTGACGTTTTCGTTCGCCAGCTGAAGGCTGCGTTGCAGCGACGAGATGGTCGCCGCCGCTTCCGCCGCCTCGCGCCGGCGCTGCTCCGCCGAGGCGCGCAGGGCCGCCACACGGCTCGATAGCGCTTGGCGCCGGACGTTGCTGAGCGCCGCTTCCTCGCCTGCCAGCGCGCCGCCGCTACCAAGCCCTTCGGCCTGCAGGCGTGCCGCGCGCGCTTCGAGCGCTTCCGTCTCGGCCGCGACCGAGCGGCTCTGCGGGTTGTCGAGGCGGGCGAGCAGCTGACCGCGCTTCACGGTCTGGCCCGAACGGACGAGCATTTCGACGACCGTTGCCGGGTCGGCCGACTGGATGAGCTGCACCTTGCTTGAGGGAATAACCTTCCCCTGCCCGGCCGTCACCTCGTCGACTTTGGCGATCGACGCCCACAGCAAGAAAATGGCGAAACCGATCGCCGTATAGACGATGACGCGGGTCGACCCGCTCATTTCGCGATGCCGGACTCGAAGCCCTTCGACCAGGGGAATTGACGCCATGACTAATCCCTACTCGGTCAGCGCGCGGCAATCACGCGGCTTTGCGCGGCTGCATCATTTTGGGCCGTCTGCACCGGCGCCGGCTTTTCCTGCTCGGCCACCTGGCGCGCGGCGCGATCGGTTTCGCCCGGCATCGGAATGGTAAGCGTCCAGCCCTTGCTGGTATCGAGCAGGCCGCCAACGTCGTTGGGCGCGCGCTTCAGCAACGTGCCGTCGGTCACCGGGCCGCGAGCGCTCGCCTCGTCGGCCCCCTCGACGATCGCCCCGGTCAGGGGGTGGACGACGACCGGCGGGCGCATGGTGGCCGGATCGCGCGGCTCGCCGATGTAGCGACCGGTGAAGGCGGCCGGCTGCCCCCAGGAGCCCGGCCAGCGGTAAAAGATGTGCGCACCGATCTTGCTTGTCTTGGCGAGCAAGGGTGCCCAGCGCGGGGCGACATAGTCGGCATGATAATGGGTGGCCGCCCCGACCGACGTTTCGACGAAGCCGGCGAGGGCGTCTTCGGCGATCTTCTGCGCCGCGCGCCACGCGCCCGCTTCCGGGCGACGATCGAGCGATCCGTCGCAGACAAAGGTGAACTGGCAGACCGGCGTCGAATTGCGCTGGTAGACCACCCCGCACACCGACTTGGGGAAGGCGGGATGCCGCATGCGATTGAGGATGACCTGCGCCACGGCGCGCCGGCCTTCGACCGGCTCGAAGCCCGCCTCGTAATAGACCGCCTGGGTCAGGCACAGCAGCGCCCGCCGATGATCGAGCGCGTCGGACGACGGAAGGACGAACGCTCGCGCGGCAAGGACCGGGGCCGTGTCGAACGGCATCGATGCGTTGATCATCTTGGCTTGGTCGCCGACGGCACGAACGTCATCGGCTTGGGCGCCGCTCGTCGCCTGGACCAGCGCGGCGGCCTGCGCCGGCGGCACAACCGCACCGGCCGACGAATTGCGCAGGAAAAGCCCGATGGCGGCCGCAGCAAGCAACGCCACAAGCGCCACCAGCGCCAGCCGGCGCGCGCCGCGCCGCGGCTCGCGGGATATCGTCATCGTCATGCCGGCTTTCCTTCGGCCGCGGCCTTGGCGAGCCGACCGAGGATCTCGTCGCGTTTGCCGTCGGCAACGATCCGTCCGCGATCGATCACGATCAGGCGGTCGACGATGTTGAGCATCTGGTGGCGATGGGTCGATACGATCAGCGTCTGTTGCGGCGTCAGGGCCGTCTTCAGATGCTCAATGAAGTAGTTCTCGGTCTGCGTGTCCATCGCGCCGGTCGGCTCGTCGAGGAACAGCATGTTGCACGGGCTGACCAACGCGCGGGCCAGCACCAGCAGGCTGCGCTGTCCGCCCGACAGGCGATTGCCGCGTTCACCGACCGGCAGGTCGAACCCGGCCGCGTCGCGCGACAGGAAGATGTCGGCGCCCGAGCGAACCACCGCGTCAATCAGTTGCTGATCGTCGGCCTTCGCCGCGCCGAGCATCAGATTGTCGCGCACCGTGCCGCTGAACAATTCGCTGTCCTGCGCAACGAAGCGGAACGCATCGCGAAGCTGGTGGGGATGATATTGGCGGCTGTCGAGGCCGTCGATCATCATCATGCCGCCGGTCGGCTCGTAGAGCCCGCAGAGCAGGCGGCCCAGCGTCGACTTGCCCGACGCGACCCGGCCGATAATCCCGATCCGCTCGCCCGGCTCGATCGTAAGACTGATGTCGTTGAGTGCCGCGACGGGCATATTGGGATAGGCGAAATCGACGTGGTCGAGTTCGATCTTCCCGACGCGGATTTCCGGAACGATCGACCGGTTCGACAGGCGACGCTCGTCGTCGGCATCCATCAGTTGTTGCAGCGAATCCATTGTCGTCAGCGCCTGCTTGGCGCGCGTCATGAGGAAGGCGAACTGGCCGACCGGCGACATGGCGCGACCCGCGAGCATCACGATGGCGATGATGCCGCCCATCGAGATGTTGCCGGCGTTGAACTGATAGAAGCCCCCGATCAGCAGACCGATGCTCATCACCTGCGAGGCCAGCGTCGCGAGATTGACCGCGACCGCCGTATTGCGACGCATCTTCTCGTTGGTCGCCGCGGTCATCGAAGCATACCGCCGCCAGCGCCCGAGCATTTGCCCTTCCGCCCGGGCCGCCTTGAGCGTTTCGATTCCGCCAATCGATTCCACCAGCACGCTGTGCTGCAGGCTGCTGTCGGCCATCGCATCGATGGTCGTCTGGCCCATCCTCTTCTGCAGGATGTAACCGGCAAGCAGCATCAGGGCGATGCCGGTGAGCGGCACCAGCACGAGCCATCCGGCGAGGATGGTGATGAAGACAAGGAAAATAACCAGGAAGCTCATGTCGACCAGCAGCACGACCGTGGTCGACGCGAAGAAATCGCGGACCAGCTCATATTCGGAGACACGCTTGGCAAGCGCGCCGGTGCTGCCTTGGCGGCTGGCCATCGGCAGGTTCATCACCTTTTCGAACAGCTTCTGGCTAAGCTTCGCATCCAGTCGCCGGCCGATCTCGTCGACCAGGCCGGACCGGGCAAGCCGGAGCGCATAATCGAACGCCAGGGCGATGCCGACGCCGAGAGCAAGCACCCAGAGCGTCGGAATGGCCTTGTTCGGGATGACGCGGTCATAGACGTTCATCGTGAAAAGCGGCACGGCAAGCGCGAGCAGGTTCACGACCAGCGCGGCAAGCATCACGGGCCAGAAGCTCCGGCGTTCCTTCCAGACTTCGGCCCAGAACCAGTGGCTGCGCTTGGCCTTGTCCCACGGGCGCTCGTTCGCGCGTTCGCGGGTCGGATCGGCTTCGACGAAGACGGCCTTGCCCGTGTAGGCCTTGGCGAGTTCGTCGAGCGAAACCCAGACCGGTTCGGCGAGGCCGGGCGCATAGACAAGGCCGTCGCCAGCCTTCGCTTCGAGCAGGACCGCCGCGCGATCATCGCTCAGTTCGAGGATTGCCGGGAGGCGCTGGCTCGGCCAGCCCCTCAGCCGGCGCACCATCGGATCGCCGCGCATTCCCACCTGGTCGAGCGCCGGCTCGATCTGGTGAAAAGGAAGCGTGCCGTGTTCCGACAGTGCCAACCCCGCGCGCAGGAGGACCGGGGAAGACGGCCGGTCGGCCTTGCGCGCGAGGAAGGCCAGGCAGTCGAGAACCGGGTCGATCTCACGCGACGGCGTAGAATCCAGCCAATGCACGAAACTCAACCCCGGTCCCCTTCAACTTACTTTAACGCTGCGACGGCGCGGGCGGGCCCATCAGGGGCGCAGCAAGGCTGCTTTCCTGCAGGTCCGACGCCGGGATCGGATTCACCCGGTAACGCGTGCGATCGTCGCTCCACGCCTCGGTCGGCATGTTCACGGCAAGCGCTTCGATCAGCTTGTTGCTCGCGGCCAGCAGCCGGTACTGCGCGTACAGCTTGGCGAGACGCGCGGTCTCGGCCTGCGCCTGCACGTTGTAACGCGTGTTCTGCGCGTCGAGCACGTCGAGCAGCGATCGGCGGCCGACGTTGAACTGCTCGCGGTACGACAGCAGCAGGTCGTCGCTGACCCGGCTCTGCGTTTCCAGCTCGCCCAGCAGGCGGGTCTGGTTGGTGAGGCGGCTCCACGCGGCGCGCGCGTCTTCTTCCGCGCGGCGGGTCATTTCGAACAGACGGGCATGCGCCTCGTCGGCCCGGGCCTGCTGCTCGCGCACGTTGTTGACGTTGGTCCCGCCGTTGAAGACCAGCCAGCGCAGGACCACCCGGCCCATGACGTCGGTCGTCTTGCCTTCGAACCCGTCGATGTCATGACCGATGCGCGCCGTGCCCTCGAGGTTCACGCGCGGGCCCATTTCCGACTTGGCGGCCTTGGTTACTTCGCGCGCGGTCGACAGGTCGGCGATCGCCTCCTGCACGCGCGGGTTCTGGTTGCGGGCCGCGATCTCGGCTTCCTGCAGCGTGGCCGGAAGATATTGCGAAAGATCCGGCGGCATCTGCACGCCATCGAGCGGCACCCCGGCGAGCGTCTGGAACTGGATCGCGGCGGTGTCGAGATCCTCGCGGGCCTGGGTCACGCGGGCGCGCGCCGACTGCAGGCGCTCTTCGGCCTGCTGCTGGTCGGCGATGCTGATCGAGCCCTTGGCGACGCCTTCGCGAAGGTCGCCGGCCAGGCGTTCGTGGAAGGTGGCATTGTCCTCGGCGATCGCGACGAGGCGCTGCTGGAGGAGGTAGTCGATGTAGGCGCGCGACACGTTGAGCGCGACATATTCCGAGCGTTCCTCGATCCGCGCGGCGGCGGCGTCGGTTCGCGATGCCTGGCGACGGATTTCCGCGGTGCGACCGCCCATGTCGAACAGGAGCTGGTCAGCGGTCACGCTGGCTTCGAGCGGATAGAGCGTGTCGCTGGCAATGCCGAGCGAGCGGCGGCTGGGGTTGCGCAGCTCGCGAACGCCCGCCGACGCCTCGACCGACACGCGCGGCAGCCAGAGCCCTTCGGCCTGCTTACGCTCGTTGCGGGTCGCCTGCTTGTTGGCGATCGCCTGGCGGATTTCCGGATTGGTATTCAGCGCGGCCTGGACGGCGTCACGCAGTTCGATCGCTGTGGCCGGAGTCGCCGCGAGTAGAAGCGCGCCCGGGATCATCAGGGTCCAATGCTTTTTCATGTCTTCCCCCTACTGTTCTGGTCTTCACGACCGGTCCGGGCCCCCGTCCACCGGGGGCCCGGCCGATTTTCACATTCAGCCGTTCACCGCCGGCTGGATCGCATCATGATGAAGCACCAGGGCTTCGCTCGTGATGAAGTCGGCACCACCGAAGGTAAAGGTGGCACCAGCGCCGCTGTCCCAAGGCGACACGGCCACGTCGAAGCCACTTGCGGGCATATCGATCGTCGCAATTCCGCCCATTTCGGGACCGCCGGCAAACGCGTTCAACAAGGTGTCGAGGCTCGGGCCGTTACCGCCCTGCAGCGCGTCCGCGACGATCTGGTCGATCGAGGCGGTCTGCTGGAGGCCGGCGACGCCCATTGCGACCATCGCATCTGCGGTCGGCATCGCGATGTCGGTGGCAATGCTCGGCATCGCAACCGGACCGCCCATCGAGTCGGTCGCCGCCAGCAGCGACTGGGTCGCCACTTCCATCCCGCTCATCGTGCCCAGGTCGCCGGCGTGGAACGCCGCGCCGGTCTCGAAGGCCGGAAGGTTGCTGATCGGCAATGCATCGAGGTTGATGCCGCCGGTGATCGCCGTCGCCAGCGCGAGACCCGACGCGCTCGCCTCGATGCCCGCCTCGGCCAGCGCCTGGCTCGCGCCGAACGACAGGTCGAAGCGTGCATGGTCGGCGAAGTCGACCTCGGCACCGATGTGGGCCGCCACCGGGGACGCCGCGACGAACCCGGCTGCCGCCACCGCCGCCGCGAGGACGTTGGTGTTGGCATTGGCCGCGACACGCTCGGCTTCCTGCGTCGAGCGGCTCGCCGAGCCGGTCGCGAAGGAGGCGTCCGCCACCGAACCGGTCGTCCCGTCGCTGCGGGTGTAGGTCGAGCTGCCCGCTACCACGACGTCGCCGTTGGCCGCCGAATAGCCCTGCCCGTCGCTGACCAGGCTGATGCTGGCGATCCCGGCTTCCGCAAGGCTCGTCATCTCGCCGGCGTCGACGACACCGTTCGAGTTGGCATCCTGCCAGACCGCGAACATCGTGAAGTCCGTATCGCTGGCGTCGAGCTGCTCGCCATACATGGCATGGAGCGCTTCCATGTCGGTCACGCCGCCCGAGCCGAACACGATCTCGGCTGCGGAGTCGACCAAGCCGTTATGGTTGGCGTCCCGCACCAGGATCGCATCGTCCGGCGACGCCCAGGCCGTGGCCGCCAGGCCCGCTCCGTAATCGAAGTGGACACCGGCACCCATGCCGAGGAATTCCGCGCCATCGCCGTCGAGATCGAGGACGATCGGCGGTGCCGGCGGATTGAGCGTGATCTGGATCCCGTCCGTGATCAGCAGGCTGTCGCCGTCACGGTCCGTAATCTGCACGTCGAACGCCAGGTTGACCGGATCGCCCGTCTGCACCTGCCCGATCGAGAAGACGCCGAGATCGAAGCTGTTCGTCGTCGACAAGTTCCCGCCCGGACCAATGCCGGCTGGCAGTGCGGTGACAGCCAGAGCGTTGAAGTCGGTCCCGGTCGAGAAACCATATTGGTCGCCCTGCTGGATCCCCGTGAAGATGACCGATCCGTCCGCCTGAAGCTGCGCGTACACACCGTAAGCAATTGGCGTCCAGACACCGATCCCGCCGATTGCGACGGTCACGGGGACTTCGCCCGGCGCATAGCCATCGACCGTTACCGTGGTCACCGGAATGATCGTCGAGTTGGTGAAACCGCCCGCCGGATCGCGATCAGGATTGTTCGCCGCCGTGTCGGTCGTGTTGAGCGCGTAGACACGGAACGCCACCGTCTCGGTCTGACTGCCCTGCACCTGCGGGATGGTCTGCAGCAAGCTGCTCGTCCCGACATGCGCAGAATAGTTGAACCCGCTCGTCGTGGCCGCGCCGGACGTGAGGTTCGATACGAAATCGATCCGAACCGTTTCGCCCGAGTCCATCGACTGGTTGGCCGCACCGATCGAGTCGGAGTCAGTGTTCACCGTCGCCGAATTGGCCCCGACCCCGGCCGAGATCAGCAGGTCGACGGCGGTGGCGGCGCTATCCGCCCCGACGCCACGGAAGTCGGCATTGCCGGCGGCCGTGCTGGTCAGGTTGTCGAACGAGACACCCGCGCCGTTGTCGATGTCGCCAGCCATCGTCACCGTGTAGGTGCCGGCGTTCTGGTTGATCTGCACGGTGTAGATCAGCGTCCCGTCGGTGCCGTTGGTGCTTCCGGTACGACCCTGCAGGGTCTGCCCGTCCGCCGACAGCCACAGCTCGATCATCGCGCCATTCGACGTCTGCGTCGTGTCCTGGCCATTCACGATATTGGCGAAGGTCACCGTTCCGGCACCGTCGGCGCCGAAATTGTTGATGACGTTACTGTCGATATCGAGTCCGACCGTCGTCGTCGCCAGCGCCTGGTTCAACAGTGTCGCCGCCGCCGGATCGATGATCGAGGGCGCATCGTCCTCGAACACCAGGTTCGAGCCGATGTTGACGCTCGCCGACGCGC
>CAZKCD010000012.1:16240-21873 GCA_964551235.1 uncultured Sphingomonas sp.
AGCTCGCCGACGCATTGGTCGCCAAGACCGTCTCGTCAACGGTCAGCACCGGCTCGGCCAGCGTGGTCGTGCCGATCGAGGGACCATCGTCCTCGAACACCAGGTTCGACGCGATGTTCACGCTCGCGCTCACCGCATCGCCGTCGCGGTCGGTCACGGTCAGCGACAGGTTGATCAGGCTGTCGGTCACCATCGACACCGGATCGTCCGGGTTCGACGTATTGGGATGGGTCAGCGCCCGCGCCTGGTCCAGCGTGACCAGCCCGTTCGCGTCCACGCTCACCGTGAACGCGATCGCGCCCGCCGGGTCGGCCGAACCGCCCGAACCCACGCGGCCAACCACCGAGCCGCCCGACTGGTACAGGTAGATCGCCTGGCCGGTCGCCACGTCGATGAGCCCGCTGTTCACGCCCGAAGCGCTCACGCCCAGCGCGTAGACCGTGGTCCCCGCCCCGTCCGCGCCGTAGCTCGCGCCAATCGCGCCCAGGATCCCCGCAAAGCTCGCGCTCGCATTGGTCGCCAGCACGGTCTCGTCGACCGTGATGGTCGGCTCCACCCCGCTCGCCGCGCCAAGGCTCGGCGCATCGTCCTCGAACACCAGGTTCGAGCCGATGTTGACGCTCGCCGACGCGCTGTCGCCGTCACGATCCGTGATCGTCGCCACCAGCCGCACCAGGCTGTCCGCGGTCAGGCTCACCGGCTGGTCCGGACCCGTGTCCGGCGTGTGCTGCACCGCACGGATCTGGTCGAGGGTCACCAGACCCGAACCGTTCACCGTCACCGTGAACACCAGCTGGTTGGTGGTCGCCGTGCGACCCTCCACCACGCCGCCGTTCAAGACCAGGTTCACCGCCTCGCCGGTCGCCACGTCGACCAGGCCCGACGGACCCGCCGTGATCGCCAGCGCATACGTGGTCGTGCCCGCCCCGTCGGCGCCGTACGCCCCGCTGAACAGGCCCGCAAAGCTCGCCGACGCATTGGTCGCCAAGACCGTCTCGTCAACGGTCAGCACCGGCTCCACGGCGCTCGTCGCAAGGCTGATCGACGGGCCGTCGTCGAAGACGCGGATACGGTCGCCGATGGCGACCGTCGCGGACGACGAATCGCCGTCGAAGTCGGTGAGCGTCACCGTCGCGTTGACGAGGCCCGTCAGCGTGATCGGCGTATTGGTGTCGTTGAGCGCATCGGCGCTCGACCCGTCGGTCGGATGGTCGAATGGCACGAACTGCGTGTAGGTGACCGTGCCGTTGGGATTGATGACCAACGTGAACGCGGTCAGGCCCGCGCCGTAGGTCCCGGTGATGGTCGTCGCGTTGGTCTGGTTGAGCGTGATCGCCTCGCCGCCCGCGGTGGTGAAACCGCTGGCCAGGGTCGCGACACCGCCCGTCAGCGTCAGGCCGTAGACGGCCGAGCCACTCGCCGCCGGACCGTCGGCGCCGAAGCTTCCGCCCGCGTTGATGATCGCGGCATCGCTCGTCGCACTGATCGGAAAGCCTGCCGGCGTGACCGCCGAGGATTCATCGATCGTCACGCCCGAAGCGGCGCGCGCCGCGCTCGTGTTGGGCGAATCGTCTTCGAAATTCACGCCGATGACGCCGCTGGCGAAGAGGTCGCCGTCGCTGGCCGTCACCGGGATGCTGATCGAGGTGAGGTTTTCGCCGCCCCCGGTGGGGTGGTCGATCGGCTGAAGCAAGGTCACGGTGTACGCGCCGGCGTCATTGATGACGACCGTGACCACCGTGGTGGCGCCCGCCGAGCCGGTCAGCGTGTGCCCGTCCGGGCTGAGCGTCCAGGTGATCGCCACGCCATGCGAGGTCAGCCCGGGCGCCGGGAGGCCGAGAGTCACCGTAAGCGGGTCACCGTCCGGATCGGAAATAACGACGTTGCCCTGGACGACGGTAAGGTTCGTGGTGTCGTTGGGCGGCCCCGGCGCGTCGTCGGGATTGCCGTTGGGCAGGCCTTCTTCCGACACGTTGACGGTCGATCCGATGATCAGCGGCGCCTCATTCTCGTCGACCGCCTGGCCGATTTCCTCGAATTCGGGCGGCGTGTAGTTCAGCTCGGTCGGCGGAAGCAGGTCGCCGAGCGGAACGCCCGGGTCGAGCGGCTGGACCGGAACTTCGAAATTGCCGCCGCTGCTCTGCTGGCCCGCGGTCAGGTCGCCGGCCGCCGGACGCGGCTCGGAGCCGATCAGCAGCGACGCGAGGTTGCTCGCCGGAAGCTCGACGCCGTCGATGACCAGCTGCGGGACGAAAATGGCGCCGTCGACGATGACCATGGTCGAGCCGTCGGGAAGCGTGACGATCAGGTCGCGGCCGACCACGCGCACGTCCGACAGTTCGACGCCGGCCGGCAGGACGACGACGCCGTCCGGACCGGGCACCACGCGATTGCCCGCATTCTGGAGCATCGGGACATCGCCGATATTGATGATCAGCTTGGCGGTGTCGCTCGCGCCCGCCTTGTTCGAAAGGGTGTAGGTGAAGACGTCCGACACGCCGGCCGGGGTGCCCGGATTGCGAACGTAGCTGTAATTGCCGTCGGCATCGATGGTCAGCGTGCCATATTTGCCCTCGACCTGCAGGTTCCCGCGCGAGAAGCTGTCGTCATGGCCGCCGGCACCGTCGATCGCGGTGATCTTTGCGCCCGAACCGGCGAGGTCGACGCCGGTGGAACCAGTGATCGTCCCCGTGCCGCTAATGGCGTTGCCGGTCGCCGGCCCGTAATTGTTGGCCGCCAGGTGATCGGCATCATCGCGCGCATTGACCGCGCCAGCCTGCGTCAGACCCGCCTGGGAAGCATCTTCGTTTCGCATAAGTCACCTTTTCCCCCGGACCTGTCGGCCCATCGGGGACCGGCAGTGTCGTTTCTTCGTCGCGAGGAAGCCGTGCCGGGGCTGTTAACCGTAAATGGTTAACAGCCGAGCCAGTCTCCCCGTGTCCACCGTCATTCCAATCATCGACTTGTGGAAAAAGCAAGATTGGCAGATTCCGTTTCGGGGACGCACAGCAGTAGTCTGTCGCTCGTTTCAAACGATTAAGTGTTAACGATCAAAGTCTATCGGCGCGTTCTTCGTTCATTATTGGCAAAAGCCAATATCTAATAGATGAACGTCAGAGTATTGATCGGGACAATAACATGAGGATTTCATGCTTCATAAAACCGGAATGGTTTCCTGTTAACTCATGTTAATTTTCTGATCGTCGTTTAAAATGCGTTAAACGGTAGTAGGACAAGGCCTTGACCTGACACTCGTCCGCCCGGCCGCGCCGCATTTTTGCGCGAAAAATCGTCCGTGGCCGTCTCGCTTTGGCACGGAATCGGCTTCGGCGAGGGCATCGCCGCGAGTCGCGACGCGAGTCGCCGCGCCGCGGTCCGCCGAGTCGCCGGGCTTGCGGCGGGGCGGGTTGGCGCTAGGGTCTCGGCATGCGCATTGCCTGCATCGGCGGAGGTCCTGCGGGGCTCTATTTCGCGATCTCCATGAAACTTCGCGACCCGGGGCACGAGGTCGCGGTGTACGAGCGCAACCCGCGCGGGGTGACCTTCGGTTGGGGGGTCGTCTTCTCCGACCAGACGGTCGAGAACCTGATGGCCAACGACCCGGTGTCGGGGCAGCGGATCGTCGAACGGTTCGCGCACTGGGACGATATCGAGGTGCACCTGAAGGGCGAGACGCACCGCTCGTCGGGGCACGGGTTCATCGGGATCGGACGCAAGGAGTTGCTCGAGATCCTGGCCGAGCGGGCCGAGGAACTGGGCGTCGAACTCCACTTCGGTCACACTGCGAGCACCATAGGCGAGGACGCCGACCTCGTCATCGCGTCGGACGGTATCAATAGCCAGATCCGGGACTTGCACGCTGCCGACTTCGGCGTGGAGGTCGACACGCGAGCCAACCGTTTCGTGTGGCTGGGCACCACCAAGACCTTCGACGCCTTCACCTTCGCCTTCGAGCAGACCGAGGCCGGCTGGATCTGGGCCCACGCCTACCGCTTCGCGCCCGATTGCTCGACCTTCATCGTCGAATGCAGCGACGCGACGTGGCGAGGCCTCGGCCTCGACCGGATGAGCCAGGAGGAGTCGATCGCGGCGTGCGAACGGATCTTCGCCAAGTATCTCGACGGCCACAAATTGATGTCGAACGCCACCCATTTGCGCGGGTCGGCGGCGTGGCTGCAGTTCCGCCGCATCCATTGCGCGCGCTGGCACCATGGCAGGACCGTGCTGATCGGCGACGCCGCGCACACCGCCCATTTCTCGATCGGCAGCGGGACCAAGCTGGCGCTGGAGGACGCGATCACGCTGGCGGAGGTGCTGAACCGCCCCGGCCTGCCGCTCGACAAGGCGCTGGAGGAATATCAGGCCGAACGCAGCCTCGAGGTGGTCAAGCTGCAGAATAGCGCGCGCAATTCGACCGAATGGTTCGAGACGCTGGAACGCTACTTGCCGTTCGAGCCATGGCAGTTCACCTATTCGCTGATGACCCGCAGCCAGCGGATCAGCCACGACAACCTCCGTGTCCGTGACGCCGGCTGGCTGGCCGAAGTCGAGCAGCATTTCTGGCAAAGGGCGACCGGGACCGCCAAGGCTGCGCCGCCGATGTTCGCGCCCTTCCGGCTTCGCGACATGACGCTGGAGAACCGGATCGTCGTCTCACCGATGGCGACCTATTCGGCGGTCGACGGCCTACCGAACGACTTCCACCTGGTGCATTATGGATCGCGCGCGATGGGCGGTGCGGGGCTGGTCTTCACCGAGATGACCTGCGTGTCGCCGAGCGCGCGGATCACGCCGGGCTGCACCGGAATCTGGACCGACGCACAGGCCGCGGCGTGGCGCCGGATCACCGATTATGCGCACACCCATTCGAAGGCGAAGATGTGCCTGCAGCTCGGCCATTCGGGCGCGAAGGGATCGACGCAGGTCGGCTGGGAGCAGATGGACGCGCCCCTGCCCGCGGGCAATTGGGAACTGATCGCGCCGAGCGCCGTCGCCTGGTCGCCCGCTAACGCCACCCCGCGGCCGATGACGCGCGCCGACATGGACGAGGTCCGCGACCAGTTCGTCGCGGCAACGCGCCGCGCGGTGGACGCGGGCTTCGACATGGTCGAGCTGCACGCCGCCCACGGTTACCTGCTGTCGGCCTTCATCACCCCGCTGCTGAACAAGCGAACGGACGAGTATGGCGGCAGCCTGGAAAACCGGCTGCGCTTCCCGCTGGAGGTGTTCGCCGCGATGCGCGCCGCGTGGCCGGCGGAGCGGCCGATGTCGGTCCGCATCAGCGCGACGGACTGGGCGGGCGAGGACGGGGTGACGCCCGACGAGGCGGTGGCCATGGCCCGCGCCTTCACCGACGCGGGCGCGGACCTGATCGACGTGTCGGCGGGGCAGACGTGGAAAGACGCGCGGCCGGTCTATGGCCGAATGTTCCAGACGCCATTCAGCGACAAGGTGCGCAACGAGGCCAAGGTCGCGACCATGGCGGTCGGCAACATCACCGAGGTGGACCACGCCAATTCGATCCTTGCCTCGGGCCGCGCCGACCTCGTCGCGCTGGCCCGCCCGCACCTCGTCGACCCCAACTGGACCCTGCGCGCCGCCGCGGCGCAGGACTATCGCGACGTGTTCGTCCC
>CAZKCD010000013.1:0-21510 GCA_964551235.1 uncultured Sphingomonas sp.
TACATGCGCAGAAGGTCGCCGGCGAACAACGCCGCCTCGTCGCCGCCGGTGCCGGCGCGGACTTCGAGCATGGCGGCGCGTTCGTCGGCGCTGTCCTTGGGCAGCAGCTGGATGGCGAGCTGGTGCTCCGCCTCCGGCAACTGGCGCTCGATCTCGGCCAGTTCCTCCTCGGCCATGGCGCGCATGTCCGAATCGGCATCCTTGGTCATCTCGTTCAGGCTGTCGCGTTCGGCGCGCAGGCGGCGCACCTCGCGCGCGGCCGCGGCGACCGGCTCGATCTGCGCATATTCCTTGGACAGGCGGACGAATTCGTCGGGCGCAAGGTCGGGCGCGGCCATCGCCGAGGCAAGGTCGTGCTTCTTCGCCTCGATCGAGACGATCTTGTCGAGCGAAATGGAGGTCATCGGGCGGTGAGCTCCATCCCGTCGAGGAGGGGCAGGACGCGCGAGGGGCCGTCCGACTTCAGGCGGGTGGTCACCTCCCCGTCGCGGATGCCGAGCACGAGGATTTCGCCGGCGCCCTTCTTCACGGCGCGGTCGAAGCGCTTGCGCGGGCTGCCCGAGGCGAGGAGCTCGGCCGACAGTCCTTCGCCGCGAAAGGCCGAGGCAACCTTCCAGCCGAGCGCGAGCAGGCCGTCGTCCTCGATCACCACCGCCACGTCGAGGCCATCGCCGGCGGGCGTGTCGATCAGCATGGCGAGCCGCTCGATTCCCGCCGCCCAGCCGACCGCGGGGGTGGACGGACCGCCGAGCTGTTCGATGAGGCCGTCGTAGCGGCCGCCGGCCAGCACGGTGCCCTGCGCGCCCAACCGGTCGGTGACGAATTCGAACGCGGTGTGGCGATAATAGTCGAGGCCGCGCACGAGGTGCGGGGCAAGCTCGTAGGCGACGCCCGCCGCGTCGAGCCCGGCGCGCACCTGCCCGAAGAAATCCTCGGCCTCGGCGGAGAGCGTCATGGTCGGCGCGCTGTCGGCGAAGGGCCGGTCGCGCGGGTCCTTGCTGTCGAGGATGCGCAGCGGGTTGCGATCGAGCCGATCCTGGCTGTCCTCGCTGAGTTGCGAACGGTGCGCGGCGAAATGCTCGACCAGCGCGGTGCGCCACGCTTCGCGGCTGGGCCCGTCGCCGAGCGTGTTGAGCTTGAGCGTGACACCCTCGATGCCGAGTTCGCTGAGCAGCTGCGCGCCGAACGCCAGCAATTCGACGTCGGCCTGCGGTTCGGCGCTGCCCAGCACTTCGGCGTCGAGCTGGTGGAACTGGCGAAAGCGGCCCTTCTGCGGGCGTTCGTAGCGGAAGGCGGGGCCGTGGGTCGCGACCTTGAGCGGCGCGAACCGCTGCCAGCCTTCGCTGAGATAGGCACGGGCGATGCCGGCGGTGAATTCCGGACGCATCGTCACCGAATCGCCGCCGCGATCCTCAAATGAATACATTTCCTTCGAGACGACGTCGGTGGTCTCCCCCATCGTCCGGGCGAAGACGGCGGTCGGCTCGAGCACGGGGACTTCGACGCGCTTGAACCCGTAGAGGCGGCGCACGCGGTCGAAGGCGGCGACGACGGCGTGAAACCGGTCCGCTTCCTCGCCCAACAGGCTCTGCATGCCGCGCACGGGCTGGGGTGTCTGACTCATGGGAAGCGCCCTTGGCATATTTTGCGGTTTTCACAAACGCCGCGAGCGCCTAGACGCGCGTTCCATCATGAATATCGATCTGATTCCCATCGGCGCCGACGCGCCGAACACCGTCAATGTCGTCATCGAAGTGCCGATCGGGGGCGAACCCGTGAAGTATGAGTTCGACAAAAAGAGCGGCGCCATTTTCGTCGACCGCATCCTGCACACGCCGATGCGTTACCCGACCAACTATGGCTTCATCCCGCACACCTTGTGCGACGACGGCGATCCGCTGGACTGCCTGGTGATGACCCGCTGGACGTTGCAGCCGGGCGTAGTGATCGCGGTGCGGCCGGTCGGCGTGCTTTACCTCGAGGACGAGGCCGGGGGTGACGAGAAGGTGCTGGCGGTGCCGGTCACCAAGGTCTCGCCCTATTACAAGGACGTCGAGGATTACACCGACCTGCCGCCGATCGTGGTGGAGCAGATCGAGCACTTCTTCACCCACTACAAGGACCTCGAGGCCGAGAAGTGGGTGCGCGTCGGGACCTGGGGCAATGCCGAGGCCGCGCGCAAGGTCGTGGCGGAATCGATCGAAAAGGCGAAGGCCGTCCGCGCCTAGTTGGACGGCCGCCCCTGCCCGCCGCCGCGCTGGAAGCGGAACGGGATGAACAATTTGCGGAACGAGATGCTGACGGTGCGGCCGAGCGGTTCGAGCCGGTCCGCCTGGTAGGCGAACGGAACGGTCCCGTCGGCGCCGCGCACGACGGGCCGTTCGTTCAGGATGTTCTTCACCTCGAAACGCACCGAGCTGCCGATGAAGAAGGGGTTCTTCGCGACGAGGTCGAAGCGTTCGCCGAGGTTGGCGAATAGCCGGAGGTCCAGCGTCGCGTAATCGCTGAAGCGCAGGTCCTGCCCGCCGGCCCCGTCGACGCGCGTCGCGGCGCGCCAGTTGGCGGTCAGGCGCGCGCCAAGGCCGTTATTGTAATAGCCGCCTTCGAGCTGCACCGCGTGGCGCGGCCGGCCGCCGGTCGCATTGAGCGCCTCGCCGTCAAGATAATCGAGCGGATCGAGCCCCGGCGCGATGTCCAGTTCGTCCTTCAGCGTGACGGTGTGCGTCATAGACAGGTTGAGGCGGCCGCCGTTGCGGTTGCCGAAAAAGCCGCCGCCACCGCCGCCACCGCCGAAGCCGCCGCGCCCTGCCCCCGCCGGAGGGCCGCCCGCGGTCGGCGCCGCCGGAGAGGTGGCTCCCGGGGCGTTGCCCGCGGGCGGAGTGGCGCCGTTGCCGTCAGCGGGCGGGCGGGTGCCGCCGGGCGGTGCGAAACGCTGCCGGAAGGCGTCGATCTGCGCGCGCGACGGGGCGGCGGATTTCAGCTGCTTGGAAAAGTCGAAGCCCCAGCGGATCTGGTCGCGCCGCGACTGCTCGCCGTTGACCGGGCGCAGGTCGACGCGGAGCAGGTTGCCCGCCCCGTCGCGCGTGAAGCGGTCGGGGAAGGCGGCTTCCAGCGCGGGCGTCACCGCCGGAAAGTTGATCTGCGGATTGTCGATCCGCTCGCTGACGAACTCGGCGCGCAGGCGCAGCTCGGGCGTCTCGAGGGCCTGCCAGTTGCCGCCGATCTTGAACACCGTCCGCCGGTCCGCGGCGAGGTCGGGATTGCCGCCGGTGACGGTCGTGACGTTCACCGTCTCGCCGTTGACCGCGTCGAAGAAGGGCACGCCCGCGGTTTCGATCAGCGGATTGCCGAGGTCCTGGAGCGAGGGGGCGCCTTCCTCGCGAGTGAAGCTGGCGAGGAGGTTGAGCCTGGAGGTCGGCGACCAGTTGAGGCCGCCGCCATAGCTGACGAGCGTCCCGAAATCGCTGAGCTCGCTGAGGCCGGCGTTGAAATTGGCGCCGAGCCGGCCGATCGCGCTGTCGCGCTTGGTGATCGGCAGGTCCAGGCTGGCCGACGCATCGCCGCGGGTCCGGCCGAGATCGGTCTCGGTGAACAGGTCGCGGCGGCGCGCCTCGCTGGCGAAATCGGTGCGTGACAGGCCGGCCTTCAGCGTGGTCGTCACCTTCCCCGCCGGCAGGTCGAACAGAGGCCCGTTGGCGGTGCCGTCGAGACCGAAGGTAGTGCGCACCGAACGGCTCTTGTCGTCGGTCAGCACGGCGGCAAGGTTCCGGTCGGCATCGCTTTCGGTCCGCTCGTAATCGGCGTTGCCGACCGCCGAAAGCCGCCACGCACCGCGCTGGACGTTCGCGACCGAGCCGAGGCCGAGCGAGAGCGTGGTCGAATCGCGCGTGAGCAGGCTGATGTCGTCGTAATCGGCGAGGCCGAAGCGGCCGCGATTGTGGGTCAGGACCGCTTCGCCGGTCACGCTGAGCGCGCCTGTCTCGCCGAGCGGGCGGTTGTGGGTGGCGGTGAACTCCACCTCCTGTTCGGCCCCGACGAGCGTCCGGGCGCCGCGCTCGTCCACGCCCGCCGACGGGTCGAGGCGGATGGCGCGATCGGATTCGGAGAGCGAATCGTTGCCCGACAGTTCGAGATTCACGGACGTGCGCTTGCCGTTGCGGATGATGAGCTTGCCGGCTTCCGCGCGCCCCGCGGCATAGTCGCCGTCGGTCGCCGCGGTGCCGCGAAGCTCGACCGTGGTGGTCCGGAAACGTTCGCGAAGGACGATGTTCACGACCCGCTGGTCGGCCGGATAACCGTATTTCAGCGCCACTTCCTCGGGCAGGATTTCCATCCGCTGGATCGCCTCGGGCGGGAGATCGCGAAGCTCGCGGAAGCCCGAGATGCGCTGGCCGTTGAGCAGGAGCACCGGGCGCCCGCCCGACCGCCCGCGCGCGCTTCCGGTCTGCGCGGAAACCGAATCGAGCAATTCGCCGATGCTGGTCGCCCCGGTGGCGCGGATGTCGCGCGCGTCGAGCGTGTTTTCGGGCGGGATGTCGCCGATCACCGAGCCTCGCGGCTTGCCCCCAACGATGACGATCGGATCGTCGTCTTCCGAAATCTCCTGCGCCTGGGTCGAGGCGGCGGGCGCGCCGGCCGGGTCGGGAGTCGCGGTCTGCGCGAGGATCGGCAGCGGCCAGGCGGCGGCGATGAGAAGAATGGCGGTTCGGGTCATGGACGCTCCTTACCGCAGCGCAACATGAACGGAGCCTGTCGGGTTCCCGCGCTTCGACGAACGGGCGGACTTCGCCCGACCAACGGCGGTCAGGCGGTGAGCTTCAGCGCGGCGATGCAGCCGACGATGCCGAGGATCAGGAGAAGGCGCAGGGTCGTGGCCGGCTCGTCGTAGAAGCCCATGCCGACGATGACGGTGCCGACCGCGCCGATGCCGCCCCAAACCGCATAAGCGGTGCCCATCGGAATGGTGCGCGACGCATATTCGAGCAGGGCCATGCTGATGGCGACCGAGACGAGGAAGGCAAGAGTCCACGGCAGGTTGCGGAATCCCTCGACATGACGGAGCGAGGTGGTGAAGCCGACCTCGAACAGGCCGCCGACGATGAGCCAGAACCACGCCATGCCGATCTCCTTCAGGCCGCCGTCTCGAGCGTGGGATGCTCGATCCTGCGGGTGCGCGCGGCGACGAGGCATCCGGCGATAATCAGCACCGCGCCCGCGAGCGTGTAGGGCGACACGCGCTCGCCGAACAGCCACCAGCCGAGGACCATCGCGTAGACGAAACCCGAATATTCGGTCGACGAGAGGTAGGCGGCGCCGGCGCGGGCGTAGGCCCAGGCAAGCAGTAGCATCCCCGCGATCGACAGGCCCGTCGCCAGCAGCAGCGCCGGCTCCTGCCCCGCCGGATAGGCGGGAAGGCCGACGAAGGGCGCGATCGCCCAGAAGCCGATGCCGGTGGTGACGAACTGGAAGAAGGCGATTTCCATCGGCCCGGCATTCTGGGCCTGGCGGCGCATCACGACGATGTTGAAGGCGTAGCAGATGGCCGAGCCGAGGATGGCGATCGAGCCCTTCAGCGCGTCCGGTCCAAGGTCGGCCTGCCCCTGCCCGACGAAGATGATGACGACGCCGACGAAGGCGAGCAGCGATCCGGTCGTCATGCGCTTGCCGACGGGTTCGGCGAGGAAGACGGCGGCGAGGACGAGCGCGACCAGCGGCGCGATGAACGTCAGGGCGATCGCCTGCGCCATCGGCACCCGCGCCAGGCCCCAGAAGAACAGGAAGCTCATCGGCACCATCAGCATGCCGCGCCAGACGTGGAACTTCATCGCGCGCCGCGTGGGCCAGCCCGTCCGGGTCAGAAGGTAGAGAGGGGCGAGCACGATGACCGCGAGGACCGAGCGCCAGCACATGGTCGCGAAAGCGCCGAGGTCCTGGCTCAGGCCCTTCATGACGGCATCCATCGCCGACAGGGCACCGATCCCGGCAAGCGCGACGGCAAAGGCGGCGACCGGACGTTGCTCGACCGTGTTCATATTGTGGGCTTAGCCGAGCGGGCGGCGAAGGGAAGGGCGATTCCCGCCTAGCGGATCACCATCTCGTCGTTCGCGATCTCGATCCGCCCGATACGCGCGAGGAAGGACTGGCCGAGCAGCGACATCTGCCCGCCTTCGAGAATTGCGCCCTGCACCTGCTCCACCGTCCGGCCGTCGAGCGCCACGCGGTCGAGGACGATCCGCTTGCCGCGCACCGGCCCGGACGCGCCGCTTCCAATCACGTCGAACTCGCTCGCGTCGAACTGGAGGCCGATCGACTGCGCGTCGGCGACGGTCAGCGACACGCCGCTCGCGCCGGTGTCGACTAGGAATCGGACGGGCATGCCGTTGACGTCGGCCGTCGTGAAGAAATGGCCGTTGGGGTCGCGCTTGAGGATCGTCTCGCCGAACCCGGCCATCGGTGCGGTCGCGGACCCGGCGTAGGAGCCGGCGGGCGCTGGCCGCGCGGCGTCGGTCGGCACAATGCGCGCGGGTGGCCGCTCGGCCTCGCCCGACCGCATCGACAGATCCGCCGGCATCATGAGGCCGACGGCAATGCCGATCGCGATGACGAGGATGACCAGCCGTCCCATGCCGACACCCTGCCGGACGGGCGTGAAGAAATGATTATTCGGCCGCGCTTGCCTCGAGCTCGAGCGTCGCCGCCTCGATTTCGGCGGCCTTCGCTTCCACCAGCTTGACGATATGCTCGACCATGTCGGCGTCCTGCACATGGTGGTCGGTGACGCCCGACAGATAGACCATGTGCTTGCCGTTGCCGCCGCCCGTCACGCCGATGTCGGTCTCGCGCGCTTCGCCCGGGCCGTTGACGACGCAGCCTAGCACGCTGAGGCTCATCGGCGTCTTGATGTGCTGGAGCCGCTCCTCGAGCGTCTGGACGGTGCGAATGACGTCGAAGCCCTGCCGCGCGCACGACGGGCAGGAAATGACCCGCACGCCGCGGTTGCGGATGCCGAGGGCCTTGAGGATTTCGTAGCCGACGCGGACTTCCTCTTCGGGTTCGGCCGACAAGGAGACGCGGATCGTGTCGCCGATCCCGAACCACAAAAGCGAGCCGATGCCGATCGCCGACTTGACCGTCCCGCCGACGATTCCGCCGGCCTCGGTGATGCCGAGGTGAAGCGGGCAGTCGACCGCTTCGGCGAGCTGCTGGTAGGCGGCGACGGCGAGGAAGACGTCGCTGGCCTTCACCGCGACCTTGTAATCGCGGAAGTCATGCTCCTCGAGCAATCTGATATGGTCGAGCGCGCTTTCGACCAACGCCTCGGGGCACGGCTCGCCATATTTTTCGAGCAAATCCTTTTCGAGGCTGCCGGCGTTGACGCCGATGCGGATCGCGCAGCCGTTCGCCTTGGCGGCGTTGACGACCTCGCGCACGCGGTCGGCCGAGCCGATATTGCCCGGGTTGATGCGCAGGCAGGCCGCGCCGGCGTCGGCGGCCTCGAGCGCGCGCTTGTAGTGGAAATGGATGTCGGCGACGATCGGCACGCGCGCGGCGCGCACGATCTGCTTCAGCGCCGTCGTGCTTTCGACGTCGGGGCAGGAGACGCGGATGATGTCGGCGCCCGCTTCCTCGCAGCGGCGGATCTGGTCGACCGTCGCCTTGACGTCGGACGTCGGCGTATTGGTCATGGTCTGGACGCTGATCGGCGCGTCGCCGCCGACGGCGACGTTGCCGACCATGATCTGGCGGGATTGGCGACGCGCGATATCGCGCCAGGGGCGAACGGACATGGGCGTCATATAGGCGGGTGCGCCGATGCCGCCAAGCGCCAGCGTGTGAATCGCGGTTTCGGCAAATCTCTGCTATTGACCCATGTCAGCAACAGGGTGGGGCCGCTGAGTTGAACAAGCATGCCCTTTTGGCGCGTTCCGAAGCCGCCGCGGCTCCAGCGGCGGTGGGCGACGCGTACCGCTACTGGGCGTTCCTGAGCTATTCCCACGTCGATACCGCCGCGGCCGCCCGGCTGCACCGCCAGCTCGAGATTTTCCGCGTGCCCCGGCCGCTCGTCGGCGCGCCGCATCCGCTGGGCACCATTCCGAAGCGGGTGATCCCGATCTTCCGCGACCGGCAGGAGCTGGCCGCCGCGAGCGACCTCGGGCGCGAGATCAGCGATGCGCTCGACCAGTCGCGTTACCTTATCGTGCTCTGCTCGCCCGCCGCGGCGCGCTCCCGATGGGTCGACCAGGAGGTCCGGGAGTTCAAGCGCCGGCACGGCGAGGATCGCGTGCTGGCGGCCATCGTGGAGGGCGAGCCTTTCGCGGCGGACGAGGCCGAGGAATGTTTTCCGCTTGCGCTTCGCCAGCGCGTTGACCGCAAGGGCAAGCTGACCGGCCGTCCCGCCGAACCTGTCGCCGCCGACCTTCGCGATCGCGGCGACGGCTGGCACGACGGCGTGCTCAAGCTGGTGGCGGGTATGCTGCACGTCGGGCTCGACGACCTCGTCCAGCGCGAGCAGCTGCGGCGGCAGAAACGCATGACCGCAATCGTCGGGGCGTCGCTGCTCGGCATGGCCTTCACCACGGGCCTGTCGGTGGTCGCGATCAACGCCCGCGACGCCGCCCGCGACGAGCGGCGCGAGGCCGAAAGCATGGTCGGCTTCATGCTCGGCGACCTCAAAGACGAGCTCGAGCCGATCGGGCGGCTCGACGCGCTCGACCAGGTCGGGGCGCGGGCGCTGGCCTATTACGAGCGGCAGGACCAGAAAAAGCTGACGGACGAGCAGCTGGCCCAGCGCAGCCGGGCGCTGACCCTTCTCGGCCAGATCGCGACCGCCCGCGCCGATACGGCGGGCGCGCTGAAGCGGTACCGCGAGGCCATGCGCGGAACGGGCGAGCTTGCCCTGCGCTATCCGGACAACCCCGCGCTGCTCTTCGACCATGCCCAGAACGTCTTCTACGTCGGCGACCTCGCGCGCCAGGGCGGCAACCTGAAACAGGCCGAGGCGGCCTACATTGAATACCTGCGCCTTGCGACGGCGATGGTCGCCGCCGAGCCGGCCAATCCCAAGTGGCAGGCCGAAGTGATTTACGCGCGCGAGAACCTGGGGATCGCCCGCTACGAACAGCGCCGGTTCGATGAGGCGGTCGCCTTGTTCGCCGACAGCACGACGCAGATGCGCAAGCTGGCGGCCGCGCATCCCGACAACGCTGCCTACGCCAGCGAACTGGGCAATCTTTATGGATGGCTTGCCGATGCCCGTCGCGATGTCGGCGACTTCGCCGGTGCGCGGGCCGCCCGCGAGCAGCAGATCGCCGATCTCGACCGCGCCATCGCGGCCGCGCCGACCAACGTCCAACTTCGCGCCCGGCGCGTGCCCGCCTTGAACGCGCTCGGCCTGCTGCAGTGGCAATCGGGCGAGCGGTTCCGCGGGATCGAGCAGGTACGTCGCGGCGTGGCGAGCGCGGAAGCGCTCGTCGCCGTCGAACCGGACAATGGCGATTGGCAAGGATTGTTGGCCGCCAACCGGCTCGACCTTGCCGGCATGCTTCTCGAGGTCGGCCAGCGAACGGCCGCCGCCGCCCAGCTCGATCTCGCCCGCGCGCAGGTCGCAGGCCTCCTCGCCCGTGCGCCGGCCCTTGTGTTCCTGCAGCGCCAGCGGATCCGGGCCCTGGCGCTCGACGCCCGTATCGCCAGCGCCGCCGGGGAGCATCCTCGCGCGATCGCGCTGGCCCGGCAGGCCCTTGTGGCGGCGCAGACGATGCGCAGCGCCGACCGGACGCGCGACCCGTTCCTGGTCGCCGAAGTCGCGCTCGACCTGGGCGATGCCTTGGCCCGCTCCCGCGATGTCGGGGCGGCCCGCGCGGCCTGGGTCGAGGGCAACGGTCAGTTGCCGACCGTGCGCGAGCGAACGAACGAGAAGCAGATCCGGGCGTCGCTGGCCGAACGGCTCGGGGACCGGGCGCTTGCCCGCAAGCTTCAAGGCGAACTGGCACAGGCCCGTCGATAGGCAAGGGCGCGATCAACACTCGGGACACAACAGGAGGGACGAATGCCGAAGAAACCACCGAAGGACGTCACCGTCACCGTCAAGCTTCATCCGCCGGGCTCGGCCGAGCCGTTTCGATTCGTCCAGCAGGAATTGCCCACCGACGGGGACAATGTCCTCGTCTTCGAGAATGGGTCGAGAACCTACGGCTTTCGGGTCCACTTCGTCCTCGATGACACCGACAACCCCGGCTTCCGCTTTCCGCAACCGCAGACCGGCGGCGGCCACCAGCATCTGGACGACGCCTTGTGGGTGATGCCGACCGACGACCTGACGGCCTGCCCGCGCTCGCCGTGCAAATGGGACGAATTCCGGCCGGAGAAGGTGCTCGATGACGGCAAGCGGCTGGTCGTGATGAACAAGAACCAGACCCCACAAACCTTCGCCTACACGCTGCGCGTCCAGAAGGACGGCGACTATCTTGCCCTCGATCCGGGCGGGGTGAACAAGAATTCGGGCATCCCCTACGCCACGAGCCTGCTGTCCTATGCGATCGCCGGTGGCGGTGCCGCTTTGGTGACGGCCATGATCGGCGGGATGAACCTGATCCCGGACGCGACGATCGGGACCATCGTCGCGGCGGCGGTCGGAGCGGTCGTCGGGTTGCTCGTCGGGTCAATGCTCGGGGATCGTTGATTCGCCGTCAAAAGCGGGGTCAACATGAGGGGGTGACCCCGCCGCTCCTCCCGTTCGCCCTGACCGTCGGTGTGACCGGCCACCGCCTGGGCGCCATCCCGGCGGAACGGCGGGCGGCGGTCGAAGGGTCGATCGGCACGGCCATGGCGATGATCGACACGATCGCGGCGCGGGTTCGCGACCGCCTGCTGGCGACCGGCCTGTTCGATCCGAGGCCGACGCACCTTGCGATCGCCTCCCCGCTCGCGGACGGCGCCGACCAATATGCCGCGGCGGCGGGTTTGAGCCGCGGCTGGTCGCTGCATGCCATCCTGCCGTTCGAGCGGCGCGACTATGCGGCGGATTTCATCGGCGAGGACCCGCGCGAGACGTTCCAGACGCTGCTCGCCGAGGCCGACCGCGTCCTTGAGCTTCCCGGCGACCGGCGACGGGAAGCGGAATCCTATTTGCTCGCCGGGCGGGCGACGGCGGCGCACAGCGACCTGTTGATCGCGGTATGGGATGGCGCGCCGCCCCGCGGGCGGGGTGGGACGGCGGAGATCGTGCAGCTCGCGGTCGCGACGGGCGTGCCGGTAATCCATATCCCGGCGGGTGACGCCGACGGCCCCTGGATCCTGTGGAGCGGTTTCGATCCGCACATCGTGACCCGCAACGGCCATGACGGCCTCATCCGCCGACCGCTGACCGAGGACAATCTGCAAGCGGTGCTCGACGCGATCCTGTCGCCGCCCAGCGACCCCGTCGAGCTGCGCAACCTCGACGATTTCCGCCGGGAGAAAAGCCAGCGCTTCCGCGCCCGGATCGAATATCCGCTGATGCTCGCCCTCACCGGGGTGCGGCGGATCCGGCCGAGCCACTGGAGCGAGCAGGCCTGCATCGCGGCGAGCGAACGCGAATGGGCCGATTTCCGCACGCATTGCCTGGGAGCGGGCGGGGCGACGGCCGCCTTCGACCTTGTCGAACGCGCCTTTTGCCGCAGCGACCGGCTGGCGTCCCATTATGCGCAGACCTTCCGGAGCGGGCATGTCTTCAACTTCACGCTGATGGCGACGGCGGCGCTGATCGGGGTGAGCGGCTTCCTGTGGCCGGGCCACCAGCTAGCGCTGGCGGTGGCGGAATTCTGCGTGGCGGTGCTGGTCATCGCCAACACCATGATCGGGACGCGGCGGCAGTGGCAGCGACGCTGGCTCGACTATCGCCAGCTGGCCGAACGGCTCCGGCCGCTGCGCAGCCTGCTGCTGCTCGGCATTGCCGCGCCCGACCGGTCGGGCAGCGCGACCGATCCCGTTCCGCGCCGCTGGGTGGACTGGTATGCCGCCGGAATCTGGCGGGCGCTGGGTTGTCCCGCCGGCACGATCAGGCCCGAGGCGGTGGCGCCGCTGGTGAGTGCGATCCGGACCCACGAAATCGGGTCCCAGGTCGACTATAATGCCCGCGCCGCGCAGCAGGCCGAGACGCTCGACCGGCGGCTCGGCAAGGTCTTCAGCTTCCTGTTCGGGGCGACCGTCTTCGTCTCCGGCGCGGTCGTGGTCGGGCGCTGGCTGGCCGCCGACTGGGTCGATGCCCACCAGGACTGGCTGAGCCTCGTCGCGGCGGGCATGCCGGCGATCGCCACGGCCATCTTCGGCATCCGCTCGCAGGGCGATTTCGGCGGCAGCGCTCAGCGTTCGCAGGCCACCGCCCAGACGCTGACCGCCATCGCCGGCCACCTCGACGACCAGAAGGACGACCTGGCCCGCTCCGCCGACCTGGTCGAACAGGCGGCCCGGGCGATGCTCGCCGACCTCGACGAATGGCGCACGGTGCTCAAGCGGTCCGAACTCGAAATGGCGTGAGCCGCGCGGCGGCGCTAAGGCTGCGCCATGCCGATTCGTCTCCTTGCCGCGCTGATCGCGCTCGCCTTCGCTTCCTCGCCCGCCGCCGCCTGGTGGGAATATGGTCACGAGACCGTCGCGCGCATCGCGCTGGACGAAGTGCGACCCTCGACCCGCGCCGAAATCCGTCGCCTGCTGGCGAAGAGCGACCTGCTCGAGACGCCCGAATGCCCGGTGCGGACGATCGAGCAGGCCAGCGTCTGGGCCGACTGCATCAAGCCGCTCGGCGACCGCTTCAGCTACGCTTATTCCTGGCATTACCAGAACGTTGACATCTGCAAGCCGTTCGACCTCAAGGCGGCCTGCAAGGACGGGCATTGCGTGTCCGCCCAGATCGAGCGCAACGCCCGTATCCTGGCCGACCGCAAGGCGCCGGACCGCGAGCGGCTGATGGCGCTGGCGTTCCTCGTCCACTTCGTCGGCGACCTGGCCCAGCCGATGCACGCCGGCGACCGCGGCGATTTGGGCGGCAACCGCGTGTCGGCCGCCTACGGGCTGGTCGAGGGGCGCACCAACCTCCATTCGATCTGGGACGGCTATCTGGCCGAACGATCGATCTCGACCCCGGCGGGCGGCGCGGCCGGACTGGTCGCCTCGACCCCCCGCGCCGAGCTCGACGCGATGAAGGCGGGCAGCGTCGAGGACTGGAGCCGCGAAAGCTGGGAGGCGGCCAAGACCTATGCCTACCAGACGCTGACCGGCGACGCCTGCGGCCCCAAGAGCGAGGAGCGCAAGACGCTCAATGAGGAGCAGGTGCGCGCGCTCATCCCGGTCGTGCGCCGGCAGGTTACCGCGGGCGGCATGCGCCTCGCCAGGCTGCTCGACGACGCGCTCGGCCCCGAGGCCAAGGCGCCGGGCCAACGGCGCGACTGACGCGGCGCCCCGCACGAAGTTGACACGAACCGGGGTCTGTCAACTTCGTCAACTTCGCCGCTGCGGAGCGAGACTTGGTCACCAAGGGCAGGCACGCGGCAGCACATGCGGCGAGGTGAGCAAACGCAATCCTATTGTTCAAGCACGAAGTTCGCGACCGCGTCGACGACCGCCGGCGCCACCGGCAGCGAGGGATCGGTGTAGGTGGCGAGGTTGGCGGCGCGATCGGTGCCGCTGGCGACCTTGAGGGTGTGCGTGACGCCGGGCGCGATCACCAGCCTGGCCGTCGGCCGGGCAGCGGCGAGCGCTTGGGCATCCGTCACGGGCGTCTGCATGTCGCGGTCGCCGGTGACGATGAGGAGCGGCAGCTTGAGCGAGGCGGCGAGCTTCGCCGAGTCCTTCGCCATCATGTCCTTCAGGAACGGCTGAACCGCGGGATTGAACAGGCCCATCAGCACGGGCGGCAGGGTCGCGGCGGGGACATCGCGTCCGGCCTCCAGCTCGTCGATCGCCTTTTCCGCCGCCGCGAGGATCGGGGCGTTGGCGGGGTTGGCGCGCAGTTGCTCGCGAAGCACCGTGCCGAACGGGCGGCCCATGGCCGAGACCGCGATGACGCCGCACAGGTCCGTCCGGTCCTGGCCCGCGGCAAGCGCGACGAGGCCGCCCTCGCTATGGCCGAGCAGCCAGGCGCATGTGGCGCCGGTGCGGGCCTTGGCGAGCTTCGCCCAGGCATGGGCGTCGGCGGCATAGTCGGCGATGGTCACCTTGTTCGCATCGGCGATGGCGGCCTTGCTGCCGAACATGCCGCGCTTGTCGATGCGGATCGTGCTGACGCCTCGGGCCGCCAGCGCCTCGGCGAGCAGCTTGTAGCTTTGCGGGGCGAGGCCCATCGCGTTGTTGCCGTCGCGGTCGGTCGGGCCCGAACCGGGAATGACGATGACGACCGGGGCGCCCTTGCCCGCATCGAGGAAGGCGCCTTCCAGCGGGCCGTCGGGACCCGGCGCGGTGACGGTGGCGGCGGCAAGCGCCGCGGCGAGCAGGATCGAGGTCATCTTTCGTCTCCATTGCGCCAGCGCCAACCACCCTTCGTGGTCTTGGCCGCGACCAGCATGAACAAGAAGGTCAGCGGAACGAACAGGCTGAAAAAGATCAGCGGGCGATCCGCGACGACAAAACTCAGGCCGAGCGTGATGGCCACATAGCCGAGGAGGAGCGTCCAGCCCTGCCACGCGATCGGCAGGCCCGAGCCATAGCCGATCCGCTTGGGGGCGAACCATTCGGGACGGTCGGTCATCTCAATCCTCCTTCCTGGGCGGACGGCCGCGGCGGACCGGGTTGGGGGCGTCGAGCTTGATTCCCCGCGCCCGGAGCGCCTCGCGAAGCAGGACCTCGACCTCGGCGTTGACCGACCGGAGGTCGGTCGCGGCGAGGCGCTCGACCGCGGACCAGAGGTCCGGGTCGACCCGTAACGGGAAGGCCTTGCGATCGCGGGTCACCCGGCCGGCTTACTGGTAGAGCGAGCCGGCGTTGACGACGGGCTGCGTGTCGCGTTCGCCGCACAGCACGACCATCAGGTTCGAGACCATCGCCGCGCGGCGTTCGTCGTCGAGCTCGACCACCTCCTTTTCGCTCAGCATCGTCAGCGCCATCTCGACCATCCCGACCGCGCCCTCGACGAGGGTCTGGCGGGCGGCGACGACGGCCTGCGCCTGCTGGCGGCGAAGCATCGCGCCGGCGATTTCCTGCGCGTAGGCGAGGTGCGTGAAGCCGCATTCGTCGACGGTGATGCCGGCGACCGACAGGCGGGCGCGCAGCTCCTTGCGAAGCTCTTCCCCAACCTCGTCATGGTGGCCGCGGAGCGTGATGTCGGTGTGCGCGAAATCGTCATAGGGATAGCGCGCGCCGATCGCGCGGATCGCGGCCTCGACCTGGACGCGGACGAATTCCTTGTAATCGTCGACGTCGAACAGCGCCTGCGCCGTGTCGACTACGCGCCACACGATCTGCGCCGCCATCTCGATCGGGTTGCCGCGCAGGTCGTTGACCTTGATCTTGTCGGAGATGAAGTTGTTCTGCCGGACCGACACCTTCTTGCGCATCATCCACGGCAGCACCCAGCGCAGGCCGGTCGACCGGTCGGTGCCCTTGTAGTCGCCGAACAGGGTGATGGCCGCGGCCTGGTTGGGCTGCAGCATGTAAAAGCCGCTGGCGACGAAGATGAGCGCGAGCGGGGCAAGCAGCGTGGCGCCGATCGACAGGATGTTGTGATTGTCGATGACCAGCTGCCGGATCGCCCAGGCCTGGAGGAGGACGATCAGCAGCAGGGCGACGAGCATGCCGTAGCCGCTCTGGGTGGAGGCGGTGCGCTCGCGGCTCGAATTGAGCGCGACAATGGACGAATCGGACATTTCGGTTCCCCTTTAATCTGATATCACTTTTATATCGTTTCGTTACGGGGTCAACTGGAATCGGATCGCGGGCCGCGCTAGGGCATCGGGCGATGAGCTGGACCCTGATGATTCACGGCGGCTGCGGCGCGATGCGCCCCGACCGCCTGCCGCCCGAAACCGAGGAGCGCGCCCGCGCCGGGCTGAACGCCGCGCTGGACGCGGGCGAGGCGATCCTGGCGGCGGGCGGCGATGCGCTGGACGCGGTCGAGGCGGCGGCGCGGGTGCTGGAAGAGGATCCGGCGTTCAACGCGGGCCGCGGCAGCGTGCTGACCGCCGAGGGGCGGGTCGAGCTGGACGCGGCGATCATGGACGGGCGCGACCGGCGGGCCGGCGCGGTGGCGGGGCTGACGACGACGCGCGCGCCGATCACCGCCGCGCGCAAGGCGATGGAGGAAACGCCGCACGTCCTGCTGACCTACGACCAAGCCGATGCGTTCGCGCGCAGCCAGGGGCTGGAGCAGGTCGCAAACGACTTCTTCATCATCCCCGAGCGGCAGGAGCAGCTCGACCGAATCATGGCGGCGGGCGGGAAGTTCGACACCGACATCAAGTTCGGCACGATCGGCGCGGTCGCGGTGGATTCCGGCGGCCATGTCGCCGCCGCGACCTCGACCGGCGGGCTGACCGCCAAGCGCTGGGGCCGGATCGGCGATTCGCCGCTGATCGGCGCGGGCACATACGCCGACGACCGCGCCTGCGCGGTGAGCGCGACGGGGCTTGGCGAGGCGTTCATCCGCGCGGTCGCCGGGCACCAGATGGCGATGCGGATGATGTTGGCGGGCGAGCCGCTGCAGGCCGCGCTCGACGCGGTGCTGGCGGATGTCGGCGCGCTCGGCGGGACGGGCGGGCTGATCGCGGTAGCGCCCCACGGCAGCGCGGCGTGGGGGTTCACGACGCCGGGCATGTACCGCGGCGTGGCGCGCGCGGACGGCGGGCGCGAGGTCGCGGTCTATTCGGAATCGGCGGAGCGGTAGGGCAAGGCCTCGCGCCCCCAGGCGATCTCGTGATCGACCGCCTCGCGTTCGCGCACCAGGAAGTCGGCGACCGCCGCGCGGAAGCCGGCGTCGGGCAGGAAATGGACCGAGCGCGTCAGCACCGGCTCGTAACCGCGCGCCAGCTTGTGTTCGCCCTGCGCGCCGGCCTGCACGGTGGAGAGGCCGTTCGCGATCGCCCAGTCGATGGCGCGGTAATAGCTGAGCTCGAAATGGAGGAAGGGCACGTCCTCGGTGCAGCCCCAGTAGCGGCCGTAGAGCGTGTCCTGACCGACCACGTTAAGCGCGCCGGCGATGGGCCGGTCGTCGCGGAAGGCGAGGAAGGCGAGCGCGGCGTCGCCGAGCATTTCAGCGGCCGCGTCGAACCAGGCGCGGGTGAGGTAGGGCCGGCCCCATTTCCGGCTGCCGGTATCCTGGTAGAAGGTCCATAGCGCGTCCCAATGCTCGGGGCGGATGGCGGCGCCGCGCAGCGTCTCGATGGTCAGGCCCTGGTTGGCGGCGGCGCGTTCGCGGCGCACGGTCTTGCGCTTGCGGCTCGCCAGCGCGGCGAGAAAGTCGTCGAAGCTGGCGTAGCCGCGGTTGGCCCAGTGAAACTGGATGCCGTGGCGGACCAGCCAGCCGCGCGCCTCGGCGATGGCGGCCTCCTCGGCGGTGCAGAAGGTGACGTGGGCCGAGGACAGATCGTTCTGGATGGTCACCGTTTCCAGCGCCGCCAGCAGCGGCGCGGACTCGCCGAGCAGGCGGCGGCCGGGGCAGGGCGTGAACGGCACCGCGACCTGCAGCTTGGGATAATAGCTTCCGCCCGCGCGCTCCCACGCGTCGGCCCAGCCGTGATCGAACACATATTCGCCCTGGCTGTGGGTCTTGAGATAGGCGGGCGCGGCGCCGACGATCGTGCCGTTTCGCTCGGCGAGGATCGGCAGCGGGCTCCAGCCGGTGCCACCGCCGACGCTGCCCGAGGATTCGAGCAGCGACAGGAAGGCGTGGCTCGTCAGCGGATCGGGCCCGGCCAGCCGGTTCCATGTCGCCGGGTCGAGTTCGGCGACGCCGCGCGCGATGCGGGCGGTGAGTTCGGGATCAGGGTCGGCCATCACCTTCCCAGATGGCGGCGTCCGCCCAGCGTTCAACCCGCGCGCGGTCAGCGGGCGACCGGACGGTCCAGCTGTAGGTCGGGATGGCGGCGCGGGCGGCATGGACCCACGGCTGGTGGAGCTGGCTGACCTTGATCGCGAGAAAGTGCGGGTCGGCGCGGCGCAGCTTGTCGCGGCGGCGGAGCGTGGCATCGCGCCCCGACAGGACGAGGCCGCGCCGGACGCCGGGCGCGTGCGCCGCGAGCCACTGGCCCACCCCCGCGGCGAAGCTCATCACGCCGACCGGGCCGGCATAATCGTGGAGCGCGGCGACCACGGCGGCGGCGAAGCGCGGGGCGTTGCGCTCGTCCTTCAGTTCGAGGAGCAGCGGCACGCGGCCCCCCGCGAGGTCGAGCAGGTCGGCGAGCGTCGGGATGGGGCCGTCGGTGCCGCCGAGCCGGAGATCGCGCAACTCGTCGCGATGGACGCGCGAGATGACGCGGGCATCGCCGCACAGGCGCTGCGCGTCGCGGTCATGGAAGACGACCGGCACGCCATCGGCGGTCAGGCGAAGGTCGCACTCGATCCCCGCGCCTGTTGCGAGCGCGGCCTCGAAGGCGGCGAGGCTGTTTTCGGGGATGCCCGGCCCGTGCAGGCCGCGGTGCGCGAAGCCTGCCGGACCCGGCCGAAGGGGATCGACCCCGCGCGGATCGTCAGGCCTTGACGGCGACGACCGCATCCACCTCGACCGCGACGCCGAGCGGGAGCGTGGGCACGCCGACCGCCGAGCGGGCGTGACGTCCGGCCTCGCCGAACACGTCCTGCATCAGCTCGCTTGCGCCGTTGGCGACCTTGGGCTGGTCGGTGAAGTCGGCGGCCGAGTTGACGAACACGCCGAGCTTCACGACGCGGTCGACGCGGTCGAGCGAGCCCAGCGCCTTCTTCATCTGCGCGAGCAGCATGATGCCGCAGCGGCGCGCGGCGGCCTGCCCGTCTTCCAGGCTGACATTCTCGCCCAGCCGACCGGTGATCAGGCTGCCGTCTTCGGCGAAGCTGATCTGGCCGCTGATGTGCAGGAGGCCGTTGGCCTCCACCGCGGGAACGTAGGAAGCGACCGGCGCGGCGGCTTCGGGAAGGGCGATGCCGAGGTCGGCGAGGCGTTGGTCGATGCTCATGGCCTTGCGCTCAACACCCGACGGACGCGCGGGTCAAGCCTCGTTGCGGTGGACCGCGAAGCCTGCCCAGCTCTGGTTGACCGGCATCAGCTCGAGCGCGTTGATGTTGAGGTGCGGCGGCAGGGTCGCCACCCACCAGAGCGTCTCGGCGATATCCTCGGCGGTCATCGGGTCCATGGCGGCGTAGAGCGCGTCGCTCGCCTCCTTGTCGCCGCCGTTGCGGACCAGCGTGAACTCGGTCTCGACCATGCCCGGCTCGATTGAGGTGACGCGCACCCCGGTGCCGTGGAGGTCGCAGCGCAGGCCGAGGCTGAACTGGCGCACGAACGCCTTCGAGCCGGCATAGACCGCGCCGCCCTTGTAGGGGTAGGTCGCCGCGACCGACGACAGGTTGATTACCGCGCCCTTGCGTTCGACGAGCGTCGGCAGGAGCGCGCGGGTCAGCGCGACCAGCCCTTCGATATTGGTGTCGATGACGTTGCTGAGCGGGTCCTGCTCGGCCTCCTGCATCACCGCCATCGGCGGGGCGAGGCCAGCATTGTTGACGAGCAGGTCGACCCCCGCGAAGTCGGCGGGCAGCTGATCGACCACGCGCTGGAGGTCGGCGGTGTCGCGCATGTCGGAAATGACCGGCAGGAAGGCGTCCCCTACCTCGGCCCGAAGCGCGTCGAGCCGGTCGCTGCGCCGACCGGTGCCGACCGCCTGCCAGCCGCCGGCGACGAAGCGGCGGACGGCGGCGGCGCCGATCCCCGCGGTGGCGCCGGTGATGAAGACGGTCTTGGTCATTGCGTCAGCCTTTCGAGTATCCACGGGCACGCCTCGTCCCAGCGGTCGATCCGGACGTGGGCGTGCTCGGCGGTCGGCACCGCCGGGGCGAGGCGCGGCTCGGCGACCATGTGGACGCGATAGACCTCGGGCGCGTGCTTGGCGACCGAGGCGTGGTGGACGGGAAGGTCGTCGACGAAGGCGGTGCGGGTCGCGCCGTGGCGCTGGATGATCGCGCGGGCGGGAACGCCCTTGCCGCCCTGGTTGGTGACCACCTCGTGGTGGATGCCGTGGCTGGCGAGCTGCTCGACCCGCCACGGGTGGGCATGGTCGCCGAGGTTGGTGAGGACGACGATGTCGGCCACCTCGCCGATCCGGCCCAAGGCCTCGAGCGCGCCGGGGACGAGCGTCTGGCGGTGCATCTCCTCGCGGAAGAACTGGTCGAGCAGCGGCCAGACGCGCGCTTCCTCGACCGGCTCGCCGGTGGCCTTGTCGCGCATCGCGCCGCCGAAACTGCCCGTCTCGAAGGCGAAGCGGATGTTGTGCGCCTCCTCCAGCCAGGCGTCGAAATGCGCGACCATGTGCAGCAGCACCTCGTCGCAGTCGGTGATGAGGAGCGGGCGGCTCATGCCTCCAGCTCCGCCCGCGCGGCGACGATCGCCTCGGGCTTCATGTCCAAGGCGGCTGCGACCGCGACCAGGTCCGGCTCGTGCGCTTCGAGGAACGACAGGCAGGCGGCCAGGACGTGGCGCTCGCCCAGCGAATCGCGAATCCCGTCCGGAGACAGGCCGGTGAGGTCGAGGAACCGCGCGGCGCGGCGTTCGTCGGAAAGGGTAGCCGCCAAGGCGGCGAGGGCTGTGGTCTCACAGTCCCTTGGAGGTTCGCGCGTCATCGCCTAGGGAAGTTCTCGCTCGGTTGGGGAAATACGTGGCCAAGATCCTCGTTGTCGAAGACAATGCGCTGAACATCAAGCTGTTCTGCGATCTGCTCGCCGCGCACGGCCACGAGCCCGAGGCGGTGACCGACAGCCGCGAGGCGCTGGAAACCGCGCGCGCGTTCCGGCCCGACCTCGTCATCACCGACATTCAGTTGCCCCACGTCACGGGGATCGAGCTGATGGAGATGATCCGCAAGGACGCCGACCTGTCCACCGTGCCGATCATGGCGGTGACGGCCTATTCGGGGGTCGGCGACGACGAGCGGATCCGCGCCGCCGGGGCGCAGGCCTATGTCGCCAAGCCGATTTCGGTGATGCGGTTTGCCGAGACCGTGGACCGGCTGCTGGAGGAAGGGCCGGTGGGGGGCGCGGCGGCGGCGCCGGACGAACCCACAAACGAAAACGACGCGGAGTGAATCCGCGTCGTCGATCCTGTCCGCTGCGCGGCAGGTCGGCCGAGTAAGCTCCGGCTCTTCGCGCTGCTAGCGATTGCGGGTGCAATCGCGTCGCTGCGCGCGGCGGAGCTTACTTGATCTTCGCTTCCTTGAACTCGACGTGCTTGCGCGCGACCGGGTCGTACTTGCGGAACGACATCTTCTCGGTCTGGTTGCGCGGGTTCTTCTTGGTCACGTAGAAGAAGCCCGTGTCGGCGGTGCTGACGAGCTTGATCTTGACGGTTGCCGGCTTGGCCATCGC
>CAZKCD010000014.1:0-21239 GCA_964551235.1 uncultured Sphingomonas sp.
ATCGCGACCGCGGCCCGCTGTGCACCCTCTTGGTGCCTGTGTCGGCCTGCTGGCGATTGTTGGTCAGCGCGACCGAATAGAATTCGCCGACGCTGTCCGCGCCCTTTAGGATGCAGCTTGGATATTTCCAGGTAATCGCGCTACCGGTCTCGACCTGCGTCCAGCTGACCTTGCTGCGGTCACCCGCGCACAGGGCGCGCTTGGTGACGAAGTTGAAGATCCCGCCCCGACCTTCCGCGTCGCCTGGATACCAGTTCTGGACGGTCGAGTATTTCACCTCGGCGTCCTCGTGCGCGTAGATTTCGACCACCGCCGCATGCAGCTGGTTCTCGTCGCGCATCGGCGCGGTGCAGCCTTCGAGGTAGCTGACGTAGCTGCCCTTGTCGGCGACGATCAGCGTCCGCTCGAACTGGCCGGTGTTCTGCGCGTTGATGCGGAAATAGGTGCTCAGCTCCATCGGGCAGCGCACGCCCTCGGGGATGTAGACGAAGGTCCCGTCCGAAAAGACCGCGCTGTTGAGGCACGCGAAATAATTGTCCCGCTGCGGCACCACGCTGCCGAGATACTTGCGGACGAGGTCGGGATATTCCTTCACCGCCTCGCTGATCGACAGGAAGATGACGCCCGCGCGCAGCAGTTCCTCGCGGAAGGTGGTCGCGACGGACACGCTGTCGAACACCGCGTCGACCGCGACCTTGCGCGCGCCCTCGACGCCGGCAAGAACCTTCTGCTCCTCGATCGGGATGCCGAGCTTCTCGTAGGTGCGGCGGATCTCGGGGTCGAGCTCGTCCAGCGACGTGATGGTCGGCTTGTCCTTCGGCTCGGCGTAATAATAGGCATCCTGGTAGTCGATCGGCGGGATCGTCAGCTTCGCCCAGTCGACCTCCTCCATCTCAAGCCATGCGCGATACGCCTTCAGCCGCCAGTCGAGCATCCATTCGGGCTCGCCCTTCTTGGCGCTGATGAAGCGGACCGTGTCCTCGTTCAGCCCCTTCGGCGCGAACTCCTGCTCGACGTCGGAGACGAAGCCCCACTCGTAATCCTTGGCGATCGCCTCGCGCGCTTCCTTGTTGGTCACCGCCTCGCTCATCGCGCAAGCTCCGTCAGGCTCACCGCGTCCAGCGCCCCGCGCACCTTTTCCCCGACGATCCCCATGTGCGGCTTCACCTTGCAATGGCTGTCCAGCGCGCAGTCGCTGACGCCCGGCGCGCTGCTGCACTGGGTCATCGCGATCGGCCCTTCGACCGCCTCGACAATGTCGGCCAGGCTGATGTCGGCGACGCCCTTGGCCAGCGCATAGCCGCCGCCCGCCCCGCGCTGCCCGACCAGCAGGCCCGCGCGCGACAATTGCTGCATCAGCTTCTGCGCGGTCGGCAACGGCACGCCCGTTTCCTCGGCCAGTTCGGTGGCGGTCAGGCGCGCGTCGTCGCCGCGGCGCGCGGCCGCGGTCATCATCACGACCGCATAGTCGGCAAGATGGGTGAGTCGCATATCTTATTCGGAGCTTTACGCTCCGATTTAGGACGATGCGTCTCGGATTACAACGTTTATGCGCCCTTGGTCGCGGCGATCCAGGCGTTGACGTTCTCTTCCATGATGTCGAGCGGCACCGGCCCACTCTTTAGAACCACGTAGTGGAACGCCTTGATGTCGTATTTCGCGCCCAGTTCCTTCTCGGCCCGCTCGCGCAATTCCATGATCTTCAGCTTGCCGATCATGTAGGCGGTCGCCTGGCCCGGATAGACGATGTAGCGCTCGATCGCCTTCTCGATGTCGCCGTCGGGATTGGGCGTATTGTCCTTCAGCCACTGCATCGCCTGCTCGCGCGTCCAGCGCTTCTTGTGGATGCCCGTGTCGACCACCAGCCGCCCGGCGCGCCACAGCTCCATCTGCAACCGCCCGAAGTCCGAATAGGGATCGGTGTAGAAGCCCATGTCCTTGCCCAGCTCCTCGGTGTAGAGGCCCCAGCCCTCGCTGTAGGCCGTCACCCCGCCGAAGCGGCGGAACGGCGGCACGTCGCCCAGTCCGGTCTGAATCGACAGCTGCAGGTGATGCCCCGGCACGCCCTCGTGATAGGCCAGCGCCTCCAGCTCGTTGAGGCTCATGTCCTTCAAATTGTAGAGGTTGACGTAATAGACCCCGGGCCGCGACCCGTCGGGCGCCGGGCGTGAGTAAAACGCCTTGCCCGCGCTCTTTTCGCGGAACGCCTCGACCGGCTTCACCACCAAAGGATCCTTGGGCAGCGTCGCGAAATATTGCGGAAGCTTCGCCTCCATCGCCTTCATCACCGCGTCGACCTTGGCGAGATATTCCTCGCGGCTCTTGGCATAGTAGCGCGGGTCGGTGCGGGTATGCTCGAAGAAGGCCTTGAGGTCGCCCTTGAAGCCGACCTTGGCCATGATGGCGCGCATCTCGTCGTGGATTCGCGCGGTCTCCTTGAGGCCCAGGTCGTGGATCTGGTCGGCGGTCAGGTCGGTGGTCGTGTAGCTGGCGAGCAGCGCGTTGTAATAGGCCTCGCCCTGCGGGAACCGCCACACGCCGTCGTCGGTCCCGGCAATGGCCTGCTGGCGGACCATCTCGGCGCGCAGCCGGCGATAGGCGGGCGCGACCTGCCCGCGCCACGCGGCGATCCCGTCGGCAATGATCTGCGCCTTCTCGGCCGGCGCGATGTCGAGCTTGCCGACCTTTTCGCGCAAGTCGTCGATCACCGGGTGGCCGGCCATGGTTCCGGCATTGTGCTTGAGCAGATTATCGATATCGGAAATGACGTAGGGGAAGACCCACTTGGGCGGCATCACCCCGGCATCCGCGCGCTTCCTGGCGATCCCCGTGGCCTGGTCCAGCGCCGCGCCGCCGCGCTGCAGCCGCGACACATAGGCCTCGGCCTGCGCCTTGTTGGCGATCGAATGGATGTTGATGAGGAAGGCCGGCAATTCGCTCTGCGACCCGTTCATCTGGTCGAAGATCAGCCCGTAGTCGCGGAACGGCCGAAGGCTCGCGCCGCGCTCGGCCGCGCGCAGGAACAGGCGCACCGACAGCGCGTCCTGCGGCGACAGCCTGGCCGGGTCGTAGAGCGTGCGGACGGTCTTGGCGGCCAGGTCCTGGCGCCGGAAGGCGGCTTCCTCGGCGGCCTCGCTGCCGTCGCCCCACAGGCCATAGTCGCCGTCGCGGATCCCGCGATAGGCCTTGCCCTCGGGCGAATAGCTGAGGTTGGCCTTGTCATAGGCTTCGAAGAAGGCGGCCAGCGAGGCATCCTTCTCGGCGGCGGCGGGCGCGGCGGCCGGGGCGGGCGGCGCGGCCTCCTGGGCCAGGGCCGGGGCGGTCAGCATGGTGGCGGCAAGAAGCAGCGATAGGCGCATGGCGTGAAAGGTCCCCTCGTCGAAAATCGTCTCGGCCGGGCTTGACCCGGCATCCGCCTTGTTTTGTGAAGAGAAGCGTTGCCGCGCTCAAGCTCGCGCGCGGGTTTTTCGACGAACGGTGGTCATGGCGCTCTACCCGATCCTTCGGCCCCTGGTCTTCCGCCTCGACGCGGAGCGCGCGCACCGCATGATGATCGCGCTCTTGCGCTTCAACAGCGGCCCCGCCTCGCCGTGGCGCCCGCCCGCCTTCCCGCCATCGCTGACGACCAGCGTCGCGGGGCTGGGCTTTCCCTCGCCGGTCGGGCTGGCCGCCGGGTTCGACAAGAATGCCGAGGCGCATGCCGCCATGCTCAATCTCGGCTTCGGCTTCGTCGAGGTCGGCACGCTGACCCCGCGGCCGCAGGGCGGCAACCCGTGCCCCCGCCTGTTCCGGCTGGTGGAGGACGAGGCGGTGATCAACCGCATGGGCTTCAACAACCAGGGGCAGGCCGCCGCCGCCAAGCGCCTCGCCCGTCGCGACCGCGCGCGCGGCGTGGTCGGAATCAACATCGGCGCCAACAAGGATTCGGACGACCGCATCGCCGATTACGCCGCCGGCGTGCGCGCCATGGCTCCGCTCGCCGACTATCTCACGGTCAACATTTCCTCGCCCAACACGCCGGGCCTGCGCGCGCTGCAGGCGGGGGGTGAGCTGGCCGAACTGCTCGCCGCGGTGGCCGAGGCGCGCCCCGCGGGCGGCCCGCCGGTCTGGCTGAAGGTCGCGCCCGACCTCGAAGCGGGCGACCACGAACGGATCGCCCGCGCCGCGCTCGACCATAAGATCGACGCGCTGATCGTCGCCAACACCACCGTCAGTCGCCCGCCGCTCGCTTCGCGCCACGCCCACGAAAGCGGCGGCCTGTCCGGCGCGCCCTTAAAGCCGCTGGCGCTCGACCAATTGAAGCGCTTCCGCGCGGTCGTCGGGCGCGACCTGCCGCTGGTCGCCGCGGGCGGGATCGCCAGCGCCGACGACGCGTGGGAGCGGATCCGCGCCGGGGCCAGCCTCGTCCAGCTCTATTCCGCTTTGGTCTATCACGGCCCGGGCCTCGCCCGGCGGATCGCGCTCGGCCTCGCCGATCGGCTCCAGCGCGAAGGCTACGCCTCGATCGCCGAGGCGGTCGGCTAGGGAAGGACGATCACCCGTCCCTCGCGCCGCGGGTCGAAGCCGCCGTCCACCTTGCCATTGCGGATCAGCACGCCGTGCACGCCGCTGTCCTCGCCCTGGCCGGGCTTCAGCGCGACCCCGCGTGCGCCCAGCGCGGCGACGATGGCGGGCGAAAAGCGGCTCATTTCCCCGCCGAAGCTGCTGCCGCGCGCGACCAGGTTGGGCTGCGCCAGCGCCTCCTGCATCGGCAGGCCCCAGTCGACCGCAGCGACCAGGGTCTTGCCGACATAGGCCAGGATGGCGTTGCCGCCCGCGCTGCCGATCGCCCCGGCGAAGCGCCGGTCGGGCGTCATCAGGATCATCGGCACCATCGAGCTGCGCGGCCGCTTGCCCGGCGCCACCGCATTGGCCGCGGGACCGCCGTCGGGGCGCTTGGGGTCAAAGCTGAAATCGGTCATCTGGTTGTTGAGGAAGAAGCCGTCGACCATCCGGCCCGACCCGAAGATGCTTTCGACGGTTGTGGTCATCGAGATGACGTTGCCCGCCGCGTCGCCGACGATGAAATGCGACGTGCCCGCCGGCTCGGCGGTGACGTCGGGCGCGACCTGCGGCGCGCCGCGCGGCACGCCGGCCTCGGGCGGGGCCATGGCGGTGGCGCCGATCAGCGCGGCCCGGCGGTCGAGATACTGGGGCTCCAGCAAGCCCTCGACCGGCACCTTCACGAAGCCCGGATCGCCGACGTAGCGGTCGCGGTCGGCGTACATCAGGCGGCTCGCCTCGGCGAACAGGAACCAGGCCTGCGGGTCGGCGGGGCCGCGCGCGGCGATGTCGGTCCGCTCCAGGAGGCCGAGCAACTGGAGCATCCCGACCCCGCTCGACGGCGGCGGAGGAACGCAGGCGACGTAGGTGCGCCACGGCCGGCACAGGCTTTCCCGACCGATCGGCCGGTAATTGGCGAGGTCGGCCATGGTCATGCTGCCGGGCAGCGCGCCCTGCCGAACCCGCTCGACGATCCGCGCCGCGGTCTGGCCCTTGTGCAAGGCGTCGGGGCCCTGCGCCGCCAGCCGCCGCAGGAAATCGGCATAGGCCGGGTTCTTCAGGCGATCACCCGCCTTGACCAGCGCGCCCCCCGGGCCCTGGCTGAAATAGGCCTTGAAGTCGGCGCCCTCGGTCTGCGGGTTCGGGCCTGCGACCATCTTTTCCAGCCGCGGCGTGACGATGAAGCCGTCGCGCGCGGTGCGTTCGGCCAGGCCGAACAGGCTCGACCATTTCAGTTTGCCATGCTCGCGGTGGGCCATCGCCAACGCCGGGATCGCGCCCGGCACGCCCGTCGCGCGCCCGCTGACCACCGCCTCGCGGAACGGCAGCGGCTTCCCGTCGGGGCCGAGGAACATCGAGGCGCTGGCCTGCATCGGCGCGGTCTCGCGGCCGTCGTAGACCTTGGTCGTGCGCGTCGCGGCGTCGTAATAATGGACGAACCCGCCCCCGCCGACGCCCGAACTTTGCGGCTCGACGAGGCTCAGCATCGCCTGCACGGCAAGCGCCGCATCGGCCGCGCTCCCGCCCCGCGCCAGCACCTCGCGCCCGGCTTCCGCGGCCAGGGGATTGGCAGCGATTACAAAGGCTTGTGCCTTTTGCGGCGCCGGCGCGCCAGAGGGTGCTCGCAGGGTGACCGGTTGGCAGGCGGCGAGGCCGATCGCGGCCAGCAGGGCAAGGATACGCATCGACCCGACCCTAGGCTTGCCCTCGCACGGCTGGCAAGGCGCGATCAAATCGCTAAACACGCTGGCGAGTCGTAGCGTCCGGCAAGAGACGCGTGATGAGAGGAGCCATCGTGGCGCGCACCCAGCTCGAGCATTTCCCCAACCTCGTGACCATGTTCCTGACCCGCGCCCGGGAGAAGGGCGACGCCCCCTTCCTGTGGGCCAAGCGCGGCGGCCAGTGGCAGCCGACCAGCTGGGCCGAGGCCGCCCGCCAGGTCGCGGCGCTTGCCGCCAGCCTCAAACTGCTCGGCCTTCGGCAGGGCGACCGCGTCATGCTGGTCAGCGAGAACCGCCCGGAATGGCTGATCGCCGACCTCGCGATCATGGCCGCGGGCTGCGTCACCGTGCCGACCTACACCACCAATACGACGCGCGACCACCAGCACATCCTTGCCAATTCGGGCGCCGCGGCGGTGATCGTCTCGACCCAGAAGCTGGCCAAGCCGCTCCTCCCGGCCGTGCTGTTCGCGTCGGAATGCCACCACGTCATCTCGATCGACGACATCATCACGGGTCAGTCGGCCGACGTCGCGCAATTTCACCATTGGGACGATCTCGTCACCGGCGCGACCGACATCGACGCGCTCGAGGCGGAGATGGCGAAGGTCGGACGCAACGACCTCGCCTGCCTCATCTACACCAGCGGCACCGGCGGGGCGCCGCGGGGCGTGATGCAGCACCACGGCATGATCCTCCACAACGTCGAGGGCTGCATTGACGTCATCGCCAACGATTTCGGCTGGGATAACGAGGTGTTTTTGTCCTTCCTGCCCGCCAGCCACGCTTACGAACATAGCGGCGGCCAGCATTTCCCGGTCGGGCTGGGCGGCCAGATCTATTATGCCGAAAGTCTTGAGAAGCTTGCCGCGAACATCGAGGAAGTGAAGCCGACGATCATGGTCGTCGTGCCGCGCCTGTTCGAGATGCTGCGCGCCAAGATGATGAAGACAATCGAGAAGGAAGGCGGGCTGGCCGCCTACCTCTTGAGTCGCGCGGTCTCGATCGAGACCAAGCGCTACAACGGCAAGTCGGTCCCGTGGGACCTGCCGATGGACGGCCTGCTATCGGTCACGCTGCGCAAGAAGGTGAAGGCCAAGTTCGGCGGCCGGACCAAGGCGATGGTGTCGGGCGGTGCGCCCCTGAACGCCGACGTCGGCCTGTTCTTCCAGGCGATGGGGATTACCCTGCTGCAGGGCTACGGCCAGACCGAGGCCGGTCCGGTCATCAGCTGCAACCGCCCGGCGGCCGGGATCCGGATGGAGACGGTCGGCCCACCGCTCAAGAATACCGAGGTCCGGATCGCCGAGGACGGCGAGATCATGGTCCGCGGCGAGCAGGTGATGCACGGCTACTGGCACAATGAGGAGGAGACCCGGCGCGTCCTCGTCGACGGCTGGCTGGCGACCGGCGACATCGGCCATCTCGACGAAAAGAACCGGATCGTCATCACCGACCGCAAGAAGGACCTGATCATCAACGACAAGGGCGACAACGTCTCGCCGCAACGGGTCGAGGGAATGCTGACGCTGCAGCCCGAAATCCTGCAGGCGATGGTCTATGGCGACCGCCACCCGCACCTCGTGGCGGTGCTGGTGCCCGACCCCGAATTCGCCGGCAAGCCGGACCTCATGAAGCGGCTCGGCGACGCGGTCGACCGGGTCAACAAGGAAGTCAGCGTGATCGAAAAGGTGCGGCGTTTCATCCTCGCCGACGAGGCGTTCTCGGTCGAGAACGAGATGCTGACCCCGTCGATGAAGATCCGCCGCCACGTCATTCGCGCGGCCTATCGCGACCGGCTCGAGGCGCTTTACAAACGCTAGGGCCGGGTGCGGCCCCGCGTCAGGACGCGGGGCGGTAGGGCGTGAAGTCGCCCAGCGCGCACGACCCGATGGTCATGCCGCTGCTGGTGTCGGCCACCGTTGCGATGTCACCGCGGCACAGCTGCGGCCCGAAATTGCGCGTAACCAGCGCTGACCCGCCGCGGCCGAGGCCGTTGCAGCTTCCCAGCGTGTTGTTGACCCACACCGTCCGGCCCTCGCGGAACAGGATGGTCTGCTGGTCGATCACCGTCATGTCGTTGGAACGATAGGTCGGCAGGCACTTTTCGGGCTTGCCCGCTGTCTTGCCGGCAAGCGCGCGCTCATAGGTGCGCTGGTCGCTGGCGGAGCGGCTCGGCTGCTCGGCGCCCGTCTCGCACGCGCTCAGTCCAAGGAGCGCAATCGGAATCAACATGTGACGCATGGTTCGTTCCCCTTCTTCCCATCCCAACGCATGAAGCGCCGGAATGGCTTAACGGAAGCTGTCTTTCGCCGCGCGCAGGGCGGCGAACGAATCCGGGCTGTCGGCCCGGACGAACAGGTTGGTGGACCGCTCGTCCGCCACCGTGGTGGGCAGGGTCATCCGTCCTTCGGCGCGCAGCGCCACGACCGCCGCCAGCCGCTTGGCGACCGCCTCGTCCTGCGGTGCGGCGTACGCGCTGAAGCGGGCGTTCGACAGCGTATATTCGTGCGCCGGGTAGAGCTTCGTGTCCGCGGGGAGCCCGGCAATCCGCTGGAGCGAGGCGTGCATCTGGACGGGGCTGCCCTCGAACAGGCGGCCGCAGCCCATGGCGAACAACGTGTCGCCGACGAAGGCGATGCCGTCGTCGCGAAAGACGTAGGCAATGTGCCCGAGCGTGTGACCTGGCACTTCCCACACCTCCGCCTGGTGCGCGCCGATGGCGATGCGGTCGCCTTCGGCCAGCGCCACATCGATGGTCGGGATTCGTCCGTGTTCGGCGGCCGGCCCGTAGACGGTCGCCCCGCTGGCCTTCACCCGTTCGTTGCCGCCGGTGTGGTCGGGATGCCAGTGGGTGGTGAGCACGGTGTCGATCGTCCACCCGCGCGCGGCCGCCGCGGCGAGCACCGCGTGACCGTCGCCCGGGTCGACCACCGCCGTCCGCCCGCTGGCGTCGTCGTGGACGAGCCAGAGGTAATTGTCGGCGAAGGCCGGGACGGCAACGACCTCCAGCGCCATTACCAGGCGCCCGTGTTCGGCATCGACGCCCACGGCTCGGCCGGGGGCAGGCGCTCGCCCTTCTGCAGCAGTTCGACCGAGATCCCGTCGGGCGAGCGGACGAAGGCCATGTGCCCGTCGCGCGGGGGGCGGTTGATCGTCACGCCCGCGTCCATCAGCCGTTGGCACAGGTCGTAGATATTCTCGACGCGGTAGGCGAGGTGGCCGAAGTTGCGGCCGCCGTCGTAGCGTTCAGCCTCGCCGTCCTCGGGCGGCCAGTTGTAGGTCAGCTCGACCTCGGCCTTTTCGCCCGGTGCGGCGAGGAAGATGAGCGTGAAGCGCCCGCCTTCATTGTCCATCCGGCGACGCTCCTCGAGCCCGAGAAGCTTGAAGAAGGCGACGGTTTTGTCGGGATCGTGGACCCGAAGCATGGTGTGCAGATATTCCATGCCCCCAAGGTGGGGCCTGGAACGGCGCGGCGCAACCGCCCGGGCGATCAGTTCTTGGTCGCGGCGCCGGACGGCGGCTGGCCCGTATCCTTCACCGTCAGCGGCACATCGAGCATCGCCAGCGCCCGTTTGGCGGCCTCGCCGCTGGGCCCGCCGGGATCGGCGGCCAGCGCGCGGGTCCAATAGTCGCGCGCCTTCCCGTCCTCGCCCGCGAAGGCATAGACGTGGCCGGCCTCGAACAGAACCGTCGGATCGTTCGGGATCATGGTGAGCGCGCGGTTGATCGCCATCTTGGCGGTGGCCGCATCGCCCTCGCGAATGGCCAGCGCGGCGCTGAAATACCAGAGGAAGGGGTCGGCCGCGATGGTTTCGGCGGCGGCGGTGACCTTGGCGCGCGCCGTCTTGAGGTCGTTCTGGGCCTCGGCCGCGCGCGCGCGATCGAGCAGGGCAAGTCCGCGTTGTTCGGCCAGCAGGCCGGTGCCCGCCAGCGCCTTGTCTAGCGCGAGCGCCGCCTTGCCCGGCTGGCCCGCGGCGATCCACATGTTCCCCGCGGCGGCCAGCGCGCGGTCGGCCGCCGGATCGCCGGGCGCCGTGCGGCCGGCGGCTTGCTCGAACGCGGTCGCGGCCTCGGCGAAGGACCCCGCCTTCTGCGCGGCCAGCGCGCGGCAGACGGACGCGTCCGGCGTCGCGGTATCGGGACAGGTCACGGCCAAGAGGGCCGCCATCAGTGCAATCATGAAATCTTCTCGGCCATCACCATCACGTCGCGCACGATTGCCTCGATCTCATGCGGTTCGGACAAGCGGTGCTTCCCCCACTTGATGATCCGTAGCTGCACGTCGCCTGAATGCACGTCCTCCAGCGTCTTGAACGCGACGCCGATCGGCACCTCCTCGTCCTTGTCGCCGTGGATCAGCCGGACCGGGCAGTCGATCAGGATCGGCTGGTGGATGAGCCGCATTCCCTCGCCCGATTTCCAGAAGGCGCGATGGGTGACGCTGGGCTGCGGGCCGTAGGGGTTGGGCTTCTCCAGCTTGCCCTCGTTCCAGATCACCTCCTTCTCCTCCGGGGTGAAGCCCCAGTCGGTGAAGTTCGGCGCGGCGGCGATTCCGACGACGCCCTTGACCCGGTCGGGCCGCTTCAGCGCCGTGTGCAGCGCCAGCCAGCCACCCATCGAGGAGCCGACCGTGAGCACCGGGCCGTCGGTGAGGAAATCGATCGCGTAGAGCACTTCGTCGAGCCAGCGGTCGAGCGTTCCGTCGGCGAAATCGCCGCCCGACGCGCCGGTGCCCGAATAGTCGAGGCGCAGGTAGGAAAGGCCGGCGGCGGCGCAGAAGCGATCGAGCTCGACCGCCTTTGTGCCCTCCATGTCGCTCGCATAGCCGGGAAGGAAGAGGATGGTCGGCCCCTTCACCTTCTCGTGCGCTGGGCGGAGGCGATAGGCGATCCGGCGGCCGTCGCCGGGATCGAAATAGGCGAGCGGGGCGGGGTCGGGCAGGGGGACGGGGTGCGGTTCCATGCCCGTCCCTCTGCCGCGCGTGGCCGGCGAGGGCAAGGCGTGCGGCGTTTACCGGTTTGAAATGCTCGTCCGGTAAACGTCCTTCCGCCGAGTGATGGAGTAAGCCGATGACCAGTTGGCTGGCATGGGGAGGATTGGGGCTGATCGGGGCGTCGACGACCGCGTGGATCGTGACGCAGCCGGACACCCGTAGCTACCCCGTCCCGATCGGCACCGCGCGCGAGCGGCTGGCCGCCGCTTCCCTGCCGCCGGAAGTGCTTCTGTTCGGCCCCGGCGACGCGCGGCTTACCCGCACGGCCGAGGGGCTGCGCTGGTCGGTCGGCGCCGCCGACGACCCGATGATCGTCGAGGCCGGCCTCAGCCCCGACGGCGCGTCGACCGACGTTCGCCTGTCCATCACCATGCCGCGCGCGACGCCGCCCTATGCGGGCATTCTTAAGAGCGATGTCGGCCAGGAAATCGCCCGCTCGGCGCTCGAAGAGCATGTCGACGCGGTGCTCGGTGGCCGTAAGTACGAACCAATGCGCGCCATGCTCAATGCCGGGCGGCGACTACAGGACAGCCCGGAAGCCCTGAAGCAGTTCAGCCAGGGCCTGCGCGCGGACATGATCGCCACGCACGAATATCTGGAAAAGGATTTGTCGCAGTCCGGGCCGCAAGCGCGGACGCACGACATCAGTCCCGATTATCGACCGGATCCGGTCACTTATGAACCCATGACCAAACTGGATTAGCTGCAGGAGTATTTAAATGCGTCATTTCCGCCTTTGCTTGCTCGCCATGACGAGCCTTTTTGTCGCCGGATGCGACCAGTCCGAATCGTACCAGGTCGGCGCCTCGCAGGCCTATGGCAAGGTGCTTGCGGCCGCTTATGCGTCCGGCATCTCGCCGCTGCCGACGGGCTTGGCGGCGAACGGCGTACAGGTGCGATTCAATTCGATCCCGACCGATCGGACGGCTTATTGGTCGTTCGTGAAGGACGGTAAGGAATTGGGGCGTGTGAATGTTGCTGTAACCGGCGACGACGCCTCGAGCGAAGTCAGTTTCAACTATGCGGATGGCGACGGGGCGTCGTCCAGCGACGCGGTCGCCCGGCAGGTCAAACAACATATGCCGGTGCTCGTGACCGAGGCGGTGGACGCCTCGATCGAAAGCCGACCGGTCAACAAGGATTTGGTCCTGACGGCTGACAATCTGACGGCCCTCGCGCTGATGGGGAATGTGATGAACGACGCCAGCTCGGCGATGGACCGAGCGATGAAAGAGCAGGAGGAGCGAAGCCGGCTCCGCGACGCCGAGATCAGCGTCAGTACCGCCCAACATACCTCGACACAGCCGATGATGGACCTTGACGGCAATTGATCCGCGGCGTCAGCCGACGTTGTCGTCGCGATACTGGATGAATGGCCACCGGCAGGCGCCGAAGAGCGCGTCCTCTTCCGCCACCGACAAGGCCGGACGGTATTGTCCGTCCGGCCGGAAGGATGAGCGGAACGCCTTGGCGCGCCCGCCGCTGGCCGGGTGGCTGGCTAGCCAGACATAGGGCTCGCCCTCCATCTCCTCGAGATAGTCGAACATTTCGGCGGTCGGCCTGGGATTGATTCCGGCGCGCTCGAGCATGGCCACCGCGTCGGCATCGGCTTCCGCTTCGGCGTCGCGCGTGAACTTGAGCGACAGCAGCCCGCCCGCGCCTTCCGAGAGGCGCGAGCCGCCGAGCACCGCGACAAGGCCGCGCAGGCCGAGGTTGCGCACGGCGGCGGCGGCGACGTGCCGGCGGCGCACGTGGGCCATTTCGTGGGCGAGCACACCGGCCACGGCTTCCCCCCGCCCGGCGGCGTCGAGCAAGCCTTGCAGCAGGACGATCCGCCCGCCCGGCAAGGCGGCGGCGTTGACGTCGCTGAAGGCGAGGATCTCCACGCTGTAGCCGTCGGCCCGTGCGTCGGGATCGAGCTTGTCGACGAGCTTGTCGAGCGCCGCGATCGCCGCCGGATTGTCGCATCGTGGCACGGTGGCGGGGATTTCCACCGCCTGCCCGATCTTCCGTTCGACCGGCAAAGGCAGCTGGCGCGCAAGGAGGTGCGGCGCGAGGAACAGGGAAGCGATGGCCCCGAGCACGAGCGCGCAGGCCGCGCCGCCGAGCGCGGCCGCCTTGCGGCTGACCGGCGGGGTCGGGACGATCGTCGTCGCGGGCAAGGCGGCGGCGAGGTCGGGCGCAAGCGCGCCCTCGACGATCATTCGCCACCCCTCGACCGAGCGCCGCGCAAAGCGATGCTCACCGGCGTTCGCGTAGACGCGCTGGAGGTCCGCGAGCGGGATCCGCTCACCGCCAAGCAGCAGCGAGTCGCCGTCGAGAGTCAGCGGGGCGCGATGCTCGACGGCATTCTCGCCGTTGAACCAGATGGCGTCGGTCATCTCAGAAGGCTCCGATCTCGAAGGCGTCGGCCAGTCCCTCGGCATCGCCCGCCCGCTGCCGCTCGGTGCGGCGCATCGTGGCCAGGTCGAGGTCGCCGTGAACCTCGAGCTTGCGCAGCACGAAGGCCCATTTGCGGTAGCCCCAGAAAAGGGCGCCGATGCCGAGCGTGCCGATGACGAGCGCGATGCTGGTGACGTAAAACACCATCCAGTCGTTGAAATCGGCGTCGAAGGTGAAGCTGAGGTCGCCGAATTCCATCACGTCGACGGCGGCGCGGTGGAAGGTGGCGAGATAGGCGACATAGGACAGTGCCATCACCCCGTAGATCAGCAACGGAAGGACCAGTTGCGGGGCGCCCGGTCCATAGACAACGACCCCGGGAATGGTGATGAACGCGAGCACGCCATTGCCCGCGGCGAAGCAAAGCCAGACGACCGCCCAGTTGCCGCGCACCGGGACTGTGTCCATGTCGGATCGGATCGCGATCCCGCCGAACGACATCGCGCGCCAACGCTCGTTCCACAATCGGGCATGGGTCCAGGGGTAGAGAAGGCCCGCGCTGAGCACGGTCACGAGATACCAGCCGAGCGCGCGGCGCGCGTAGATCCAGCCGGACCCGACCGCCTCGCCGTGCAACCCCCGCCAGTTGGTCCGGGCGAGGCGATAGCGGAGGGCGCGAAAGCGGGCGAAACTGATGAAGAAGTAGAGCAGCCCGTAGGTCAGCGCCGCCACCGGGACGAGCCACGCCCAGCTCATCTGCTTCGCCACCGCCGGGAGCAGGAAGCCGGCGGCGATCGCGATCGGCAGGAAGATCGGCATGGCGATGAGGAAGCCGACCATCAGTTCGGCGCCGTTGCCGGTCCATTCGAGTTCGCGCCCGAGGAAGCGGCTGTGCGCCCAAAGGTAGCGCCGTTCGCGCGCCTTGGCCCAGAAGCGATAGACGCCCAGCGTCAGGACGGTCAGCGCGAGATTGACCATCGCGATCCGCGCGAAGCTTTTCCAGTTTCCGGTGAAGTCGATCCCGCTGCCGAGATCGCTGGCCTTGACCGTCGTCAGCGCGTCCATGCGCTCCCCCCACGCAACATCCCCGCCACCTGTGTAGCGGGGACGACGCATTTGGGAAGCCGCTTCAGCGCGCGAGCAGGGCGGCCAGTTCGGCGCGGAACACGTCGGGCTTGTCGAGCTGGACGAAGTGGCCGCTGCCGTCGACCGGCACCAATTTCGCTCCCTTCAGCGCGGCATAATCGGCGGCGTAGCGCTGCTTGGCGGCCGCGGCATGCTCGCCGTTGGCCATGTGCAGGACGGTGACTGGCATCGTCAGTTTCGCGACGGCCGTGCGCAGGTCGGTCGTCGCATCCTCGTAGACGAGCTGGGCGACCGCCAGCGGCTCGGCGTCGAGCGACCAGTTGGCGATCCTGACGCGCGCCGCCTCGTCCATCGACATGCCGGCGGCGCCGGCGCCGCTCGTGGTCCCCTTGACGCCGCCCGCGCGCATCCGCTCGGCCCCCGCGATCATCATGTCGCGCATCGCCGCGGCCTGCGGCGTGATGTTGGCGAGCGTGGCGTCGGGACGGAACACGGTGCCGAAGAAGGGCAAGGCATCGACGACCAGCAGGCGCCGCGTTTGCCCCGGATAGTCGAGGCCGAACTGGAGCGCGATCAGGCCGCCGAGGCTATGCCCGACCATCGCGTCGGGCTTCAGGCGTCGCCGGTCGAGGTCGCGAGAGAGGTCGGCGACGATCCCGGCAAGCGCGCCGGGCCGCTCGTTGGCGGTGCCGCGCGCGCCCTCGAATCCGCGCACCTCGACCACCAGCAGGCGATGCGTGCCGCCCAGCGCGGCGACGGTGTCGTCCCAGACCGCGCCAGGGGTCGACATGCCCGGGATCAGCACGACCAGCGGGCCGCGGGTGCCGTGCAGGGTCGTGCGGATGTGGTCGTGCAAGGCGACCGAGGGAGCGGTGGCGGGCGCGGCGCTGGTGGGGGCGGCCAGCGCGACGGCGGGCAAGGGGAGGGCGGTCGCGGCAAGCGCCGCGGCAAGGATCAGGCTTTTCATGAAACTATCCTTTCGGGTCGAAAATCTGTTCGATCGGGAGCGCGAACAGGTCGGCGATGGTGAAGGCGAGCGGGAGCGACGGATCGTACTTGCCCGTCTCGATCGCGTTAACGCTTTGGCGCGAGACGCCGAGCCGGTCGGCCAAGTCCTGCTGGCTCCAGTCCCGCTCAGCACGGAGGACCTTGAGGCGATTCTTCACGCGCACGACCCCCAGGTGCCGAACTTGATCCGGTTGGCGACCATGCCGATGAACAGGCCGAAGAAGAATGTCACCGGCCAGTAGAACGCATCGACCTTCTCGATGACGTCGAAGCTGGAGAGGAAGCCGTGAATCGCCGCCAGCGAAAAGGCGAAGGCCGTCGCGATCAGGACCTGACGAACGATCAGCATGCGCATGAACTCGTCCTTCAACTCGACGATCAGGCGACCCATCGCCCAGAAGACAAGTACGATGCACAGGCCGGGGATAAGCGCGACCAGCGCCGTCGTTTGCGGGTTCAACAGCCCCTGCGCTTTCATGGTCACGCCGGCCAAGATTGCCAGCACGTAGACGGCCATGACGGAAAGAAGGCGGGTGACGTACCGGCGCTGGGCAAGCTTGTTCGGCGACATGGCTCAGCACCCCTTCGCGCACGAGCGACGGTCGCGGGCGGCCAGGAAGGTCGTGACCGACAGCGCGGGAAGGAGAGTCAGAATGGCGTCACCGTGATCAATCAGGTCGGCGCGCGTCAGAACGGCGACGATGATCATCAACACGGCGAATCCGAGCGCAGCGAAGCGAATGTCGTGCGAGCTCATTGGACAAACTCCCTTTTCAATATGTAAAGCGTCTTTTACGTGACTAGCGTCACAAGTCAAGCGTGCTTGTCAAAATGTATGGCGAGCTTGCATTCGTTCTTGGTTGAAGGGGGTGCGGCGGTGCACTAGGTGCAGTGCCCATGTCCGAGATGCTCAAGATTTCGCTTCCCGACGGCTCCGTGCGCGAGATGCCGGAAGGTTCGACGCCCGCCGACGTCGCCGCCGCCATTGGCCCGGGGCTGGCCAAAGCCGCCCTTGCCGCGCGGGTCGACGGCGAACTGCGGGACCTTGCCCGGCCGTTCGAAGGGGACAGCCAGCTCGCGCTGGTCACCAGCCGCGACGAGAAGGATGCGCTCGAGCTCGTGCGGCATGACTTCGCGCACGTTCTCGCCGAGGCGGTGCAAAATCTTTTCCCGGGCACGCAGATCACCTTCGGCCCCGCGACCGACGACGGTTTCTATTACGATTTCGCCCCGGCGCCCGGCCGCGGCATGTTCACCGACGAGGACCTGCCCGCGATCGAGGAAGAGATGCGGCGCGTCATCGCCGCCGACAAGAAGCTCGTCCGCCAGGTCTGGGACCGCGAGCGGGTGCGCCAGTTTTTCCTCGACCATGGCGAGACGTTCAAGGCCGAGTGGGTGATGGAGCTGCCCGAGCACGAGCCGATTACCATGTACCAGACGGGCGAGGGCGAGGCCGACTGGATCGACCTGTGCCGCGGCCCGCATTTGCCCTCGACCGGCAAGCTCGACCCCAAGGCCTTCAAGCTGACGCGCGTGTCCGGCGCCTATTGGCGCGGCGACCAGAACAACCCGATGCTCAGCCGCATCTACGGGACGGCGTGGCTCAACAAGAAGCAGCTCGACGAGCATCTCGTCCGGCTCGAGGAAGCGGCCAAGCGCGACCATCGTAAGCTGGGCGCGGAAATGGACCTGTTCCATTTGCAGGCCGAGGCGCATGGCAGCGTCTTCTGGCACCCGCAGGGCCACACCATCTACCGCCAGCTCGAAGCCTATATCCGCCGCGCGGTGGAAGGTGCCGACTGTCTCGAGGTCAAGACGCCGCAGGTCATGGACGCGCGCCAGTGGGAGCAGTCGGGCCACTGGGGCAAGTATCGCGAGAACATGTTCGTCATCCCCGACGAGGTGCCGAACACCGACGATGACGGGCCGGTGATCAGCGGCGACGCCGACTGGATGGCGCTCAAGCCGATGAATTGCCCGGCGCACGTCCTCATCTTCAAGCAGGGCATCAAGTCGTACCGCGACCTGCCGATGCGCCTCGTCGAGAACGGTTGCTGCCACCGCAACGAGCCGCACGGCGCGCTGCACGGGCTGATGCGCGTGCGCCAGTTCACGCAGGACGACGGCCACATCTTCTGCCGCGAGGACCAGATCGTCGAGGAAGTCCGCAAGTTCTGCGAGCTTGCCGACCGCGTCTACAAGGACTTCGGCTTCACCTATTCGATCAAGCTGGCGCTGCGCCCCGAGAAGCGCTTCGGCAGCGACGCCGACTGGGACAAGGCGGAGACCGAGCTTCGCAACGCCGTGATCGAGGCGGGCCTCGCGACCGCCGACTATGGCTGGGAAGAGCTGCCGGGCGAGGGCGCCTTCTATGCGCCCAAGCTCGAATGGCACCTGACCGACGCGATCGGTCGGACCTGGCAGGTCGGCACGATCCAGTCCGACCGCGTGCTGCCCGAGCGGCTCGACGCCAGCTACATCGGCGAGGACGGCGAGAAGCACCGGCCGGTGATGCTCCACCGCGCGATCTTCGGCAGCTACGAACGCTTCATCGGTATCCTGATCGAGCATCACGCGGGCAAGTTCCCGTTGTGGCTGGCCCCGACGCAAATGGTGGTTGCGACGATCGTCAGCGACGCCGACGGTTATGCGCAGGACGTGGCGACGAAGCTCAAGGCCGCCGGCCTCCGCGCCGAGGTCGACGTGCGCAACGAAAAGATCAACTACAAGGTGCGCGAGCATTCGCTGGCCAAGGTCCCGCTGCTGCTGGTCGTCGGCAAGCGCGAGGCGGAGGAGGGCACGGTTGCGGTTCGTCGCCTCGGCAGCGACGAGTACCAGAAAGTGATGAGTCTCGACGAGGCCATCGCGGCGTTCGCGGCGGAGGCGACGCCGCCCGACCTGCGCGTGTAGGTGACGCCGGACCGCCACATCGGCGCGCAAAATGGAACTTCCTTCGGGCCCTCCCCTTTCCATAAGGGGCGGAAAGGCTTACCTCGCCCGCAGATCAACGACTCAAAGGAGATAGCGTTATACGACCCCCGATGATGCGGCGTGGAATGACGCCGCCGCCGATGTCCGGCCCCCGATACGATCAGTTCATCCAGGCGCCGAAGGTGCGCGTGATCGACGAAAACGGGGAAAATCTTGGCGTCATGTATACGCGTGAGGCGATGGAGCAGGCGGCCGAGGCCGGCCTGAACCTCGTCGAAATCTCCCCTGGCGCCGATCCGCCCGTCGCCAAGTTCCTCGACATCGGTCGCTACAAGTACGAGGCCCAGAAGAAGGCCAACGAGCAGCGCAAGAAGCAGAAGACGCAGGAGATCAAGGAGATCAAGATGCGTCCGAACATCGACGACCACGATTACGACACCAAGATGAAGAAGGTCGTCGAGTTCCTCGAGGAAGGCGACAAGGTGAAGCTCACCATGCGCTTTCGCGGTCGCGAGATGGCCCACGGCCAGCTCGGCATGGCCGTGCTTCAGCGGGCCAGCGAACAGGTCGCCGAGATCGCCAAGATCGAGGCGCACCCGCGCATGGAAGGCCGCCAGATGCTGATGGTGCTCGCCCCCAAATAACTGACGCTACGGAAAGTCCGGCTTTCCGGACCAGTGTTGCAAATACGCCGCAAGTCCCCGCGATTTGCGGCGTTTTGCATGTCGGTCTTCCGCGACGCGTGGGCTTGGACTAGCTTTCGTCCACGAAACGACGCGCCATCAAGGCGCGCACTAACGGAGGGGTTCGATGCGCAAGTCGTCTTTGCTGCTGTCTGCGGCGCTTTTTACCTTTACTGCTCCGGCGTACGCGCAGGACACGACCGACCAGGGCTCGACCCCGGCCGAAGCGCCGGCCGAAGCGGCCAACGTCAATGACCAGGCGCAGGAAGCCGAGGCCGACGACGACAGTTCCATCGTCATCACCGCGACCCGCCGCAGCGAAGCGCTGAGCGACGTTCCGCTCGCCGTGTCGGCGATCAGCGCGGACACGGTGAAGAACACCGGCGCGACCGACATTCGCGGCCTCAACCAGGTCAGCCCGTCGCTGCTCGTCTCCTCGACCTCGTCGGAAGCCGGCGCCGGCGGCGCCCGCATCCGCGGCATCGGCACGGTCGGCGACAACGCCGGCCTCGAAAGCTCGGTCGCGGTCTTCATCGACGGCGTCTATCGCAGCCGTATCGGCACCGGCCTTACCGAGCTCGGCCCGATCGACCGCGTCGAGGTCCTTCGTGGTCCGCAGGGCACCCTGTTCGGCCGCAACGCCTCGTCGGGCCTCATCCACGTCATCACCGCCAAGCCGAAGTTCACCACCGAAGCTTATGGCGAGGCGACGATCGGCAATTACAACCTGCGTCGTCTCGACCTCGGCGTCACCGGCGCGATCACCGACACGCTGGCCGCCCGCATCGACGGCGTCATCATGAAGCGCGACGGCTTCCTCGAAGACGTGATTTCGGGCGACGAGGTCAACAACCGCAACCGCTGGCTGCTGCGCGGCCAGCTGCTTTATCAACCGACCGACAACTTCTCGCTGCGCATCATCGGTGACTACACCAAGCGCAACGAGGATTGCTGCGCCGCCGTCTACCTGCCGACCCGCGACTACCAGGCGACCGGCCCGAACACCGGCATCGACCTGCCCTCGAGCATCGCGGCGATCGAACGCGGCCTCGGCGCGATCATCAACGACGATCCCTACGATCGCGAAGTCGCGATCACCCCGGGCCGCAGCTACAACAGCGACGTCACCGACTACGGCGTGTCGGCCGAGGCGAGCTACGACTTCGGCGCCGCCGAGCTGACCTCGATCACCGCCTACCGCTTCAACGATTTCGAGCGCGGCCAGGACGCCGACTTCAACAACCTCGACATTCTCTACCGCGACGGTAGCGGCGGGTCGGCCAACCGCTTCAAGACCTTTACCCAAGAACTCCGCCTGCAGGGCCGCGCCTTCAACGACCGCCTCGACTGGCTCGTCGGCGGATTCTTCATGTCGGAAGACCTGCGGGTGAAGGACAATCTGGCCTACGGCGCCGATTACTCGCGCTACGCCAATTGCCTGGTCGCCCGGAACTTCGCCGTCGCGACCGGCCAGAACGCGCTGATCGACACCGCCAGCCCGACCTGCTTCAACTCCGCCGTCGCGACCGCCATCCGCGGCTTCCTGCCGGTGTCGCAGCAGCCGGTGCTTGACGCCTTCGCGCGCCTCAACGCCTTCGCGCCGGTGGTCGGTTCGCCGTTCACCAACAGCGGCTTCACCAACCTGTCGATCGCGAACGCGGCGGGCGCTCGCACCTTCAGCGGCGTTGCGACGGAAGACCTGTTCGAGCAGAAGGACACCAACTGGTCCGTCTTCACGCACAACATCTTCTCGATCACCAACCGGCTCAAGCTGACGCTTGGCGTGCGCTACACGCACGACAAGAAGGATCTCGACGTCGAGCTGCGCGACAACAACACGCTGTGCGCCTTCTACTCGGCGGTCCCGGCGCTGGCGTCGCTGCAGACCCT
>CAZKCD010000015.1:0-21075 GCA_964551235.1 uncultured Sphingomonas sp.
GCCGCAGGATTTCGTCCAGTGGGGCGGCGTCCAGGCGGCGATCGAGGAAGAGCAGCGCCTGCGGATCGAGGCGAGCGTGGCGGCCAGCGTCGGCGAGATCATGAACGCCGCGGGCATCCAGCCGACGATCGTCGTTCGCCAGGGCGAGCCGATCGAAGTGGTGCGCGCCTATATCGGCACGCGCGAGGACATTGCCGCGCTGGTGCTGGGCGCCGCGCCGTCGGGCGACCCGGGGCCGATGGTCGGCCATTTCAGCGGCAACGACGCGGGCAAATTGCCCTGCCCCGTGATGATCATCCCCGGCGGGCTCGCCGATGCCGAGATCGAGCGCCTGAGTTAATCCAGGTCAAGATGTAATCGATTGACCGGCAAGCCGTTTCCTTCATCCTCCCGCGCGCCGAATCAATCAGAATGTAGGCGTACTACAAAGGGGGGTTTTCAATGAAGTTCATGGGTTCGACCGCGCTCGCCGCGGTCTCGTTGCTGGCGGCCGTCCCGGCCGTGGCGCAGGATGCGGCCGCGCCGGCCGCCGAAGCCACCGTCGTCCAGGCGACGCCGGCCATTCCGGTGGTCGTCGAAAAGCCGGTCGTCGTCGGCACCGGCACGATGCTGCCGAGCAACACCGACGTCTGGCTGTCGGTCGACACCGCGATCACCAGCAAGCAGATGAAGGAAGGCGACAAGATCGCGTTCAAGGTCTCGCGCGACGTGATGATGGGCCAGTATGTGGTCATTCCGCGCGGCACGCCGGCCGAAGGCCACGTCAGCTACCGCACCGGCAAGGGCGTGTTCGGCAAGTCGGCCAAGTTCGAGTTCGACATCGACCGGATCATCCTCAACGGGCGCGACGTGCCCGTGTCGGGCCACTATCGCGTCGAAGGCCGCGGCAACACCGGCGCCACCGTCGGCGCGGTCGTCGCGGTCGGCCTGATCGGCGGCCTGTTCGTCACCGGCCGCAGCGCCACCATGGCGCAGGGCAGCGAGTGGAAGGCGTCGACCAAGGAACCGCTGGCGATCACCGTCGGCAACTAAAACGTCAGGCTAGCGCCTTCGCGAGGAGCGCGCCGAGCCGGATACAGCCCGCTTCATCCTCTTGGGTGAAGCGGGCTTTTTTCGGGCTGTCGAGGTCGAGGACCGCGATGAGCTGCCCGTCCTTAACGATCGGGACGACGATCTCGCTCTCGCTCGCCGCGTCGCAGGGAATATGGCCGTCGAAGGCGTGGACGTCCTCGACGCGCTGCACCTCGAGGCTCGCCGCCGCCGCGCCGCACACTCCCTTGCCGAACGGGATGCGGATGCAGGCCGGGCGGCCCTGGAACGGGCCGAGCACCAGTTCGCCGCCCACGTTGCGGTAGAAGCCCGCCCAGTTGAGGTCGGGCAGCGTTTCCCAGATGAGCGCGGCGGCATTGGCCATGTTGGCGACGGGGTCGGGTTCGCCCGCCATCAGCGCCTCGAGCGCCTGCGCGAGCTCGTCGTACATCGCCGCCGTGTCCGCGGTATCGATCTTATAGTCGTACATCAGTCCAGTCTCACCTTGCCGCGCCCGGCCTTGACCGTGCTGCGGCTCTTCTTCGCATCGACGCGGCGCGCCTTGGCGGCGCGGCTCGGCCGGGTGGCCTTGCGCTTGGCCTGCACCACATGGGCCTCGGCGATCATCTCCGCAAGGCGGCGGCGCGCATCCTCGCGATTGGCTTCCTGCGTGCGGAAGCGGCGCGCCGTGATGACGAGTTCGCCGCCGGCGGTCATCCTGCTGCCGGCCAGCGTCTTGAGCTTGGCATAGGCGTGCGGGGCGAGGCCCAAAGCGAAGACGTCGACGCGCAGCTGGCAGGCGGTAGCGACCTTGTTGACATTCTGCCCGCCCGGCCCGGTCGCGGCGAGAAACTTCTCGCTGAGCGCCTCCTCGGGCAGGCGGACGTCTTCCCACTTCACGGGACGAAATCCAGCCAGGTGCCGAAATGGTCGGGCGGCGGCGCGGTGACGTCGATCGGCGGCTTGGCGCCGCGCGGGACGTGCAGCTTCCACGCGTGGAGCAGCATCGGCTGCGCCGGATCGTCGCTCGCCTCCGCATAGACGGGGTCGCCGACGATGGCCGCGCCGAGCCCGCGCGCGGCATGGACGCGCAGCTGGTGCGTTCGGCCGGTGCGCGGGGCGAAGGCGACGAGCGTCCGGCCGTCGCGCTCGCCGAGGCGGCGCCACTCGGTGATTGCGGGCTTGCCGGCGTCGTCTGGCACCATCCGCCAGCCGGCCTCGCGGGTCGAGACCTTGGCGAGCGGCAGGCTGATCACGCCCTCGTCGGCGCCCAGCGTACCGTCGATGACGGCGAGATAGGTCTTGCCGACCTCGCCCGTCTCGAACGCCTGCTGGAAGCGTTTCACCGCCTTGGGGTTGCGCGCGAACAGGAGGCAACCCGACGTGTCGCGGTCGAGCCGGTGCATGGCGACGGGCGGGCGCTGGAAGCCGCAGGTGAGCTCGTGCGCGCGGCCGACGATGCTGGGCCCGCCGGCGCGCGGCGGATCGACCGGCAGGCCGTGCGGCTTGTCGAGGACGAGCGCTTCGCCGTCGATGAACAGGATGCGGTCTTCAAGGGTCATGGCGCGCCTGTAGCGAGAATATCGCGCCGCGACCATTCGCTCCGCGATGGATTCATCTGTGACTCGAAAGCAACGTTTCCCCGAGATTTCCGCGCTTTAAGCTTTATTAACCTTTTCCCTTCAGACCTCGCATGGTTAATGAACGCTTCAAGGCTGTTAAGGGCGCGTAACGCTTTTACCGGTCTTCGAAACGGGGGACAGAACTATGCGCGTGCTGCTGATCGAAGACGAAGCGACCATCGCCAAGAGCATCGAACTGATGCTCGGCACGGAAGGCTTCAACGTCTACACCACCGATCTCGGGGAAGAAGGCCTCGATCTCGGCAAGCTCTACGATTACGACATCATCCTTCTCGACCTCAACCTGCCGGACATGCACGGCTATGACGTGCTCAAGAAGCTGCGCACCGCGAAGGTCTCGACCCCGGTGCTCATCCTGTCGGGCATCGGCGAGATGGACAGCAAGGTCCGTGCTCTCGGCTTCGGCGCCGACGATTACGTCACCAAGCCCTTCCACCGCGACGAGCTGGTCGCGCGCATCCACGCCATCGTCCGCCGCTCGAAGGGCCACAGCCAGTCGGTCATCCGCACCGGCAAGTTGGCGGTGAACCTCGACGCGAAGACCGTCGAAGTGGACGGCAACCGCGTCCACCTGACCGGCAAGGAATATGCGATGCTGGAGCTGCTCTCGCTGCGCAAGGGCACGACGCTGACCAAGGAAATGTTCCTCAACCACCTTTATGGCGGGATGGACGAGCCGGAACTCAAGATCATCGACGTCTTCATCTGCAAGCTGCGCAAGAAGCTCAGCCTGGCGTGCGGCGGCGACAATTACATCGAGACCGTATGGGGCCGCGGCTACGTGCTGCGCGACGCGGAGGACGGCACCGTCGGCGAGACCGCGGCGGCCTGAACCGACTTTCGAGTGGGGGCGAACGGCGGGGCAGCAATGCTCCGCCGTTTTTCTTTGCGCGGAAAGGCGGCATAGGAAGGCGATGAGCAGCTCCCCTCCCCTCGTCGGCGTGTTCGGGGCGACCGGGACGATCGGCCGGGCGGTCGTCGCCGAGCTGGTGCGGCGAGGCTACCGCGTGCGCGCGTTCGTCCGGCGGGCGGCGACGGTGCCGGCGGGGGCCGAGGCGGTGGTCGTGGACCTCGCGGCGCCCGGCGACGCGCTGAGCGGGGTCGATATCGTCATCTCCTGCATGGCCTCGCGGACCGGCGAGCCGCGGGATGCCTGGGCGGTGGACCATCGCGCCAATCGAGCCGCGCTCGCGGCGGCGAGGGCGGCGAGGGCCAAGCATTTCGTTCTGCTGTCGGCGATCTGCGTGCAGAAGCCGGCGGTGGCGTTCCAGCGCGCCAAGCTGGCGTTCGAGGCCGAATTGGCGGCGGCGGGGCTGCGCTGGTCGATCGTCCGGCCGACCGCTTTCTTCAAATCGCTGTCGGGGCAGATCGCGCGGGTGCGCGCGGGCAAGCCCTTCCTGCTGTTCGGCGACGGCAGGCGGACGGCGTGCAAGCCGATCAGCGACCGCGACCTGGCAACGTATCTCGTCGAGTGCATCGACCGCCAGGAGCGCTGGAACCGGGTGCTGCCGATCGGCGGGCCCGGCCCCGCCATCACGCCGCGCGCGCAGGGCGAACTGCTGTTCGCGCTGACGGGCCATCCGCCGCGATTCCGGTCGGTGTCGCCGGGCCTGCTGGCCGGCGCGGCGGCGGTGCTGGGTTTGCTCGGGCGCGTGATCCCGCCGTTACGGGCGAAGGCCGAGCTGGCGCGGATCGGCCATTATTATGCGACCGAGTCGATGCTGGTCTGGGACGCGGCGGCTGGCCGGTACGACGCCGAGGCGACGCCGGAGACGGGCAGCGACACGCTCGAGGCTTATTATCGGCAGGTGCTGGCGGGCGAGGCGACGGTCGAGCGCGGCGACCACGCCGTCTTCTAGGCGTCGACGAGGATCCGGCTGGGGCGGCGGCTGGGGAGCTGGCCGTCGAGCGCGGGGATGGCGTCGGTGTCGGGCTCGCCCATGCGGCGCCACCCTTCGCGGCCGAGGCGTTCCATCGGCTGGAACTTGGCCTTGTAGGCCATCCGTTCCGAGCCCTCGACCCAATAGCCAAGGTAGACGTAAGGCAGGTTCGAGCGCGCGGCGCGGATGATATGGTCGAGGATGATGTAGGTGCCGAGCCCTTTTCGGGCACCATCGCCGACGTCGTAAAAGCTGTAGATCATCGACAGGCCGTCCGACTGCTGGTCGGTCAGGCACGCGCCGACGAGCTTGCCGGGCGAGCCGTCGGCGGTCGGCTCGCGATATTCGACGAGGTAGGTGCGCACCGGCGTCTGCTCGACCATGTCGGCAAAGTCATGCTCGTCCATTTCGGCCATGCCGCCCGAGGGGTGGCGCTGGGCGAGATAGCCGCGCAGCAGGTCATATTGCTCTTCCGTGGTCCACGGCCGGCAGGCGTTGACGACGAGGTCGCTGTTGCGTCGGATGAGCTTGCGCTGGCTGGCATTGGGGCGGAATTCGCCCGCCAGCGTGCGCACCGAGACGCAGGCCGAGCAGTCGATGCACGATGGGCGATAGGCGACCGATTGCGAGCGGCGGAAACCGATGCGGCCCAAGGCCTCGTTGAGGTCGGTCGCGTGCCGCCCCGACAGCTCCGTGAACACCTTCCGTTCGACCTTGCCCTCCAGATAGGGGCACGGCGCCGGGTTGGTGACGAAGAATTTCGGGAAGCGGAACGGTGCGCTCACCGCGGCGGTCTCCAAAAGGTTACGAGAGTCTTTATGCGACCGGTTAACGCGGAAGAAAAGACTTCGATGCCTAGGAAAGACGGTTAAGCCTGGCGGGTGTCCCGTTCCGGGATCAATCGAGGCCGCAGCGCTCCACGTCGAAGCCGGCGATCTCGAGCTTGCGGACCAGCCGGTCGATCGCCTCCGCGTCGCGCGCCTCGCACTCGACCTCGATCATCGTGTCCTTGGCCGGAAGCGCGGAAAAGACGCGGTGGTGGTTGGTCTCGAGGATGTTGACGCGGCATTCGTGGAAGATGGCGGTGATCGCCGCGAGCGCGCCGGGCCGGTCTTCCGCGGCGATCTTGAGCCGCGCGATGCGGCCGCAGCGGACGAGCTCGCGGACCAGCACGTTGGCGAGCAGGTGGGTGTCGATGTTGCCGCCGCACAGGACGGTGCCGACCTTCTTGCCCTTATATTTCTCGGGCTCGGCCAGCATCGCCGCGAGGCCGGCCGCCCCGGCGCCCTCGACGACGCTCTTTTCGATCCCGACCAGCAAGGCGACGGCATGCTCGATCGCCGATTCCGGGACGAGGTCGATGCGATCGACGAGATCGCGGATGATCCTGCGGGTGAGCTCGCCCGGATGCTTGACGGCAATGCCCTCGGCCAGCGTGTCGCCGCCGACCACCAGTTCCTTGCCCTCGATGATGTTCTTCATTGCCGGGAACATCTGCGCCTCGACACCGACGATCTCGATGCCGGGCTTCAGATGCTTGGCGGCGATGGCGATGCCGCCGATGAGCCCGCCCCCGCCGATCGGCACGACCAGCGTGTCGAGGTCGGGCGCGTCACGCAGCATTTCCATGGCGATGGTGCCGGTGCCGGCGACGATCGCGGGATCGTCGAACGGGTGGACGAAGACATAGCCCTTCTCGCGCTCGAGCTCGCGCGCATGGGCGTAGGCGTCGTCGAACACGCGACCGTGGAGGACGACGTGCGCGCCATGATCCTCGGTCTGCACGACCTTGATGGTCGGGGTCGGTTCGGGCATCACGATGGTCGCGGGAATGCCGAGGCGCTTGGCGTGATAGGCGACCGCCTGCGCATGGTTGCCGGCCGAGGCGCAGATGACGCCGCGCGTCTTTTCCTCGTCGGTCAGTTGCAGCAATTTGTTGAGCGCGCCGCGTTCCTTGTAGGCGGCGGTGAACTGGAGGTTCTCGAACTTCAGCCAGACCTCGGCGCCGATGATCTCGCTCAACGTGCGGCTGTGCATCATGGGGGTGTCGACGACCGCGCCTTTCACGCGGGCGGCGGCGGTTTCGATGTCGGCGAAGGTGGGTCGGCTGTCGGTCATGCGATGCGGGGCCTAGCCCTTCCCGCCCACGCAAACAATGCTATGCCTTTCGCCCATGACCAATGCTCTTCCCCCCCTCGCCTTCGGCATCGCGCTGCTGCTGTCCAGCGCCGCCGCCGCCGACACGCTCTACACCAACATCAACGGGATCGAGGCCGACTCCGCCGGCAAGGTCGCGCGGTTCGACGGGTTGCTGGTAAGCGACGAGGGCAAGGTGTTGCGCGTTCTGCGCGGCGAGAAACTGAAGCTCGGCGGCGATACCAAGGTCGTCGACATGGGCGGCAAGACGATGCTGCCCGGCCTGATTGACGCGCACGGCCACGTGATGGGGCTGGGCTATGCGCTGATCCAGCTCGACCTTACGGGCACCACGTCGCTCGAGGACCTGAAGCAGCGGTTGGCGGCCTATGCCGCGGCGAACCCGGGGAGCGGCTGGATCATCGGCCGCGGCTGGAACCAGGAATTGTGGGCCGACAAACGCTTCCCGACCGCCGCCGACCTCGATTCGGTGGTGAAGGACCGGCCGGTGTGGCTGGGCCGCGTCGACGGCCATGCCGCGGTCGGCAACAGCGCGGCGCTGAGCGCGGCGGGGATTACCGCCGCGACCGTCTCACCCGCCGGCGGGCGGATCGAGAACGGGCTTTTCGTGGACAATGCCATGCCGCTGGTCGAGGCGAAGATCCCCGCGCCCGACGCGGCGATGCAGGACAAGGCGTTCCGCGCGGCGCAGCAGGCGATGCTGCGCGTCGGCCTGGTTGGCGCGGCCGACATGGGCACGACCAAGGCCGACTGGGACACGTTCCGCCGCTTCGGCGAGAAGGGACTGCTGACGGTCCGGATTTTCTCCTACGCCGGCGGGATCGACAACTGGCGCGGCATTTTCGGCGGGCGGACCACGGCGTGGATGTACGACGACCGACTGCGGCTGGCGGGGACCAAGCTGTACGCCGACGGCGCGCTGGGATCGCGCGGGGCCTATCTGAAGGCGCCCTATCACGACAAGCCGGACACGCGCGGGCTCAGCCTCATCTCGACCGCCGACCTTACGGCGCAGGCGGACGAGGTGGCCAAGGGCCGCGGCCAGCTGGCAATCCACGCGATCGGCGATGCCGCGAACGACCAGGTCATCGGTGTCTTCGAGACGCTGGCCAAGCGCTACGGTGCGGGGCGGCGCTACCGGATCGAACACCTCCAGATCGCCGATCCCAAGGACCTCGCGCGGTTGAAACCCGCCGGGATCGTCGCCTCGATGCAGCCGACGCACCAGACCAGCGACCGGCTGATGGCCGAAGCGCGGCTGGGGATGAAGCGGCTGGGCGGCGCCTATGCGTGGAACAGCGTGCTGCAGCGCCGCGTGCCGCTGGCGTTCGGCAGCGATTTTCCGGTCGAAAGCCCCGACCCCTTCCCCGGCCTGTCCGCCGCGATCAGCCGGCAGGACGGCAAGGGCCAGCCCGCCGGCGGCTGGCTGCCGAAGGAGAAGGTGTCGCTGGGGCAGGCGCTGAAGGCGTTCACCAGCGGCGCGGCCTATGCCGGCTATGCCGAGGCGCGCTTCGGCGGGCTGGCGCCGGGCAAGTGGGCCGACTTCATCATCGTCGACCGCGATCCCACGACGATCAATCCGCAGCAGCTGTCGAAGACGGTGGTGCTGCAGACGTGGGTGGCGGGGAAGAAGGCGTACGACGAGAGCGATCTGCACGCGAACTGAGCATCGCCGGCGTCAGCACCTGCGGCAGTTCCTCGGGCTCGGCGGCGCCGGGTTCGTACCAGAGGTAGAGCGGAACGCCGGCCCGCCCGCGCGATTCGAGGAAGCGAGTGATCGGCGGATCGCCGTCGGTCCAGTCGCCGACGAGCGTCACGACGCCGGCCTTGGCGAAGGCTTGTTGAACCTCATCGCGCTCGATGGCGGCGGCCTCGTTCGCCTTGCAGGTCAGGCACCAGTCGGCGGTGAAATAGACGAAGACGGCCTTGCCCTCAGCCTGCGCCGCGCGGACGGCGTCGGACGACCAGGCGGGATGCGCCGGCGCCGCGCGCTGGGTTTCGGAAGGCAGCAGGACGGCGCCGACGACGGCCAGCGCCAGCGCGCCGCCGAGCCCGAGGAGCGCCGCGCTGCGGCCGCCGCGCTGCATGCGTCCGACCGCGACCAGCAGCAGGACGAGCAGCGCCGCGGCGCCGGCCCCGACCGTGAGGCCGGTTGTCCCGCCTTGTCGCCACAGCAGCCACAAGGCCGCGGCGGAACTCAAGGCCATCGGCACGGCCAGGATGCGTTGCAGACGGACCATCCACGGCCCCGGTCTGGGCAGTGAAGTGCGAAGGGCGGGAATGAAGGCGATGGCGAGGAAGGGCAGCGCGAGGCCGAGACCGAGCGCGGCGAACACCAGCAGGGCGCCCCACGTCGGCAGCAGCAGCGCCGCGCCCAGCGCCGCGCCCATGAACGGCCCGGCGCAGGGCGTCGCGACGAAGGCGGCGAGCGCGCCGGTGCCGATGCTGCCGGTCGGGTTGGCCTCGCCGCCGATGGTCGGCAGCTGGAAGATTTTGAGCAGGTTGAGCGTGATCGCGACCGCGAGCAGGAGCAGCACGAGGATCGTCCGCGGATCCTGCAGCTGGAAGGCCCAGCCGACCGCCTCGCCCCCCGCTCGGAGCGCGAGGATGGCGACGCCGAGCAGGCCGGTGCCGAGGATCGCGCCGAGCGTGTAGCCGAGCGCGTCGCGCCGCGCGTGCCGTTCGTCACCGCCGGCCTTCGCGAGGTGCATCGCCTTGAGGCCCAGGATCGGGAAGACGCAGGGCATCAGGTTGAGGATGAGGCCGCCGAGCAAAGCGCCGAGCAGCGCGGCGAGGAGGCCGGGGGTGGCGGGGCCGCCCGCGACGTCGCCGGGCGTGGCGGCGATCTCCAGCCCCCGGCCCTCGCCATAGGCCAGCACGCCGTTGAGCGTGGCGGGCACGGCGTCGCGCCGCTGGAGCGTGACGATCAGGCGATCCCCGTCGCGGACGATCTCCTGCGGGGCGGCATAATCGACCGGGCCGTCGTCGGACGGAAAGAAATAAGGGTCGGCGACCGCGACGCTGGCGGGCAGCGGGACCTCGACGACCAGCTTGTCGCCGCGCGCGGCGAAGGTCGCGGGACTGCCCAGCGGGCGCGGGAGGGCGCGGAGCCAATCGTCAAATCGGCGGTCGGGCATGGCCATGCCGCCGGTTGCGACGTCGAGCGCGACCTCGCCCTGTTCGGGGACGCAAATCTTGTCGGTGCAGGCCAGCCAGCGCATTTTTGCGGCGATCCGGGCCGTTCCGCTCGCGTCGGCGGGCGGGACGATGCGGGTTAGGACCGCGTAATCGGCTTCGTAGACGTAATTGACGATGCCCGCGACAAGCAGGCGGTGCGGGACGGGGTAGCGCAACGGCTCGACCCTCCAGCTGGCCGGCAATTCCCATTCCACTTCCATCGGCAGGCCGGCATCGCCGGGGTTCAGCCAATAGCCGTGCCAGCCGGGCGCGGTGCGCATGTGGATCGCCAATGCAGTGCCCGACCCCGCGACCGCCGGACCCTGCGCCACCAACTCGGGCTGGATCGCATTCTGGCGCTGCGCGGCCGCGGGGGCGAGACCGCCGAGCAGCAGCGCCACGAAGAGGAAAAGCCGCATCATCCGGGCGGAGCGCTAGCGGGGTTGGAGGGGACGGCGCAAGCATCTATCGCTAGGCCCATGATATCGCCGCGTCGCCTTGGCTGGTTGCTGGTCGCTCTCCCCGTGGCCGCTCTGCCGGGCGATTCCGGGACGCCGCGCTATTTCCTGATCACCGCGGGTGACGAGGTCATCGGCCACATCGTGCAGGAGACCGCGACCACGCCGACCGGCGTGCGGCGGACGAGCGAGCAGGTCATCACCATCGAGGCGGCGGACATCGTGACCCGGACGCGGACGCGCACCGACACGCTGGAAGGCCCGGACGGGCGCCCGCGCCGCTTCACCGAGCGCAGCGTGACCGGCTCCAGCGTTCGCACGCTCGAAGCGGCGATCGGCAGCCATGTCGTCGATTTCACCGTGACGACCGCGCAGGGAAAACTGGCGAAGCGCCTCGCCATCGACCCGTCGGCGCGCTTCGACGGCGGCGCGGGGCTGCTCGCGGCGTGGGTCAGGGACCCGACCGACCGGCTGGAATTCGCCAATGTCGACCTCGACGACATGGCGCTCGACGTGGTGACGATCGAGAAGATCGGCGATGGCGCGCGGCCCGGCACGATCGAGGCCGTCCGCATCCGCGGCGACGGCGACAGCGACGTCTACGGGCTCGCGAAGCTCGTCATCGACCGCGACGGCACGATCCTGTCGGTCCACCAGCCGATGTTCGGCACCAGCGCGACCATCGTCCCGACCGACCGCGCCACCGCGCTCAAGGATCGCGCGGCCTTCCGGATTCTCGATCGGTCGATGGTGCGGGCACCCTTCCGCATCCAGAAGGAGGCGCTGGCCGGGCAGATCCGCTACCGCTTCGCCTTCAAGGACAGGCTGGTCGTGCCGATCCCGATCACCGGCGAACAGCGACACCGCAGCGAGGCCGACGGCGTGGTGCGGATCGACATTTGCGCCACCTGCGGCCCCGGCCTGTCGAGCGAGCCTTCTTTCCTTGCGGCCGCGCGCCAGCCGACCCCATGGCTGGAGGCCGACCACCCGCGCCTGCGCGCCTTCGCTTCGCCGATCGGGGCGATGAAGGTCAGCGAGGCCCGCAAGATGGAACTGCTGCGCGCCAAGGCGCGTCCGATCATCGCCACCGTCGATTTCGCCGGCCATTTCACCGCGCTGCAGGCGATGCAGCGCCGGCGCGGCGATTGTACCGAAAGCGCGGTGCTACTCGCCGCGCTCGGCCGCGCGATCGGCATTCCGACCAAGGTCGTGAACGGCCTGGTCTTCTCCCGTTCCTACTATCACGGCGTCAGCAACGTCTTCATGCCGCACAGCTGGACGCTGGCCTATGTCGACGGCCAATGGAAAAGCTTCGACCTCGCGCTCGACGCGTTCGACAGCAGCCATATCGCGCTGACCGTCGGCGACGGCGAGCCCCGGTCGATCCAGGCGGCGAACCAGATTGCCGGACTCCTCGAGTGGAAGGCCGTCGAGGAAGTCCGGCAACGTCCGGCACGTTAGCGCGAAGGCTGCTCCGTGGGCGCTTCGTCGTCATAGACGACGGGCAAGGCGGGAAGCTTCGCATCAGCGGGATTGTCGGCCGGCTTGGCCGCCTTGGGATCCGTGATGCTGCCGAAGATGAAGATGTCCTCTTCCTCGGGCACGTTCGTCGCCGTCGGGATGCGGGTGCCGGTGATCGGGGCGGGCGCGGCCTGCGCGGCGGCAATGGCCGGCACGAAGGTCGTCGCGGCAAGCGCCGCCGAGGTCAGGAGGATCGCCCGGCCGATTGACCGGTCGCTGGTGGAATGATTCTTCATATTCCGACTCCTTTCACAAGCAATCGGCAAGAATAATTCAAATTGCCCGCCAAGTCATCGATGAATCGATCCGGATCAGCATGCGTCAATAATTGACCCAATGTTTAGCTGGCCGGCGTGATCGACGGGCCCTCGTCTTCGTACACGACCGGGATGGTCGGCAGCGCGGCGTCGAGTGGGTTGTCGACCAGCTTCGCCGCCTTGGGATCGGTGATCCCGCCAACGAAGATCAAGTCATATTCTTCGTCGATCGCGACGGCGGGATCGGGAGCCGCGACGGCGGCGGGCGTCGTGTCCTGCGCCGCGGCGGCGGCCGGGACGAACGCGGCAGCGAGCGCGGCGGCGGCGAGCGCCGGCCGGAAGCGGTAGGAAACGCACACTTCCTCGTCGCACGAGGCCAAGAACAGGGCGCGGTCCGTGTCGCTCATGGTGTCGAGGTCGATCACGCTGCGGCGGCACATGGTGCAGAAGTCACCATCCATCACCGCGGCGAGGTTTGCCTTGTACGGGCAGGGCCGGTCGATCTTCGGGAAACGCGCCATCGTCCGCTCCTTCATGAGAAGGACGGCAGGCTATCGTAAATCGGAACGCGTGTCAGTCGAGATTCGGGCGGAGCCATTTCTCGGCGGTGGCGAGGTCGATGCCGCGGCGGGCGGCATAGTCCTCGAGCTGGTCGCGGCCGACGGTGGCAACGCCGAAATACTGGCTGTCGCGGTGGCCGAAGTAGAAGCCGCTGACCGCCGCCGCCGGATACATGGCGAAACTTTCGGTGAGGCTCAGCCCCGCCGGGTCGCCGCCCAAGAGATCGAACAGGATGGGCTTGAGACTGTGATCGGGTGAGGCCGGATAGCCGGGCGCGGGGCGGATTCCGGTGAAGCGCTCGCGGATCAGTTCCTGGTTCGACAGATGCTCTTCGGCGCCATAGCCCCACAACCGCTTGCGGACATGTTCGTGGAGCCGCTCGGCAAAGGCCTCGGCGAGGCGGTCGGCCAGCGCTTTCAACATGATGTCCGAATAATCGTCGTTGGCGGCGCGAAAGCGTTCGAGGTGCGGTTCGACGCCGTGGATGCCGACCGCGAAGCCGCCGATCCAGTCGTCGCCCGCCGGGTCGAGATAGTCGGCGAGGCAATGGTTGAAGCGGCCTTCGCGCTTCTTCACCTGCTGGCGAAGGAAGGGCACGCGGGTTTCGTGATTGCCGGCGAGCACCAGCGCATCGTCGCCGTCGCGGCGGGCGGGCCAGAGGCCGACGACGCCGGTGGGGCGCAGCCAATGTTCGGTGACGATCTTGTCGAGCATCGCCTCGGCATCGGCAAACAGGCTCTTCGCGCTGTCGCCGACGATCGGGTCGTCGAGGATGGCGGGATAATTGCCGGCCAATTCCCACGCGCGGAAGAAGGGCGTCCAGTCGATATGCGCGCGAAGGTCGCGCAGCGGCCATTCGCCGAACTTGTGGAGGCCGGGCTTGAGCGGCGCGGCGGCCTTGCCTTCGTGATCGAAGGGGACGCCGTTGGCGCGCGCCTCCGCGATCGGCACGAGTTCCTGCGCGCCGCGCCCGGCGCGGGTTTCGCGGATATTATGATATTCGGCGGCGGTGCCGTCGATCAGGGCGGCGCGCTGCGGTCCGTCGCTGACCAAGGCGGAAGCCACCCCGACCGCCCGGCTGGCGTCGAGCACGTGCAGCACCGGGCCGGAATAGGCCGGGGCGATGCGCAGCGCGGTGTGGGCGCGGCTGGTCGTCGCGCCGCCGATGAGCAGCGGGAGGGTGAAGCCGGCGCGCTCCATCTCGCTCGCCACCGTCACCATCTCGTCGAGCGAGGGGGTGATGAGGCCGGAAAGGCCGATGATGTCGGCTTCGCGCTCCTTCGCGGTCTCGAGGATGGTGGTCCACGGCGTCATGACGCCGAGGTCGATCACTTCGAAGCCGTTGCATTGCAGGACCACGCCGACGATGTTCTTGCCGATGTCGTGGACGTCGCCCTTGACGGTGGCCATGATGATACGGCCCTTGCCCTTGGCGCCCTCGTCCTTCTCGAGCTCGATGTACGGCAGCAGGTGGGCGACGGCCTTCTTCATGACGCGCGCGGACTTCACCACCTGCGGCAGGAACATCTTGCCCTCGCCAAACAGGTCGCCGACGACGTTCATGCCGTCCATCAGCGGGCCCTCGATCACGTCGATCGGGCGGGTCGCAGCCTGGCGGGCTTCCTCCGTGTCCTCGACGATATGGGCGTCGATGCCCTTGACGAGCGCGTGGCTCAGCCGCTCGCGCACCGGCCAGCCGCGCCATTCGGCGGCGGCCTTTTCGGCGGCGGCGTCGGTGCCGCGGAACCGCTCAGCCAGCGCGATCAGCCGCTCGGTGGCGTCGTCGCGGCGGTCGAGGATGACGTCCTCCACCGCCTCGCGCAGTTCGGGGTCGATCGCGTCGTAGACGTCGAGCTGGCCGGCGTTGACGATGGCCATGTCCATGCCCGCGGGAATGGCGTGGTAGAGGAAGACGCTGTGCATCGCGCGGCGCACCGCCTCGTTACCGCGGAACGAGAAGCTGAGGTTCGAGAGCCCGCCCGAAATGTGGACGTGCGGGCAGGCGGCGCGGATGTCGCGCGTCGCCTCGATGAAGTCGATGGCGTAGCGCCGATGCTCGTCGATCCCGGTCGCGACCGCGAAGACGTTGGGGTCGAAGATGATGTCCTCGGGCGGGAAGCCGTCGGCGACCAGCAGCTGGTAGGCGCGGGTGCAAATCTCGACCTTGCGTTCGCGGGTGTCGGCCTGGCCGACCTCGTCGAAGGCCATGACGACCACCGCGGCGCCGTAAGCGCGGACTCGGCGGGCGGCGTCGAGGAAGGCGTCCTCGCCTTCCTTGAGACTGATCGAATTGACGATCGGCTTGCCCGACACGCACTGGAGACCGGCCTCGATCACGCTCCATTTCGAGCTGTCGACCATGACGGGAACGCGGGCGATGTCCGGCTCCGCGGCGATGCGCAGCAGGAAGGTGCGCATCGCCTGCTCACCGTCGAGCAACGCCTCGTCCATGTTGACGTCGATGATCTGCGCGCCCGCCTCGACCTGCTGACGCGCGACCTCGACCGCGGCGTCATAGTCGCCCGCGAGAATGAGTTTCTTGAACCTGGCGGAGCCCGTGACGTTGGTCCGCTCCCCGATGTTGACGAAGCGCGCGCCGGCGCCGGCAGTGTCGGTCACGCGGCAATCACCATCGGTTCGAGGCCGGCGAGCGTCGTCGCGTGGGCGGGCGCGGGGACGGGCCTTGGCGGGCCGCCGTCGAGCGCGCGGGCGATGGCGGCGATATGGTCGGGCGTGGTGCCGCAGCAGCCGCCGACGACGTTGACTAGCTTCTCGCCAAGCCAGTCGCGGACCTGCGCGGCGGTTTCCTCCGCGGCCTCGTCATATTGGCCGAGTTCGTTGGGCAGGCCGGCGTTCGGGTAAGCCATGACCAACGTCTCCGCCTGCCCCGCCAGCGCGGCGAGGTGCGGGCGGAGCTGGGCCGCGCCGAACGAACAGTTGAGGCCGATGGTCAGCGGGCGGGCGTGGCGGACGCTGGCCCAGAAGGCCTCGACCGTGTGGCCGCTGAGGTTGCGGCCGGAAAGGTCGGTCAGCGTCATCGAGATCATGATCGGGATCGGGCGGCCGAGCGCGGCCTCCGCTTCCAGCGTCGCCATGATCGCCGCCTTGCAGTTCAGCGTATCGAAGACGGTCTCAATCAGGATGAAGTCGACCCCGCCCTCGACCAGTGCCTCGACCTGTTCGCGGTAGACGGCCTTCACTTCGTCGAAGGTGACTTCGCGGAAACCGGGGTCGTTGACGTCGGGCGAGAGCGACAGAGTCTTGTTGGTCGGCCCCATCGCGCCCGCGACCCAGCGTCGCTTGCTGTCGCCGTCCGCGACCGCCCGCGTGATCCGCGCGGCGGCGACGTTGATGTCGCGAACGAGGGCGGCGGCGTCCGGACCGTAATCGGCCTGGCTGATGCGGTTGGCGTTGAAGGTGTTGGTCGCCAGCACGTCGGCGCCCGCATCGGCGAAGCGCTGGCAGATCGCGCCGATGACGTCGGGACGGGTGAGGTTCAAGAGGTCGTTATTGCCGCGCTGGTCGGCGACGAGGCCGAGGTCGCCGCCATAATCGGCCAGCTTCTCGGCCTGGATCATGGTCCCGTAGGCGCCGTCCTTGACGAGGATGCGGCAGGCGGCGGCGGCGCGGAAGGCGTCGGCGGCGCTCACTTGGCGCGCACCCCGAGCAGGTGGCAGATGGCGTAGGCCAGTTCCGCGCGGTTGAGCGTGTAGAAATGGAATTGCCGCACCCCGCCCGCGTACAGCTGGCCGCACAATTCGCCGGCGATGGTCGCGGCGACGAGCTGGCGCGCGGCGGGCAGGTCGTCGAGCCCCTCGAAGGTCTCGTCCATCCACGCCGGGATCGTCGCGCCGCACTGGCCCGCGAATTTGCGTGCCTGTTCGACGTTCGTGATCGGGAGGATGCCCGGCACGATCTCCACGTCCGGGCGGAGCGCCAGCACCCTGTCGCGGAAGCGGAAGAAGGCGTCGGGCGAGAAGAAGAACTGGCTGATCGCGCGGCTCGCCCCGGCGTCGATCTTGCGGAGCAGATTGTCGATGTCGCTGTCCGGGCAATCCGCCTCGGGGTGCGTTTCGGGATAGCAGGCGACCGAAATGTCGAAGTCGGCGATGGCCTTGAGGCCCGCCACCAACTCGGCGGCGTTGGCGTAGCCGTCGGGGTGGGCCTCGAAGGCACGGCCCGCCTCGGGCGGATCGCCGCGCAGCGCGACGAGGTGCCGCACGCCCGCGTCCCAGTAGGAGCGCGCGACCGCATCGACCTCGGCGCGGCTGGCGTCGACGCAGGTGAGGTGCGCGGCGGCGGTGAGGTCGGTCTCGCGCGCGATCCGCTCGACGGTGGCGTGCGTGCGTTCGCGGGTGGAGCCGCCGGCGCCGTAGGTGACGCTGACGAAGCGCGGCCCGAGCGGCGCGAGCATGGCGATCGACGACCAGAGGGTCTCGGCCATCTTCTCGGACTTGGGCGGGAAGAATTCGAAGCTGACGTCGATATCGCCGCGCGGGGCGGCGAACAGGGGCTCGTGCTGGTCGAGCGCGGTGGCGGATTGGGGGGTCATGCAGCCTTCCGGTCGAGCGCGGCGGCCTTGGTGCCGCGCCACAGGGTAACGGTGAGTTCGCCGCCTTCGAGGTGGCGGGGGGTGTCGGGTTCGATGCCCGCGGCGCGGAACCAGCCGGCCATCGCCTCGTCGGCGAAACCGAGGCGGACGTGGGCGTCGGCGGTGCGCAATTCCTCGCGCTCATGCGCGGCGAAATCGACGACCAGCAATTGCCCGCCGGGGCGAAGCACGCGCGCCGCCTCGGCGATCGCGGCGGCGGGCGCGTGCGCGTAATGGAGAACCTGGTGAAGGATGGCGCTGTCGGCGCTGCCGTCGGCGAGCGGGAGCGCGTACATGTCAGCCTGGCGGAGCGCGGCATCGGCGATCCCGGCGCGGTCGAGCTTAACCCGGGCGAGGCGCAGCATTTCCGACGAGCGGTCGATGCCGATGGCGGCGGTCGCCTTCGGGCCGAGCAGCTCGATCATCCGGCCGGTGCCGGTCCCGATGTCGACCAGCCGACCCAGGATCCGGCCGCCCAGCGCCTGCTCGATCGCCTCCTCGACCGCGCTTTCGGGCACGTGCAACGAACGGATCGAATCCCACATGCCGGCGTGGGCGGCGAAGTAGCGCTCGGCCGCCTCGGCGCGGACCGCGCGGACGGCGTTGAGGCGGATGCGATCGCCCTCGAGCGTGGCGCGGCTGGGCTCGTCGGCGGCGGCGTCGATCAGCGCGAACAACGCCGCGGCGGTCGGCGTCGGGCTGAGCGCGAGGAACACCCAGCTCCCCTCCTTGTGGCGGTCGACGAGACCGGAATCGGCAAGGATCTTGACGTGCCGCGACACGCGCGGCTGGCTCTGCCCGAGCACCTGCGCGAGCTCGCCCACCGACAATTCCATCGTCCGCAGCAGCGCCAGGATGCGCAGCCGCGTGGGATCGGCCAAGGCCTGGAACAGGTCGGCGAGCGGGAGGCGCGAAGAGACGCTGGCGTCCATGGCTTAAGGATATAAAGATATCTTTATATCGGTCAACGCGCGTCGGGCGCTGACACATTTTTGTCGCAATTCGACAATCAGCGATTGCTAAGCCACTCGGAGGCCCATATATCCGCGCGCTGGCCTGATGCATTTTTGCGGCAGGCCGAGCCCCATGCCGTCAAGAGCGGCATATTTGAAGGAATGGAACGATCATGAAGAAGGTTGCACTGACCGTTGCGGTCCTCGGACTCGGTCTGGCCGCGTGCCAGGACAATGCCGCGGATAACGAAGCGAGCGCCGTGAACACCGTCGAAATGGAAGCCAATGCGGACACCGCCGCGGCTGCCAACGCGGTCGACAACGCCCTCGACGCCACCGAGAACGCTGCTGAAGCGACCGGCCAGGCCGTCGAGAACGCCGCCGAGAACGTCGAAGCGGCTACCGACAACGCCATGTAATTCCGCGGCGCCGGTTTCCGGCGTCAACGAACTACGGGAAGGGTCGTCCGGGAAACCGGGCGGCCCTTTCTTCTTGGGCCCCGCCCGGGCTAGGCTCGCGCCATGCCGCGGATTGCCATTGCCCTCACCTTGCTGCTCGCCGCCTGCGACCAGCGCCCGCCCGCGCCGAGCGCGGCACAGAACGCCCAGCTCGACGAAGCCGAGGCCATGCTCAACGACATGGCCGCGAACGAGGCCGCCGCGCGCTAGGTGCAGGCGCCGACGCGGATCTCGAACAACTTGGGCCAGTTCTTGCCGGTGACGAACAGGCGCTTGCCCTGCGCGTCCCACGCGATGCCGTTGAGCACGTTGTCATAGCCGGAGGCGCCCGCGCGCTGCTTGAGGCCGCGCAGGTCGAGCACCGAGCCGACCTTGCCGGTCAGCGGATCGATCCGGACGATGAAATCGGTCATCCACACGTTCGCCCAGACCTGTCCGTCGACCGCTTCCAGCTCGTTGATCCGGGGCAGCGGCTTGCCGGCGATGGTCACTGGTACGGACCCCGTCTCCTTCATCGTCGCCGGGTCGAAGAAGCGCAGGCGCGGCGTGCCGTCGCTCATCACGACGCGGTTCCCGAGCAGGGTCAGCCCCCACCCCTCACCGGCGTAGCGGAAGGTGCCGAGGGGCTTCAGGTCCTTGAGCCGCCAGCGGTGCCCGATCCCGTCCTGCCAGGTGACCGAGATGAGCTGGTCCTTCCAGCGGACAATCCCCTCGCCGAACTGCGCGGCCGGATACCGCGACTGCGCGAGGGCGCGGCCGGTGGCGAGGTCGAGCCGCGCGACGCGCGACGCGCCGGGCTGCCCCGTGCCCTCGTACAGGTGGCCGGCGTGGAAAATCAGCCCCTGGGTGAAGCTGGTGGGATCGTGCGGATATTCCTTCACGACCTCGACCGCGCACATGGGAACCCTGGCATCGCCCGCGGGAGCGGCGGCGGCCTGGGCGGCGAACAGGAACGCGGACAGCAGCATGGCGACCGTTGCTAGGCCGGGCGGGCTGAACCGGCAATGGACAAGAAAAAGGGGCCGGAAGGATCGCTCCCCCCGGCCCCGATTTCGTGCGGTCAGCGTCCGGACTTAGAAGTCCATGCCGCCCATGCCGCCCATGCCGCCGCCCATCGGCATCGCCGGCTTGTCGTCCGGCAGCTCCGCGATGGTGGCTTCGGTGGTGATCAGCAGGCCGGCGACCGAGGCCGCGTCCTGCAGCGCGGTGCGGACGACCTTGGTCGGGTCGACCACGCCGGCGGCGACGAGGTTCTCGTACGTGTCCGTCGCGGCGTTGAAGCCCTGGGTCACGTCACCTTCGCGCAGCAGGTTGCCGGCGACGACGGCGCCGTCGACACCCGCGTTCTGGGCAATCTGGCGAAGCGGGGCTTCGATCGCCTTGCGGATGATGTCGATGCCGCGGGTCTGGTCGTCGTTCGCACCCTTGAGGCCTTCGAGGGCCTTGGTGGCGTAGAGCAGCGCGGTGCCCCCGCCCGGAACGATGCCTTCCTCGACCGCGGCGCGGGTCGCGTGGAGCGCGTCGTCGACGCGGTCCTTGCGCTCCTTCACCTCGACTTCCGAGGCGCCGCCGACCTTGATGACGGCCACGCCGCCGGCGAGCTTGGCGAGACGCTCCTGGAGCTTCTCGCGGTCATAGTCGCTGGTGGTGTTCTCGATCTGCTGCTTGATCGCGGCGGTGCGGCCTTCGATCTGCTCATGCGTGCCCGAGCCGTCGACGATGGTGGTGTTGTCCTTGTCGATGACGACCTTCTTGGCGGTGCCGAGCATCGCGGTGGTGACGTTCTCGAGCTTGATGCCGAGGTCTTCCGAGATCATCTCGCCGCCCGTCAGGATGGCGATATCCTCGAGCATCGCCTTGCGGCGATCGCCGAAGCCCGGCGCCTTGACGGCCGCGACCTTGAGGCCGCCGCGCAGCTTGTTGACGACCAGGGTCGCCAGCGCTTCGCCCTCGATGTCCTCGGCGATGATCAGCAGCGGGCGACCCGACTGCACGACCGCTTCGAGGATCGGCAGCATCGCCTGCAGGTTGCTGAGCTTCTTCTCGTGGATGAGGATGAACGGGTCGTTCAATTCGACCTGCATCTTTTCCGGATTCGTGATGAAGTAGGGCGACAGGTAGCCGCGGTCGAACTGCATGCCTTCGACGACGTCGAGTTCGAACTCGAGGCCCTTGGCTTCCTCGACGGTGATGACGCCTTCCTTGCCGACCTTTTCCATCGCTTCCGCGATCTTCTCGCCGACTTCGGTGTCACCGTTGGCCGAGATGATGCCGACCTGGGCGATTTCCGACGAACCCGAAACCGGCTTCGACCGGCCCTTGAGGTCTTCGACGACCTTGGTCACCGCGAGGTCGATGCCGCGCTTGAGGTCCATCGGGTTCATGCCGGC
>CAZKCD010000016.1:0-20542 GCA_964551235.1 uncultured Sphingomonas sp.
AGCGCTTCGGGCGCTGCAGCGCGTTGGCGTCGACGCCGCCGGTCAGCACCTTGCCAGAGCTGGGCACGACGGTGTTGTAGGCCCGGCCGAGGCGGGTGATCGAGTCGAGCAGGATGACGACGTCCTTCTTGTGCTCGACCAGGCGCTTGGCCTTTTCGATCACCATTTCGGCGACCTGGACGTGGCGCTGCGCCGGCTCGTCGAAGGTCGAGGAAATGACCTCGCCGTTGACGCTGCGCTGCATGTCGGTGACTTCTTCCGGGCGCTCGTCGATGAGGAGGACGATCAGGAAGACTTCCGGGTTGTTGTCGGTGATCGCGCGCGCGATGTTCTGCAGCAGCACGGTCTTGCCGGTGCGCGGCGGCGCGACGATCAGCGCGCGCTGGCCCTTGCCGAGCGGCGCGACGATGTCGATCACCCGGGCGCTCTTGTCCTTGATCGTCGGGTCGAGCGTGTCGAGCCGGAGCTTGCTGTCCGGATAAAGCGGGGTGAGGTTGTCGAAATTGACCCGGTGGCGGACCGCCTCGGGGTCGTCATAGTTGATCTGCGTGACCTTGGTCAGGGCGAAATAGCGCTCGCCGTCCTTGGGGGCGCGGATCTCGCCCTCGACCGTGTCGCCGGTGCGCAGCCCGAACTTGCGGACGTGGTTGGGAGCGACATAGATGTCGTCGGGGCCAGCCAGGTAATTGGCCTCGGGGCTGCGCAGGAAGCCGAACCCGTCGTTCAGCACCTCGATCGTCCCCATGCCCATGATCTCGGCGCCGCTCTCGGCGCGTTCCTTGAGGATCGAGAACATCAGGTCCTGCTTGCGCAGGGTCGAAGCGCCCTCGACGCCAAGCTCTTCGGCCATCGCGACCAGCTCGGCGGGGGATTTCTGCTTCAAATCCTTCAAATGCATGTGTGGTGTCTTTTCGGTTGAGAACGCTGGGACGAACAGGCGCGGCAGGACACCGCGTGCAAAAGTGGATGAGTCGCCCCGGCGATATGGGAAATACGGGCCGGCGCGGCCGTCTATGGCGGCGTTAGGTGAAGGCCCGTGGTGAAGTCAATATGGGGCGTGCCCGCGCCGCTTTCCAGTGCGGTGGACAGCAGCAGGCGTACGGCGATCCCCAGCACGATCGCCCCGACGCCGACCAACCGCATATAGGGCGCGATTCCCGCCACCGATCGCGCGGCGATCCGGCGGTGCAGGTCGGGCAGCGCCGGCATCAGCACCGCCGTCAGCAAAAGGAAGATCCCGGCGCCAACCGCGACCGCCGCCATCGGCAGCAAGCGCGCCACCGCCACCAGCGCGAGCCCGCACGTGCCCCGTACCAGCGCCTCGATCCAGTTGGCCCGCCGCGTTTGCGCGAAACCGCCCAGGAAGCGCTGCGCCAGCGCCGGCTTCACGATCGCGACCAGCCCCAGCCCGAGCAGGTAGGCGCTCGCCAGCCACAGCACGACCAGCCCAGCCAGCGCGGCGACGGTCATGCGTCGCCCGCCCGCACGGTCAGAAAGGGCGGACGATCACCAGCACGACGATGATCGCCGCGGCGATGCCCGGCACCTCGTTCATGATCCGCAGCGTCCGGTTCTCCAGCGGGCGCATGCCCTTGGCCAGCTTCTTGCCATAGGCGCTGGTCCAGCCCTGGTAGCCGCTCAACAGGACGACGAAGACGAACTTGGCGATGAACCACGGCTCGTGCAGCACGCCCAGGTGCATCGCCAGCGCCAGCCCAAGCGCCCAGACGATCAGCATCGCCGGCATCAGGATGATGGTCCGCGTGCGGTCCTCGCGCTCGATCCACTGGCGGTCCTCGGCCGACCCCGGCGTCGTCGCATGGTGGTAGACGTAAAAGCGCGGCAGCAGGAACAGCCCCGCCATCCAGAAGATGACGAAGGTGACGTGCGCCGCCTTCACCCACAGATAAGATGCGCCCAGGAAACCGACGAATTCCCCCATCACCGCCCCTTCACCAGCTCGACCAACCGCTCGACGTGCGCGATCGGCGTTTCCTTGCCGATGCCATGACCGAGGTTGAAGATGTGCGGGCGCGATCCCAGCGCGTCAAGCACGCGCGCGACGCCCGTCTCCAGCGGCTCGCCGCCCGCCAGCAATACCAGAGGATCGAGATTGCCTTGGACCGGCATCCCCGCCGGGATTTCGCGGTCGGCCCACACCGGGTCGACCGTCTCGTCGAGCCCGAGCGCATCGGCCCCGACCTCGCGCGCATAGGCGCCCAGTTTCCCGCCCGCGCCTTTCGGAAAACCGATGATCGGCGTGTCGGGGTGGCGCTTCTTCAGCTCGCTGACGATCCACGCGTTGGGCGCGATCACGTAGCGCTCGAACTGCGCGGGCGAGAGGCTGCCCGCCCAGCTGTCGAACAATTGGACCGCCTCGACCCCCGCCTCGATCTGCCCGGCGAGGTAATCGACCGTCACCCGCGCGACGATGTCGAGAATCGCGTCCATCTTGCCCGGATCGGCATAGCCCAGCGCGCGTGCCTCGGCCTGCTCGCGGCTGCCCTGCCCGGCGATCATGTAGGTGGCGACCGTCCACGGGCTTCCGGCGAACCCCAGGAAGGTGGTCGACGGCGCCAGCTGCGCCTTCACCAGCCGCACTGTTTCGTAAATGGCGTCGAGCCGGTGCATCGCCGGTTCGAGGTCGCGGATCCGCGCCTCGCTCATCCTCGGCGCCAGCCGCGGCCCTTCGCCGGCCTCGAACCAGAGGTCCTGGCCGATCGCGTAAGGCACGATCAGGATGTCCGAAAACAGGATCGCGCCGTCGAAGGCGAAGCGGCGCAGCGGCTGGATGGTGATCTCGGCCGCGGCGACCGGATCGTAGACCAGCTCGAGGAAGCCGCCCTTCTCCGCCCGCAGCGCGCGATATTCGGGCAAATAGCGCCCGGCCTGGCGCATCAGCCACATCGGCGGCGGATCGCGCCGTTCGCCCTTCAGGACGGCCAGCAGGGGCTTGTCGGCGCTCGTCGATGGCGCGGCGGTCTCGATGGTCACCCCCCTACTATCCTTCCTTACTTATAAGAGATTCAAAGATTGAACTTGTAGTTGGTCTGGCTGGAATCGGGGTTTAGGCAAGCGTCCCGACTTTGCCAACAAGGGCCGGCCCCGAAAGAGTCGAGCGATTCCGGCGATTCGCCCCGACCGACCCCCATGATTCACAGCTTGGGGATCGCCGGGGATGGCCTGTGGACGAAAGCTTGGGCGAGCCGATCGGGAGTCGGGATTGGCGACGAGGCTTGGCCTGCCCCCAGAAAGACGGCTAGGCGATTCACCGACTTATCCACAAGGATGTCCAACCCGCATGACACTCATCCTCGCTTCCGGCAGCGCGATCCGCCGTTCGATGCTCGACGCGGCGGGCGTACCTCACGCGGTCGATCCGGCCGATGTCGACGAATCCGCGATCAAGGCGGCGCACGCCGGCGACGATGCGTCGCTGGCCCGCGCGCTGGCGGAGGCAAAAGCGCTCGAAACCGCCTCCCGCCTCTCGGGAAAATGGGTGATCGGCGGCGATTCGCTGGTCAGCGTCGAGGGTCGCCGTTACTCGAAACCGGCCAGCCGCGCGGACGCCGAAGCGCATCTTCGCGCCTTTTCCGGGCGCGTGATGAATCTCACCAGCGGAGTCGCGCTGGCGCAGGACGGCGCGGTCCGGTGGAGTCACGCGGAGACGGCGCGCCTCCAAGTGCGACATTTGAGTGACACGTTCATCCACAATTACCTCGAGGCCGAATGGCCGGCGGTTTCGGCTTGCGTCGGCGTGTTCCGCTTCGAGGGTCCGGGCGTGCAATTATTCGAATCGATGGAGGGCAGCCACTTCACGGTTCTCGGCATGCCTCTGCTCCCCCTGCTGGCCGCCCTGCGCGCCTACGGATTGCTGCCGTCATGACGTCATCCCGGCCCTATGCCGAGGTGATCGGCGACCCGATCGCGCACAGCAAGTCGCCTGTCATTCATCGTTTTTGGCTCGACCAGCTCGGGATCGCCGCCGACTATCGCGCGACGCGCGTCACCCGCGCCGAGCTTCCCGCCTTCATCGCCGCGCGCCGCGCCGATCCCGACTGGCGCGGGTGCAACGTCACCATGCCGCTCAAGCTCGACGCCCTCCTGCTGGCCGATGAATCGACCGACCGCGCGACCACCGCGGGCGCCGCCAACCTGCTCGCCCCGCGCGACGGCAAGCTGCTCGCCGCCAATACCGATGTCGGCGCGGTCGCCGCCCTGCTTGCGCCCGTCCTCAAGGATGCACCGCCCGGAATCGTCCTACTCGGCAATGGCGGGGCGGCGCGGGCGATCCTCGTCGCGCTGCACCTGCTCGGCCGGACCGACGTGCGGATCCAGGCGCGCGACATGGCGGCGGCGATGAAACTGGCGGTCGAATTCGGGCTGGAGCAGGCGCCCAGCCCCTTCACCCGCCCGGTCGACGGCGGCGGCCTCATCAATTCGACCCCGCTCGGCATGAAGGGGCAGGCCGCCATCCCCGTCGACCTCACCGCCATGCCCGCCGGCGGCTGGGTGTTCGACGTCGTCACCGACCCCGTCGAGACCGACCTGCTGCGCGCCGCGCGTTTGCGTTCCCTTAAGACTATCGACGGCATTGCCATGCTCGTCGAACAGGCCGCGACCTCGTTCGACCTGTTCTTCGGTCAACCGCCGCCGCGGGAACGCGATGCGGCCTTGCTGGGGATGCTGCGATGAAACGGATCGCGCTCACGGGATCGATCGGGATGGGCAAGTCGACGGTGGCCGCCATGTTCGCGGCGCGCGGCATTCCCGTCTTCGACGCCGATGCCGAGGTGCGCGCCCTGCAAGGACCCGGCGGCGCGCTGGTCGCCCCCATCGAAGCCCGCTTTCCCGGCACCACCAGCAACGGCGCGGTCGACCGCGAACGGCTGGCCGCCCATGTCCTTAACAACCGCGACGAGCTGGCCGCGCTCGAAATGCTAGTCCATCCCGCCGTCGCCCGGCGCCGCGCCGACTTCATCGCCGCCCATGCCGACGCGCCCGCCCTCCTGTTCGACATCCCCCTGCTGTTCGAAACCGGCGGCGAGAAGGCGTTCGACACCGTCATCGTCGTCTCCGCCCCGGCCGACGTGCAGCGCGAGCGCGTGCTCGCCCGGCCGGGCATGACGCCCGACAAGTTCGCCTCGATCCTCGCCCGCCAGCTGCCCGACGCGGTCAAGCGCGAGCGCGCCGATCACGTCATCGACACCGGCACCAGCCTCGCCGAGACGGAGGCGCAGGTGGCGCGCATCCTCACTTGCCTCGGCCTTCGCCCGCGCCCATAATCGGCCCATGCGGGAAATCATTTTCGACACGGAAACCACGGGCCTCGATCCCGCGGGCGGGGACCGGCTGGTCGAGATCGGCTGCGTCGAGATGATCAACCGGGTCGAGACCGGCCGCACCTTCCACGCTTATTTCAATCCCCAGCGCCCGATGCCGAGCGAGGCCGAGCGCGTCCACGGCCTGTCCGACATCTTCCTCAGCGACAAGCCGTTGTTCGAACATCTGGTCGACGACCTGCTCGCCTTCATCGGCGACAGCCCGCTCGTCGCGCACAATGCCTCGTTCGACTTCGGATTCCTCAACCACGAATTGCAGCGCTGCGCCCGCGACCCCGTCTGCCTGTCGCGGATGGTCTGCACTTTGGTCCTCGCCCGCTCGCGCCACCCCGGCGCCAAGCACAGCCTCGACGCGCTCTGCTCGCGGTTCGGCGTCGACCGCAGCCAACGCGTCAAGCACGGCGCCCTGCTCGACGCGCAACTGCTCGCGCAGGTCTATGTCGAGCTGACGGGCGGCCGCCAGATCGGCCTTGGCCTCGTCGCCGAGGCCAGCGCGGCGGCCCAGGCCGCCCCCGTTTCGGCCGTCCCGATCGACCGGCCCGCCCGCCCGCCGCGCCCCCATGCGCCGAGCGAGGCGGAACTTCAGCGCCACCGCGAGTTTATCGCTACGATGGCCAATCCCTTGTGGGAGCGCGTGTCCGCTCCGATCTAGGTAAGGCCCCGGCCGCCCGACCCCCGCGCGGTCGCCAGTCGAAAGGAAGCCCGATCCGTGAACATTCGTGTCGCCGGCCACCAGGTCGATACCGGTGAAGCTCTGCAGAGCCATGTCCAGAACCGGATCGAAGGGATGGCCGACAAATATTTCGACCGCGGCATCGACGCCAGTGTCACCTTCGGCCGCGGCCCGTACGACGATTTCACCTGCGACATCGTCGCCCCGGTCACCCGCGGCGTCGTCTTGAAGTCGTCGAACCGTGCGAACGACGCCCACGTCGCCTTCGAAGGCGCCGCCGACAAGATCGAGCGGCAGCTCAGTCGCTACGTGAAGCGCCTGCGCGACCACAAGGGCGGCGGCGAGGAACCGTTCGTCGAGGACGCGGGCTACACCATCTTCGCGCCCCCGCCCGCCGAGGAACCGGTCGGCGACCACCCGCCGGTTGTCGCCGAGACCAAGGTCGACATCCCCGACGCCACCGTCGGCGACGCGGTGATGATGCTCGACCTTCGCAACACCAACGCCCTGATGTTCCGAAACGCCAAGAGCGGCGCCTTCAACATGGTCTATCGCCGGGACGACGGAACCATCGGCTGGGTCGAACCGCCCACGCAATGACGTGGGCGGCGAACGCCGCTAAGGACGGTTCGCCGACCGGGGGGTCCGCGCACAATGAAGAGCGAGCAAGATGCGCCTGTGTGAGTTTCTCGATTTCGATTCGATCCGCGTCGATCTGGGCGCCAGCAACAAGCGGCAATTGCTGCAGATGCTGGGCCAGGTCGCGGGCGGACGCCTGGGCTTCGATCCCGCCGCCATCGTCGATTCGGTGGTCGAGCGCGAACGGATCGGCTCGACCGGCTTCGGCCGCGGTGTCGCCATCCCCCACGGCAAGGTCGACGGGCTGACCCAGATCTACGGCATGGCCGTCCGCCTCGCCGACCCGATCGATTACAAGGCGATCGACGGCGCCAAGGTAGACCTCGTCTTCCTCCTCTTGAGCCCGCCCGACGCCGGCGCGGCGCACCTGAAGGCGCTTGCCTCGATCAGCCGCACCGTGCGCAGCGAGGCAACGCTGGAGAAATTGCGCGGCGCGCGCAGCCGCGACGCCTTCGCCGCAGTGCTGATGGCGACGGACGAGCGCGATGCCGCCTGAGGCGAGCGGCGTCGAGGCGCATTTGCGCGCGCTCGAATCGCTCTACGCCGCCGCGCCGATCAACGCCTTGTTCGAATCGCGGCTGGAATTGCCCGCGCCGGGCCAGTCGCGAATCCATTTCACCGTCGATCCCACCGCCTACCACGCCGCCGGCGCGGCCCATGGCACGCTCTATTTCAAGATGCTCGACGACGCGTCCTTCTACGCCGCCAACGGGCTGGTCAGCGACCGCTTCCTGCTGACCACCGCCTTCAACCTCCATTTCACCAGCCCGATGCGCGCGGGCGACTATGTCGCCGAGGGCAAGTGGATCAGCGGCAAGCGCCGCGTGTTCGTCGCCGAGGCGCGGATCCTTGATGCCGACGGCGAAGAGTGTGCGCGCGGCACCGGCACCTTCCTGCGCTCGCACATCGCGCTGAGCGGCCTCGACGGCTACCGGTCGGCGTGAGCGACCGCCTCCCGGCCCATCTTGAGGTCACCGGCCTCCTGCGCGAAGCCCAGGCGCAAGGAGGATTCGGCGCCGTCCTCCACAAGGGCGACCGCGATTCGGGCGCGATTCTCGTCGTTCTGGCGACACGCGGCGCGCCCGTTTTCCTCCTCGAACGGCGCCTGTCGGCCGATTTCACCTACCGCTGGAACGCCACCGACGCGTCGGAACAAGGCCAGCTGACTCGCTGGCACGACCAGCCGAGGATCGATCCGGATTGCTGGCTGATCGAACTGGACATCCCGGATGCGCAACGATTCGTCGCTGAAATGACCGATCGGGGTTGATCCCTTAACACCGGGCGGGCCAAGAGCCGGTCGAACGAGAGCGGGGGGCATTCCACTCGGCAATTCGGCCGAACGATGCCACGCAGACGGGGAGATGGACCCAGCGCCGCCGTGCAATCGCCTTTCGCGATCGCCGGGCGCTGTTGACACTCACCGCACTCAATCGGTTTTCAATGCGATATCAGTTTCGATCCGTGCTCCTGGTCGTCGCGGCGCTCAGCGCCTCGCAGGTCGCTCCGGCACAAGTCCAGAAGGACGCCGAGCCCCTGATCGCCACCGGATCGAGCGTGCTGCCGACCCAGGTCGTGCTGCAACCCCTCAATGCCCCGTCGTCGCTGGCCGACGATCGCCTCGCCTCCCTTCCCGCCGTGGTCACCGAACCGGCCGCCGAGCCGGAAGCGGCCCCGGAAGCCGACGCCGATCCGGCCGTCTCCAAGTCCGCGTCGCTGGCCGACAAGGTCGCCGCGCTGCGCGGCACCACCCCGGGCAGCCGCGACCTCGAATGCCTCGCGGTCGGAATCTACTTCGAATCGAAGAGCGAACCGCTCGAAGGCCAGCTGGCCGTCGGTCACGTCATGGCCAACCGCGCCAATTCGGGCCGCTTCCCCAAGACCTATTGCGGCGTGCTGTTCCAGCGCAGCCAGTTCAGCTTCGTGCGCGGCAAGAGCTACCCGCACATCGCCCGCGGCAGCCGCCAGTGGGCCAATGCCGTCGCGATCGCCAAGATCGTCGACCAGGACATGCATGCCTCGCCGGTCGGCAAGGCGCTGTTCTTCCACGCCAAGCGCGTCTCGCCGGGCTGGCGCCTGACCCGCGTCGCGTCGGTCGGCAACCACGTCTTCTACCGCTAAGCTTCCAAACGTTCCTGAATCGTTCTAGCGTCGGCCGATGGATTCGGCCGCGCTTTCCACCGATTGTTTCGACGACCGTTCGCCCGTCGCGGCGGAGGTCGCGCGCGGCGTCACGCGCCTGTTCTGCCGGCGCGACTGGTTCGCGATGTGCGAGGTGCCGCTCCCCAATGGCCGCCGCGCCGACCTGATGGCGATCGATTCCAAGGGCCACCTCACCATCGTCGAGATCAAGGTCAGCAAGGCCGACCTCGTCGGCGACGCCAAGTGGCGCGACTATCTCGATTATTGCGACCGCTTCTTCTGGGCAGTGCCGCAGCATCTGTGCGCGATTCTCGACGGCGATCATTTCCTGCCGGGGGAGGCGGGGCTGCTGGTCGCCGACCGCTACGATGCCGCAATACTCAGGGAAGCGGCCCTCAATCCGCTGGCGGCCGCGCGGCGCAAGGCGGAAACGCTGCGCTTCGCCCGCCGCGCCGCGCGCCGGCTGTCGGCGCAGATCGACCCGACGCTCGGCGTCGATTTCTAGCGGGTCGGCCCGGCCACCTTGGGCTTGGGCCGCTCGACCGTTTCGATGAGGCGCAGCAACTCGGGCATGCGCGTGTCGCGCTTGGCATATTCGCGCGCGCTGTAACCTGCGGCATAGTCGCGCTTGTCGGGGTCGGCGCCCGCTTCCAGCAGCATCTTCACGATGGCCGGCTGGCGTTGGTTGACCGCGACGATCAGCGCGGTCTCGCCGCGGCGGTTGGTGCGGTTGACGTCGGCCCGGGCGCGGATCAGGCGCGAGGCGCCGTCGCCATAGCCCATGCGCGCGGCGATGATCAGCGGCGTGTCGCCGGCCTTGTCGACGATATTGGGATCGGCCTTGTTCGACAGCAGGTAGCCGACCCAGTTGCTGTTGCGGCTGCGGGTGACGACGTGCAGCGGCGCCTCGCCGTCGACCCCGCGGTAATTGACGACGTTGGTGCCGTTGTTCTGGACGATCGTGTAGGCCTTGCTGCCTTCGTTCTCGCGCAGCGCCTTGACCAGCTCCATGCCCTCGTTGCTGTTGATCTGCGCCGCCGCGGGCATTGCCAGCGCCGCCAGTCCGACCAGTCCCACCCACGCGTTCCGCATCACGATTCCTTCAGCACTTGCACCCGGCCCTTTGCCCGAGCATGGCTACACGCTCGATGAACGAGAAAAAACCCTTTTGGGAAAAACCCTTGGAAGCGCTCGACCGCGGCGAGTGGGAAGCTTTGTGCGACGGCTGCGGGCGATGCTGCGTGCACAAGCTGGAGGACGAGGAAACGGGCGAACTGTTCCCGACCAACGTCGCCTGCAAGCTGCTCGACCGCCGCATGGGCATGTGCACCGACTATAAGAACCGCAAGAAGCTGGTCGCCGACTGCGTCGTCCTGAAGCGCGACAAGCTCGACGAACTCGAATGGCTGCCCTCGACCTGCGCCTACCGCCTGCGCTTCGAAGGCAAGCCGCTGTACGACTGGCATTATTTGATTTCCGGCGACCGCGAGACGGTGCATGCCGCCGGCCAGTCGACCCGCGGGTGGACGGTTAGCGAGGTCGATGCCGGCGACTTGGAATGGCATCTTGTCGACCGCCCGCTTTGACCATCCGGACCTGCCTTGGCCGGTGGCGATGGTCGTCCACCCACGTGCGCGTCGGCTGAAGCTTCGCCTCGACGCCGACCGCGGCGAGATCCGCCTGACCTGCCCGCCCCGCGCCAGCCGCCGCGCCGCGCTCGACTGGGCCGCCAGCCAGCGCGACTGGGTCGCCAAACAGATCGCCGCCGTTCCCGACGACCATCCTTTAAGCCCCGGCCATTCCATCCCCTTCCTCGGCCGGCCCGTGGCGCTGCGCCACGATCCGCATGGTGCCCGCAGGGTGACCGATGCTGGCGACGCCCTCGTCGCGGGGGGACCCCTGGCCAGCTTCGAGGGGCGCATCGAACGCTGGCTCAAGCAGCAGGCCCGCATTATCCTCTCCGCCGACACCGCCGAGATCGCGGCCAGGGCCGGCGTCAGCGTCCGCGCGGTCTCGGTCGGCGATGCGGGCACGCGCTGGGGCAGCTGCTCGGCCTCGGGGTCGATCCGCTACAACTGGCGGCTCGTCCTGGCTCCACCCCCCATCCGCCGCTGGGTCGTCGCGCACGAGGTCGCGCATCGCCTCCACATGGATCACAGCCCCGCCTTCCACGCCGCCGAGGCGCGGCTCTACCAGGGTGACCCTGATGCCGCCCGGGCGGAACTGCGCCGTCTAGGGCCGGGGTTGAAGCGGATCGGCCGGCGGCGGTGACCGCGTAGCCGGCGCCGGTTGCGGCACCGGTTGCGGCGGCGGCCCGCGCTGCGGCGGTGGCGGCGGCGAATTGAAGATGCGGTCGAGGTCGGTCTGGTCCGGCCCGCCCGACGGCGATCCCGACGACGCGCCCGGCGAAGCATAGGGATCGGGCGGCCCGCTGCCGATCGGCATGCCATTCTCGTCGACCATCGGCCCCATCATGTTGTCGTCGATGGGCGTGCCCCACATTTCCTCGTCGGGTTCCAGCTGCCAGTCCGGCAGCGGCACTTCGGTCTCGAACTGCTCGACGGGGCGCTTCGCGACCGCGACCTTCATGAAAGCGGCGAAGGCGCGGGCCGGGGCGGTGCCGCCCTGCAATCCGCCGACCGGCTTGGCATCGTCGCGGCCCATCCACACGCCGGTGGTCAGCCCGCTCGAAAAACCCACGAACCAGCCGTCCTTGTTGCTGCTGGTCGTGCCGGTCTTGCCCGCGACGGGCCGACCGATCGACGCGGCGCGGCCGGTGCCGCTCAGCACCGCCGACTGCAACAGGTCGGTCATCCCCGCCGCCACCCACGGCGCGACCAGGACGCGCTCGTCGCTGCGCTCGTGCTGGTAGAGCAGGCGCCCGTCGGACGTGACGACCTTGCGGATCGCGTAGGGCATCACCGACACGCCGCGGTTGCCGACCGAGGCGAAGGCGCGGGTCATGTCGATCAGCCGCACCTCGCTCGACCCCAGCACCATCGACGGATAGGTCGAGATGTCGGTGCCGACGCCGAACCGGCGGGCCATGTCGGCGATGGTCCCGAAGCCGAACTGCGCGCCGATCTTGGCGCTGATCGTGTTGATCGACCGGGAAAAGGCCTCGCGCAGGGAGACCGGCCCGGCGTTGGTGCGGGTCGAGTTGCGCGGGGTCCAGCCGTCGATGGTGACGGGCTCGTCGACCACCGTGTCGGTCGGCTTCATCCCGTTCTCGAGCGCGGTGAGGTAGACGAACAGCTTGAAGGCCGACCCCGGCTGGCGCTCGGCCTGCGTCGCGCGATTGTAGATGGAGCGGGCATAGTCACGCCCGCCGACCATCGCGCGGACCGCGCCGTCGCGGTCGATCGAGACCAGCGCGCCCTGCGCCCCGGCGGGCGCGAAGCCGTTGATCGCGCGATCGGCGGCGGCCTGCATGCCGACGTCGAGCGTGGTGTAGACGTCGATCGGGTCGTTGGTCTCGTCGATCAGCGTGTCGAGCTGGGGAAGGGCCCAATCGGTGAAGTAGCGCGCGCTGTTCTGCTTGGCGGCGGTCTGCAGCTTGATCTGCGCCGGGTTGGCGTTGGCGGCGGCCGACGCCGACAGGAAGCCGTTGCGGACCATCGTGTCGATCACGACCCCGGCGCGACCGCGTGCGGCATCGATGTCGGCGGTCGGCGAATAGTTGGACGGCGCCTTGACCAGCCCGGCGATGATCGCCGCCTCGCCCAGCGTCAGCCGATCGGCTCCATGGCCGAAGAAAGTGCGGCTGGCGGCATCGATGCCGTAGGCGCCGCCGCCGAAATAGACGCGGTTGAGGTAGAGTTCGAGAACCTGGTCCTTGGAGAATTTGCGCTCGATTGCCAGCGCCAGGATCCACTCCTTGAACTTGCGGCCGAACGTACGGCTGTTGGTCAGGAAGATGTTCCGCGCCAGCTGCTGGGTGATGGTCGAGCCGCCCTGCTTCCAGCGGCCGCTCTCGATCCGCACCTTGACCGATCGGGCCATGCCGATCGGGTCGACGCCGATGTGGCTGCGGAAGCGGCGATCCTCGACCGCGATCATCGCGGTGCGCATCGTCGCGGGGATTTCGTCGTAGGTCAGCCAACGCCCGAAGGTCGGCCCCATCGACACCAGCAGGGTGCCGTCGGCGGCGCGCACGCGGATCATCTGGCCGAGGTCGGAGCGCTTGTTGAGTTCCTCGTAATCGGGCAGCGAGCGATAGGCGAAGCCGACCGCGATGCCGAGCGCGAGCAGGCCGACGAGGCCGAGCGCGAAGAGGATTTTGACGATCCGGGCGAGCCTTCCGCCGCCTTTGGTCTGGGTACTGGCCATACGCCTCAACGGTTAGGGGGCGTGGGGACTCGCGGCAAGCGTCAAGCGTCGTCGTCGGGCGTGAAGTCGAGCGCGGCGCTGTTGATGCAGTAACGCAGGCCCTCCGGCCCCGGCCCGTCGGGGAAGACGTGGCCGAGATGGCCCTCGCATTTCGCGCAGCGCACCTCGGTGCGGACCATGCCGTGGCTCATGTCGTGATGTTCCTCGACCGCTTCGGCGCCCATCGGCTGGGTGAAGCTGGGCCAGCCCGACCCGCTGTCATATTTGTCGTCGCTGCGGAACAAGGGGGTGCCGCAGGCGGCGCAGCGATAATCGCCATCGTCCTTGTTGTTCAGCAGGTCGCCGCTGCCCGGCGGCTCGGTGCCGGCCTGGCGCAGGATGCGATATTGTTCGGGGGTCAGCCGGGCGCGCCACTCGGCATCGGTCAGCTTGGTCGAATTGGTCATGGCGCCGCTCCTGCGCGTTCGGACGTGAAGCAAGTCTTAACCATGTTTTCATTCCTGCCCAATAGCCATGGCTTCATGGTGGGCCCGAAACACGCCCTGTCGCTTGCGCTTGCCCTGCTTGCCGGGGCGCTTGCCGTGCCCGGGCCGGCCGCGGCGCAATGCCGGCTGTGCGCGACGCCCGAAACCCAGCGTGTCGAGAATGAAGGCAATGGCCCGATGCAGCTCGAGGTGGAGGCGCGCCTCGACTTCGACCAGCTGATGCTGCTCGACACCGCCGGGCGCGGGGTCGCCCGCCTCAATCCCGACGGCAGCCGCACCACCAGCGGGGCGATCGGCGCGATGACCGCGCGCACGATGGTCGGCAGCGTCGTCATCCGCGGGGAGCCTGGCCGTCCGATCCGGATCGACCTGCCGACCAGCGTCATCCTCTACGGCCGAGTCGCCGGGACGATCACCCTCACCAAGCTGGTCAGCGACCTGCCCGCCGCGCCGCGACTCGATCCGCAGGGCCAGCTGACCTTCCGATTCGGCGGGGAGCTCGAAATCCAGGGCATCAGCGAGGGCGACTATGCGGGCGATGTCCCCATCACGGTCGACTATCTCTGACGATCGGCTCCGAAACGGCGAAATCACCAACGCCGCGTTAACCATGAACCTGAGCAAAGCCGTAAGCGCTCACGGTTAATACCGAAGCCACGGATGACGGGGGATCCCGACACCGCTCGGACAAATGGAACCTGTGGGGAACTGACTATGACCAAGTATCTGAAGATCGCGGCCGTTGCCGCCGCCGTGCTCGCCACTACCCCGGCGATCGCCGCCCCCGTCGGCGTGACCGGTGCTCCGCCGTCGGCCAGCGCGCGAATCATCAAGCCGCTGACCTTCACCGCGACCGGCTCGCTCGATTTCGGCACGATCGTGATGAACAACGTCACCGCCAACCAGAACGTCGACCTCGCCGCCAATGGCGCGCTGAGCTGCGGCGCGCAGCTCGTCTGCGCCGCGACCGGCCTCGTCCCGACCTACAATGTCGCCGGTACGCAGGGCCAGACGGTCAACATCATCAAGACCGCGACGACGCTCAACGGCTCGAACGGCGGCTCGCTGACGCTGACCCCGACCGGCGCGGCCTCGGTCGTGCTGACCAACTCGGGCGCCCCGGGCACCGATTTCAACATCGGCGGCTCGATCGTGATCGCCCCGACCACCGTTGACGGCGTCTACACCGGCACCGTCGATGTGAAGGTCGACTACAACTAAGACCAGGACGTTCCTTCCATAGGGACCGTGAAGGGGTCGCCGGCGTGCACCGGCGGCCCCTTTTTCGTCGCTGCGGGCCATTCACTGCCCAATCAACCGCCATGGTTAGCGTTAAAGTAACCATTTCCGACCAATCTCCTCCGTGATGGATCTTTTCGGAGATGGTTCGATGAAGTTTGCGCGTTCCTTCCTGGCCCTCGCCGCGGCCTGTTCGTTGGTTGTCGCCCCGCCCGCCACGGCTGGGGTCGGCGACCTGCTCGTCGCCCCGACCCGCCTCGTCCTCAACGGGTCGCGCGGGGCGGAAATCGTGCTGAGCAACATCGGCGACGATGTCGCCACCTACCGCGTCTCGCTCGAACTGCGCCGGATGAAGGAAGACGGCACGCTCGAGGAAGTGCCGGTCGCCAACGAACGCGAAAAGATCGCGCAGGAGATGATCCTCTATGCGCCGCGCCGGGTCACGATCGCGCCCAACCAGCCGCAGACCATCCGCATCGCCGCGCGCGCGCCGCAGGGCCTGGCCGACGGCGAATATCGCGTGCACATCCTGTTTCGCGCCATTCCCAAGCCGCGCCCGGTCCAGCCCAAGACCGAGGTCAAGGGCATCGGCTTCGAACTGATCCCCGTCTACGGCGTCACCATCCCGATCGTCGTGCGCCTCGGCAACCTGCAGGCCAAGGTCGGAATTGCCAACGTCAACCTGACCAAGGTCGACGGCCGCCCGGCGATCGCGCTCGACCTCGTCCGCAACGGCGACCGCTCGGTCTATGGCGACGTGCGCGTCACCAAGGCCGGCCTCAAGGACCCGATCGCGCTCCAGAAGGGCGTCGCCGTCTACACCGAGGTCGGCCAGCGGCGCATCGTGATCCCGATCAACTCCGACCACGCCGCAGCGGCCAGCGGCCCCGTCACCGTCGAATTCCTCGAGACCAGCGACAGTGGCTCGGTGTCGATGGCCTCGACCTCCGCGGTCCTGCGCTAAGGGAGCGGGGAGGGAGCGCGGCCGGTGCGTCCCCGGTTGCCTTTTTCGGCGCGGATCGTCGCGCTCGCGGCGCTGGCTCTGGCCGGCGCCGTCAGCGCGCCCGCGACCGATGCAACCGGCGACGCCTGGTCTGCTGATCCTGATTCGCAATATCTTCTGGACGTCAACGTCCGCGCCATCCGCCTTGGCGACGGGGTCCGTGCTTACGAAACGCCCGAAGGCACCTGCGTGGTTGCCGGCGACTTCCTCAAGGCGCTCGACGTTCCGATCAGCGTCGACGTCGCCGCCGGGACGATGAATGGCTGGGCGCTGACCGAAAAGAACCGCGTCGCTGTCGACCGCAAGGCTGGCACCGTGCGCTACGGCGAGAAGAGCGAAAAGCTGCTCGCGGCGCACATCCGCGACACGCCCGAAGGCTGGTGCGTCGACACCGCCGCCCTCGGCCGCTGGCTGGGCTTCACGATCCGGCCGAGCCTCGCCGGCTCCGCGCTGGTCATCGATTCGCAGGCCAAGCTGCCCGTTGAAATGGCCGCCGAGCGCCGTCGCCGCGCCGCCCAATTGAAGAAGAATGCCGCGCTCGATCTCGGCGCGCTGCCGCAGGTCAAACTGCCCTATCGCATGTGGCGTCGCCCGGCGCTGGATTTCGTGGTCAGCGGCGGCGTCACCTATCGCGCCGCGACCGGCACCCGGATCGACCGCCGCGCCGCCGTCTATGCCGCCGGCGAGATCGCGAACATGTCCTACACCGCGCAATTCACGACCAACGACCGCGGAATGCCGCAGACCGCGCGCTTCCGCGCCTTCCGCTCGGATCCCGACGGCGGCTTGCTCGGCCCGCTCAACGCCACCCCTGTCGCGGTCGGCGACGTGTCGGGCCGCGCAAGCCGTCTTCTCGGCGGCGGCGGGGCGGGCCGCGGCTTCGCCATCACCAACCAGCCGCTCTCGACGCCGACCAGCTTCGACCGCACCCGCTTCGAGGGCGACCTCCCGGCGGGCTGGGAGGCGGAAATCTACCGCAACGGCCAGCTGCTCGGCTTCGCGTCGGGCGACGGCAGCGAGCGCTACGTCTTCGAGGACGTCGCCCTCGTCTACGGCGAAAACCAGGTTGATATCGTGCTGTACGGCCCGCAGGGACAGATCAAGACGCGCACGGAAATGATCAACGTCGGGCAGGAACATGTCCCGCCCGGCAAGACCTGGTATTGGATCGGCGCCAACCAGCCGGGCCGCGACCTCGTCAATTTCGTGGCGCCGCAGCGCTCGCCGGACACGCCCAAGGCGCAGGCGACCATCGCCGTCGCTCACGGGCTCGACCGCAACACGTCGGTGGGCGTGACCGTCCAGGCGGTCCAGCTCGAGGACGAGCGCCTCACGTATGTCGAGGGGACCGTCCGCCGGTCGATCGGGCGCGCCTTGGTCGAAGTGGCGGCGGCGCGCGACGACAAGGGCGGCATGGCCGCGCGCGCGCAGCTGCTCACCAAAGTCGGCAACGTCAGCATCAACGCCGAAGCGCTCGCGGCAAAGGATTTCCGCGTCAACGGCATCCGCGAACCGGTCTATCGCGAAGCCCGGGTCGCGCTCGACGCCCCGCTGTCGCTGGGCAAGACGACCGTCCCGGTCCACGGCGACCTGCGGTACAAGGATCGCGGCGACGCCGGCCGGTCGCTGGAGGCCGCGGGCCGATTGTCGAGCCAGATCAACCGCTTCAACCTGTCCGCCGAGGTTCGCTACCGCAAGAGCTGGCTGGGCGGGGCAAGCGGCGGCCCCGATCCGCCGGCGGAACTCGAGGGCGGCCTGCTCGCCTCCGGGCGCGTCGGCAACGTTCGACTGCGCGGATCGACCGTCTGGGAATTCGCGCCGGAAAGCCGGCTCAAGACTGCCGAGCTGTCAGCCTACTGGTCGGCGTCCGAGCGAGCCGATTTCGAGGCCGCGATCGCTTATGACGGGCCGGCCAATCTCGTGCGCGGGCGGCTCAGCCATATTCGCCGGTTCGACACGATGGCGCTCGCGCTCACCGGCGAGGCGGCCTCGGACGGCTCGATGGCGGTCGGCTTCAATCTCAATTTCTCGCTCGACCCCTCGGCGAAGGGGCTCCGGCTCTCGCGCCAGACGCTGGCAAGCTCGGGCGCGGTCCGGGCCACCGTCTATCGCGACGACAACGACAACGGCCGCCGCGACGCGGGCGAAAAGTTCGAAAAGGGAGCGCTAATCACCACCGGCGCGCGCCTGTCGGAGAAGACCACCGACGCCAATGGCGCGGTGCTCATCCCCGGCCTGACCTCCTATGTGCCGGTGGCGGTCGGAATCGACACCAGCAGCCTCGCCGACCCGACCCTCGCCCCCAAGAAGGCACTGCAGGTCGTGACCCCGCGCCCGGGAATCGCCGCGGAGGTCGAAATCGGCCTGGTCGGCGCGGGCGATATCGAGGGAAGCGTCGTCCGCAGCGACGGCGAGGGCTTCGAGGGCCTCGACATCGAACTACTCGACGAGTCGGGCAAGGTCATCGCCACGGCGCGCAGCGATTACGACGGTTTCTTCCTGTTCGAACGGGTCGCTTACGGCCGCTATTCGATCCGTCTCGCCAAGGAGAGCGCCCGCATCGCGCAGGTCGAACCGCGGCTCGAGGCGACCGCCGTGCTGAGCGCCGACAAGCCGCTCGCCCGCCTCGGAATCGTTCGGGTAACGCCGCTGGCGAAGATCGCAGATACGAACGGGACCGCGCCCCGCGCCCCGCTGCGCTAGCCGCTACTGCGAATCATTTGCAGGGATTATCCCTGCATTTTCGCCAATTCCGGAAAAGTGGTGCGGTCGAGAAGACTCGAACTTCCACGTCCTTTCGGACACAACGACCTCAACGTTGCGCGTCTACCAGTTCCGCCACGACCGCACTCGTGAAAAAGCGACGGAAGGCTCCGTCGCTCCTCGGTAGGCGGCGGCCTCTAGCAGAGCGATCAGGGGTGCGCAACGCCCAACAGTTCGCTCCGAAACGGGACAAACCCTAACAGCGCATTAACCTTTCTCGCCATCTGTGCGTTCCTGATCCGATGGCCGTCTTCAGCGCCCTGATTCTGCTCGCCGCGCCGAGCGCGTCGCCGCCCCCGCCGACGATGGCGGTGCGGGTGGAAGCGCGCGCCAGCGTCCGCATCGTTCGCGGTGCCCGTCTGTCGTGGGATCCGTCGGCCGCCCCGCCGGTTGCGGCGCGGGCGACCCGTGCGACGGTTCGGCTCGAGGATGGTCGGCGGGCCGCGGCCCACCTCATCGAATTCGAATAATCAGCCCGCGGTCGACAGGCGGACGCGCAGGAACTTGCCGCCCTCCGGCACGCCCATTTCGGCGCTGTGGAAGGTGCTGCTCTCGTTCGGCGACAAGGTGTCGACCGGCGGCGAGATCATCCAGCTGTGGATCACCCGGGTCTTGCTTTCGTCCAGCAGTTCGGCGCGCAGCGGCGGCACCGGCTGGCTGGTCCCGGTCGGGTTGATGATCCGGCCGCTGACCGTCAGCAGGTCGTTGCCGCTTTCCAGCTTCTGGCGCTCGTTGCTGGTGTTCATCACTTCCAGCGGGCTGCTGCCCTGGGCCAGGCCGACCTGCTGCTTCACCGCGGCGGGCGCGAAATACCAGAAGGCGACCACCGCGGCCGCGATCAGCAGGATGATGCCGAGCACCAGTGGCCAGCGGCGCGGGGCGGCCGGTTCGTCATCGTCGGCGTGGGTGAACGGCTGGAAATCGTCGTCGTCGGCCGTGGTGGCGGCCGCCTGTGGTGCCCAGGCCGATCCCGTATCCACCGGCTGCCAGTCGCGCGGGTCGCTGGCGGACGGCGTCTCGTCGGCGACCGGATCGGCAGGCGGGCCGCGCCCGTCATCCTCGTCGGCCACGACCGGTGCGGGTGCCGCTGGCTCCCCGGGCGGCGCCGGCTCCGTCGGGTCGACCACCGGCTCGACCGGCTCGGGCGTGTAGCCCATTGCCGGGTCGGGCTCGACCTCGGTCAGCGCCTCGACCTCGGCGGCCGTGACCTCGGGGTCCTGGTGCCAGCTGTGCTTGCACGACGCGCAGCGCACCTTGCGCCCGCCGTCGGGGATGGCGCCGTCCTTGACCACATATTTGGTGCCGCATTCGGGGCAGGTCAGGATCATGGTGGATACGCGCCCTGTTGTTCTCGATAATCGCTCGATAAACAGCAGTTTGACGCCATTGGCAAGGCGATGCGCTCATGCCAGTAGCGACAGGACGGCCGGCGGCGGCCGCGTGAGGGGGAAACCACTGTCGACGATCGTTGAGTTCGAGCGCGTCGGGCTCCGGTACGGTACCGGGGCCGAGGTGCTGCGCGACCTCGATTTCCGGCTGGCCACCGGCGGCTTCTATTTCCTCACGGGGCCGTCGGGCGCCGGCAAGACCTCGCTGCTCAAGCTCCTCTATCTCGCGCAGCGGCCGACCCGCGGCCTCATCCGCCTGTTCGGCGAGGAGCTGGCCGAGGCGCCGCGCGCGGCGCTGCCCGCCTTCCGGCGCCGCATCGGCGTCATCTACCAGGACTTCCGGCTGATCCCGCACCTGTCGGCGTTCGACAATGTCGCGCTCCCGCTGCGCATCGCCGGGGCGAGCGAGAAGGACATCGACGGCCCGGTCCGCGAGATGCTGGCCTGGGTCGGGCTGAGCGACCGCGCCAGCGCCCGCCCGCCGACGCTGTCGGGCGGCGAGCAGCAGCGCGTCGCCATCGCCCGCGCGGTTATCGCCC
>CAZKCD010000017.1:0-20361 GCA_964551235.1 uncultured Sphingomonas sp.
CGCTTGCGGAACGGGTGGGCGTCCACGAACCGCTTCGGCCCGCCCGGGATATACTGGCCGGCAATCGCCGCGATCATCGTCGGGGTCGACTGGATGGCGGTGCGCTGCATGTAATGTTTCACTCCGCGCACGCCGCCCATTTCCTCGCTGCCGCCGGCGCGGCCCGGCCCGCCGTGCACCAGCACGGGCAGGGGGCTGCCGTGGCCGGTCGATTCCTTCGCATTGTCGCGATTGATCACCAGCATCCGCCCGTGGAAGGCCGCTGCGCCGCGGATGAAGTCGCGCGCCGCGTCGGGCGAATAGGTGAACAGCGACAGCGCCAGGCTGCCCATGCCGCGGTTGGCGAGGCGGATCGCGTCGCCCAAATCCTCATAGGGCATGAGCGTGCTGACCGGCCCGAACGCTTCGACGTCGTGCACCGCGTCGCTCGCCCACGGGTCATCGGCGCGCAGCAGCACCGGCTGCATGTAGGCGCCGCCGTCCGGCCCGACCGCCGCGTGGGGATCGCCGGCGACGATCCGCGCGCCCGAGGCGACTAGCTTGGCGATCTGGCCGCGCACGTCGGCGCGCTGGCTGCACGAGACGAGCGCCCCCATGTCGGGCGCCACCGCCGCCAGCCGCTCGGCGATCGCCTGCTGCACCGCGTCGAGATGCTCGGCCGGCGCCATGGCGCGGCGGATGGCGGTGCATTTCTGCCCCGCCTTCACGGTCATCTCGTTGACGACTTCCTTGACGAACAGGTCGAACTCGGGCGTCCCCGGCGCCGCGTCCGGTCCCAGCAGCGAGGCGTTGAGGCTGTCCTGCTCGGCGACGAAGCGGACGCTTTCGCGCAGCACGGTCGGGTGGTTCTTCAGCTTGGCCGCGGTCGCCGCGCTGCCGGTGAAGCTCACCACGTCCTGCCCGGTCAGATGGTCGAACAGGTCGCCGACGCCGCCGACCACCAGCTGGACCGCGCCTTGCGGAAGCAGCCCGGTTTCGATCATCACCCGGAAGGCCGCCTCGCACAGGTAAGCGGTCGAACTCGCCGGCTTCACGATCGCCGGCACGCCCGCCAGCAACGTCGGCGCCAATTTCTCCAGCATCCCCCAGACGGGGAAGTTGAACGCGTTGATGTGCACCGCCGCGCCCTGCAGCGAGGTCCAGATATGCTGGCCGACGAAGCTTCCGCTCTTCGACAATTGCTCCAATTCGCCGTCCAGCAGGACGTGCGCGTCGGGCAGTTCGCGGCGACCCTTCGACGAGAAGGAGAGGAGGGTCATTGCCCCGCCCTCGATGTCGATCCACCCATCCTTGCGGGTCGCGCCGGTATGCGCATTGAGCGCGTACAGCTCTTCCTTGCGCTCCATGACCGCGAGGCCCAGCCCCTTCAGCATCCGCGCGCGCTCGTGGAAGGTCATCGCCCGAAGCGCCGGCCCGCCGACGTCGCGGGCGTGGGCCAGCATCGCGCCGAAATCGAGCCCGCCGGACCCGGTGGTGGCGACGATCGCCCCGTCGATGGCGCTGGGAAGCTCGGCGAGCGAGCCGGAATCGCCGGCGATCCACCGGTCGCGGGCATAGTTCAGAAGCTGCTGGGTTTTCATGGCAGCGTGCTTACGACCGCCGCGCCGCTTGCCCAAGCCCTTTTGCGGTGGCAGCCATGGCCGCGGGCGAGGAGCACGGCGATGACCGAGCGGAAGGCGAAGGACAAAAGATCGGTCGCCGACGTGCTCGGCCCCGGCCTCGTCACCGGCGCGGCCGACGACGACCCCAGCGGCATCGGCACCTACACGCAGGTCGGCGCCGAGTTCGGCTACAAGCTCGGCTGGACGATGCCCTTCGCCTACCCGTTCCTGGCGGCCACGCAGCTGATCTGCGGGGAGGTGGGGGCGGTCACCGGCAAGGGCATCGCCGCCAACCTCAAGGAGCATTATCCGCGCCTCGTGCTCCACGGCGCGGTGCTGCTGCTTTTGGTCGCCAACATCATCAACCTCGGCGCCGACCTTGGCGCCATGGGCGCGGTGGTGGCGATGCTGGTGCCGGGTCCCGCGATCGCCTTCACGCTGGCCTTCGGCCTGCTCTGCGCGGGCCTCGAAATCTGGATCAGCTACGCCCGCTACGCGCACCTGCTCAAATGGGCGACGCTGTCGCTGTTCGCCTATGTCGGCGTGCTGCTCGTCGCCAAGGTCGACTGGCCGCAGGCGCTGCACGGCCTCGTCGTCCCCAGCTTCTCCTTCACCCGGGAAGAAGCGATGGCGCTGGTCGCGGTGTTCGGGACGACGATCAGCCCCTACCTCTTCTTCTGGCAGGCCGGGCAGGAGGTGGAGGAACAGCACGCCCATCGCACCAGCCCGCTGCGCCGCCTCGGCCTCGCCCGCTCGCGGCGCTCCCTCAAGCAGATCCGCACCGACACGTTGGTCGGCATGGCCTTCTCGCACGGCGTGGCGCTGGCGATCGTGCTCGCGACGGCGGCGACGCTGCACCAAAGCGGCGTGACCGATATCCAGTCTGCGGCGCAGGCGGCGGAGGCGCTGCGGCCGGTGGCGGGCGACCTCGCCTTCGCGCTCTTCGCGTGCGGCATCATCGGCACGGGGCTGCTCGCCATCCCCGTCCTGGCGGGAAGCGCGGCCTATGCCGTCAGCGAGACGATGGGCTGGTGCGAAGGGCTCGACAAGAAACCGGGCGAGGCGAAGGGCTTCTACGCCGTCATCCTGGTCGCCACCATCGGCGGGGTGGCGCTCAACCTCGTCGGGATCGACCCGATGAAGGCGCTCTACTGGACTGCGGTCATCAACGGCCTGCTCGCGCCGCCGCTAATGGTGCTGCTGATGCTGATGGCGTCCAGTCCCAGGGTGATGGGCAAGCTCGTCATCTCGCCCACGCTCAAGGTGCTTGGCTGGGCCTCGACCGCCGTGATGAGCGGAGTCGCGCTGCTGTTCCTGCTCTCCTAGTCCCGGCGTCGTCGTCTTCGACTGACCGGCACGGCTCAGGTCGTTCGTCTGGCGGACCCGGTCGTTCGTCGAGTCCGGGTCATGCAAGCAAAATAATCTGCCACGATGGTTGCAAGGGGTCGAGTTCCCACAAGGAAAGGCATGCGGCCGATTTAGTCTGTTAGTAAATAGTGGTTAATACATGTTGATTAATAGGGGCATTATGCCTTCGCGGCCGAGCGAGATCGTTACGGCTCCCGAAAACTTCTTGCATCACGTCAATATCGACACGAACGCTGCGCTGTTTTTCCCAACTGATACTGGGCACTTGCGCGACGCGTCGTTCCTCGACGGACGCACGCCTTTGGCCAACGGGCCGGCCGAAGCGATCGCGATCGTCGACACCGTGGACCACCTGCTGCCACCGCGTCGGCCGTTGGGCCGATACCTGTTCAACATGTCCTTTTGCGGATCGACCTACATCGCGCGCCTGCTCGACGTGCCCGGTCGGGCGCTGGTGCTGAAAGAGCCGAAGACCTTCACCGACATCGCCGCGTGGAAGACCCTGCAGATCCGCAAGGTGCAGGACATCGCCGCCATGCGGCCGGCGCTCGACCTGGTGCGTGCCATGATGTTCCGCGAACATTCGGCGGGGGAGCGCGTCGTGGTCAAGCCGGCCTGCTGGGCCAACAACATCCTCGACGAACTGGTCGGCGCGGGCGATCGCGGGCTTGCACTCTTCGTCGCGATCGACCGTCGTGGCTTCCTGCGCGCCGTCTTCCGCGGCGGCCAGGCGCGCGTCGATCACACGCTCAGCCTCGCCTGGCACATGGCCTCGATGGCGCCCGACGGCGACGCGTTGCTCGATGCTGCCCGCGCCGCGGCGAAGGGCGATGCCCGGCAGGAGGCCGCCAACCTGACGCTCGTCGCGCATGGCCTGCAAAAGCGGGTGTTCGAACGTGGCCTTCGCCGCGGCGGATGGGCGGAAGACCGCATCATCGCGTTTGCCGACCTCGTCGACCATCCGCTCGAGACGGCGGTGCGCGCGGCGACCCTGCTCGACCTCGACCTGCCGCGCGACGTGCTGGCCGCCAACGTCGACCGGCTCAAGGGCCGTCATGCGAAAGAGCCGACGCATGCCTTTTCGCGCGCCGAGCAACAAGCCGCGGAGGAGCAATATCTGGCGCCTTTCCGTCCGGCCTTCGATCAGGCCGAGCGCTGGGCCGCCGAGACGCTGGGGGAAGAACGAAACGGTCCATTGCGGACCGGCGAGCAAGTCGCCGTTTAGCGCGGCGCGCCAAAGCCGGTCTCCCGTCCAAGGAGGCCGTCATGCGCGAACGCGAGGCTCGTCACGAGGTCAAGGTCCCCGCTCGCCTTCGCGTGGCGAGCGGCTGGCAGGACGCGGTCATCCTCAACCTTTCCTCGCGCGGGCTGATGTTCCGCTGCACCGCGCCCGTCCAGCGCGGCCATTTCCTCGAGCTTCGCCGCGGCGGCCACGTCATCGTCGCGCACGTGATGTGGAGCGAGGGCGGCAAGTGCGGCGCCAAGGCGCAGGGCCTGATCCCGATCGCCGACGTCGTCCTCGACAAGGCACCGAAACGCTCGACCCTGCTCCCGGCCGAGCGCCGCGCCGCGCCGCGCACCTCCGCCGAGCGGGCCGATACCGCGCGCCGCGCCGGGCGGGCGATGGAGGTGCTGCTTGCCGGGTTCGGCGCGGTCTGCGCCGCCTTCCTGCTGGCCGATTTCGCGCGCACCACGCTCGGCGCGCCGATGGAGCGGGTAGGGGCCGCGCTCAGCGCCCGGTGAAGACCGCCGGCCGTTTCTCGAGGAAGGCCGCGACGCCCTCGCGATAATCGTCGGTGTAGCCCAGTCGGCGCATCTCGTCGCGTTGCAGGTCGAGTTCCTCGTCGAGGCTCCGGCCCCACGAGGTGCGGACCATCCGCTTGATCGCGGCAAGGCCGAGCGGGGGGAGGGCGGCCAGCTTTTTCGCCAGCGCGTCCACTTCCTCGTCCAGCCACTCGCCGCCGACGCACTTCCAGATCAGGCCCCATTCTGCCGCCTGCTCGGCGCCCAGCGGCTCGCCGGTCAGCGCCAGCCCCATCGCCCGCGCCTGGCCCAGGTGCCGGGTCAGATGCCAGCTGCCGCCGCTGTCGGGCACCAGCCCCAGCGCCGAGAAGCTCTGGATGAATTTCGCGGTCGAGGCGGCGACGACCAGGTCGCAGGCCAGCGCGATGCTCGCGCCCGCGCCGGCGGCGACCCCGCCCACCTTGGCGATCACCGGCTGCGGCAGCGCGGCGATGGCGCGGATCAGCGGGTTCCAGCATTCTTCCACCGTCGCGCCGAGGTCGGTCGGCCCCGCGTCGGCGCTCACCGCGCGGTCGTTGAGGTCCTGGCCGGCGCAAAAGCCGCGCCCGGCGTCGCCCAGCACCACCACCCGCGCATCGCCCAGGTTGGCGAGCGCGTCGCGCAATTCGCCATGCATCGCCCGCGTGAAGCTGTTGAGCCGGTCCGGCCGGTTGAGCGTGATCCGCGCAATCCCGTCGGCGTTCTCGAAAAGGATGGTCTCGTAGGTCATGGCAGGGCTCGATAATTCGGACAGCTGGCGGTTGCCTTTGCCCAGACCTCCTCGGGCCCCGGGCCCTCGCCCTCGGCGATCGCCTTGGCGGTGTCGTTGCTCATCACGACCCTCTCCATGCGGGCAATCCGAAACGGTCCACCGCCGGGTGCTTGGTGAAGGATGAGATAGCCGCAATGGCGATCGACCTTGTCGAATTTGGCGACCTCATCGATTGCGGCGAACACGCCCGGTTCCGGCATTCCGGGCGCGTCTTTGGTCCACGTCAATTTGGTGTAGGCTCGAACTTTTAATTTCCCGGCCATCGACCGCGAATGTCGGTTCTGTTTGGCAAAGACCGTTGGCGACATCATCTGTTGCAGGCCGGGCGTCAGCATCGCGTAGGCGGCGTCATCCTCGCCTTTTTCGATCAAGGCATGGAACCGAATTGCGGTCTGCCGCGCCGACTCCTCAAGCGCCTCGCTAGGGATCCAACCCGAGGTCGAGCCGACGGTGATATTTACCTCCCGCACTTGGGAAGGTGGCGACGTGGAATCGGACTGGGCGAAGAAGGCCAGCGCAGCGAAAGCAAGCAGCATCGGCACAGGCTGGCACGCCTGTCGATGTCGCGCAATGCTCGCTCGTGGTTAAGCCCTTCTTTACCTCGTTCGTCCATATCGGCGGCGAACAGTTCGGGAATGGTTGAATGCGTCGAATCGCAACGATGGCCGCGCTAGTGCTCGCGTTCGCCGGCGGGACCCCCGCCGCGGCGGCGTCGATCAACGCCTCGGTCAAGGCCAAGGTCTTGAAGCCGCTCCAGCTCACGGTGAAGCAAGGCCTCGACATGGGCACGATCCTGCTGTCGGGGACGATTACCTCCAACATTAACGTCACGCTCAGCCAGGCCGGCGCACTGACCTGCCCGGCGCCGCTGACCTGCTCGGGCACGCCGATGCCCGCGATCGTCAACATTATCGGCTCGAACGGCGCGCCGATCACCATCCTCGCGCCCGCGGTCGACCTCACCAACGCGACCGGCGCCAAGCTGCGCTTCACCCCCGTCGCGCCGACCACCGTCACCCTGCCCAACAGCGGGAACACCGGCATCGACTTCAACATCGGCGGCACGCTCGCCATCACCTCGACCACCGCCGACGGCAATTACACGGGCATCGTCACGGTCACCGCCGATTACCAATAGCTGGCGGTAAGACTGGAACCGGCCCCCCGCAGTCGCTACATGGGCATCCATGTACACGACCGAGCTTTCCAAGAACGTCACGGCCATCGAACCGGCCGAGGATCCGGCGCTGCTCGAGGCGTTCGAGGCGCGAGTCGCCGCCGACGAGTTCATCGAGCCCAAGGACTGGATGCCCGAGGCCTATCGCAAGACGCTGGTCCGCCAGATTTCGCAGCACGCGCACAGCGAGATCGTCGGCATGCTGCCCGAAGGCAACTGGATCACCCGTGCGCCCTCGCTGCGCCGCAAGCAGATCCTGCTCGCCAAGGTGCAGGACGAGGCGGGCCACGGCCTCTACCTCTACTGTGCCGCCGAAACACTCGGCACCAGCCGCGAGGAGATGATCGACGCGCTCCACAGCGGCAAGGCGAAGTACAGCACCATCTTCAACTATCCGACGCTTACCTGGGCCGACATCGCCGCCATCGGCTGGCTGGTCGACGGCGCCGCGATCATGAACCAGGTGCCGCTGCAGCGCACCAGCTACGGCCCCTACGCCCGCGCCATGGTCCGCGTCTGCAAGGAAGAGAGCTTCCACCAGCGCCAGGGCTATGAAGCGATGATGGCGCTGGCCAGCGGCTCGGACGCGCAAAAGCGCATGGCGCAGGATGCGCTCAATCGCTGGTGGTGGCCCTCGCTGATGATGTTCGGCCCCCCCGACGACAACAGCCCCAACACCGAACGCTCGATGCGCTGGCGCATCAAGCGCGAGACCAATGACGAACTTCGCCAGAAGTTCGTCGACATCACCGTGCCCCAGGCCGAGTATATCGGGCTCACCGTTCCCGACGCCGCGCTCCAGTGGAACGAGGAAAAGGGCGGCTACGATTTCGGCGCCATCGACTGGGAAGAATTCTACGCCGTCGTCCGCGGCGAGGGCCCGGTCGCCAAGGAGCGCATCAAGGCGCGCCGCGACGCGTGGGAAACCAACGCCTGGGTCCGCGACGCCGCCGCCGCCTACGAGGCCAAGCGCGCCGCGAAGGCCGCGGCATGAGCGGGGGGCAGGGGCATGACTGGCCGCTCTGGGAAGTCTTCGTCCGTTCGAAGAGCGGGCTTAGCCATCGTCACGTTGGCAGCGTTCACGCTCCTGACCCGAAGCTCGCGCTCGCCCACGCCCGCGACACCTACACGCGGCGGATGGAAGGGGTCTCGCTCTGGGTCGTGAAGTCGGCGGACATCATCGCCAGTGACCCGGCCGATGCCGGACCGATCTTCGCCCCGGCGGAGGACAAGGTCTACCGTCACCCGACCTTCTACGACATTCCGGACGCGGTGAAGCACATCTGATGACGCCCTCGCTGCCGCCGATCGAAAAAGACGTCGAGAACAAAGCCGAAATCGCCCCCGACCACGGGGCGTTCGACAAGGATACGGGCGTCGAGGCGCCTTACGATCCGCTCGAGGACGCTTATTACGACTATCTCCTGCGGCTCGGCGACGATTCGCTGATCCTCGGCCAGCGCCTCAGCGAATGGTGCGGCCACGCGCCGTCGGTCGAGGTCGATCTGTCGCTCGCCAACATGGCGCTCGACCTCATCGGCCAGGCCACGCATATCTACGAGAAGGCCAACAACGGCGACGCCGACGAACTCGCCTTCAAGCGCGACGTGCTCGACTACCAGAACTGCCTGCTGGTCGAGCAGCCGAACGGCGATTTCGCGCAGACCATGGCGCGCCAGTTCCTTTTCTCGACTTGGCAGCACATCCTCTACCGCGAGCTGTGCGAAAGTCCCGACCCGTTCCTGCGCGCGATCGCGCATAAGGCGGTCAAGGAAGTCGCCTACCATCGCGAATTGGCCAGCGATTGGGTCATTCGCCTAGGGGACGGGACCGAGGAAAGCGCGCGCCGCATGGCGCAGGGCCTCGACTGGTGCTGGCGCTTCATTCCCGAACTGTTCGAGGTGGACGAGGTGATGGACGAGCTCATCACGCTCCAGACCGTGCCCGACCCGCGCAGCTTCCAGAGCGAATATCGCACGGCCATCGCCGCGGTGCTTGCAGAAGCGAAGCTGGAGGCGCCCGCCGACCAGCGCCCGATCCTCGGCGGCCGCCGCGGCCACCACAGCGAGCATCTCGGCCACCTGCTGGCGGTGATGCAGTATCTTCCGCGCACCTACCCCGACGCCAAGTGGTAAGATGGCCGAGCATTTCCACGCGCTGACGGTCGAGGAGATCGTCCCGGAAACCGACGAGGCGGTCTCGATCCGCTTCGCCGTGCCTTACGAGCTCAAGGACCAATATCGCTTCAAGGCCGGCCAGCATCTCACCGTCATGGCGATCATCGACGGCGAGGAAGTGCGTCGCAACTATTCGCTGTGCACCGCGCCCGCCGACGACCAGCTCAAGGTCACCGTCAAGCGCATCGCCGGCGGCCTCTTCTCCAATTGGGCCGGCGATCACCTCAAGGCCGGCGACCGGCTGGCGGTCATGCCGCCGCACGGCAGCTTCACCATCCCCTTCGGCGGCGACGCGGCCAACCATTATGTCGCCTTCGCCGGCGGCAGCGGCATCACGCCCATTCTCTCGCTGATCAAGACCGCGCTGGGGGAGGAGCCGAATAGCCGCTTCACTTTGTTTTACGGCAACCGCGATACGCGCGCGATCATCTTTCTCGACGCGCTGGCCGACCTCAAGGACCGCTATCTCGGCCGGCTCGAGCTGTTCCATTTTCTCAGCGACGAGGCCGGCGACATCGACCTGTTCAACGGGATGCTCGACGCGACCCGCTGCCGTGCCGCGGTCGAGAATCTCGTCGCGAAGCCCGACGCGGTCGACGCCTGGTTCATCTGCGGCCCCGGCCCGATGATGGACGCGGCCGAGAGCGTCCTGCTCGACAAGGGCATCGCCAAGGACCGCATCCACATCGAACGCTTCACCGCCGGCCGGCCCAGCGCGGGCGAGGCAGAGAAGATTGCCGCCGCCCAGCAGCAGGCGCAGGGCGCGCGGATCGGCGTCACGCTCGACGGGCGTACGCGGACCATCGCCTTCGACGGCGGCAATATCCTCGATTCGGCGCGCAAGGCCGGCATGCCCGCGCCCTTCGCCTGCAAGGCGGGCGTCTGCGCCACCTGCCGCGCGCGCCTCGTCGCGGGCGCGGTCGACATGGCGGTGCAATACGGCCTCACCGAGGAAGAGGTGGCCGAGGGCTATATCCTCACCTGCCAGGCGGTCCCGCGCGGGGACGGCGTCGTCGTCGACTACGACGTCTAGGCCTTTTGCCCCGCGCCGCTTTTGCGGCTAGAGGCTCACCCATGCTGACGACCACCACGCACCGCCGGCTCGCCGACCTCGAAGCCGTCAAGAGCGACAGCCTGCTCGCGCTGATTGCGCTCGCCAACGCCGACCCGCGTGAAGACAAGATCGACGTCGGCGTCGGCGTTTATAAGGACGGCAGCGGCGCCACCCCGATCCTGCGCGCGGTCAAGGCGGCCGAAAAGACATTGTGGGAGCAGCAGACCAGCAAGTCTTACCTCGGCGGCTGGGGCGACCGCGCTTTTGCCGACCGCATCGCCGAAATCGTCTTCGGCCACGGGCTGACACCCGAAATGGCGGGCCTGCAAACGCCCGGCGGCTGCGGCGCGCTCAGCCTCGCCTTCCAGCTCGTCGCCGCCTTGAACCCGGGCGGCCGCGTGCTCGTCGGCACGCCCACGTGGCCCAACCACGAACCGATGATCGCGGGCGCGGGCCTCACCCCCGTTCCCTATCCCTATTACGACCGCGACGCCCGCCGGATCGACTTCCAGGCGATGGTCGACGCGCTCACGGCCGCCCAGCCGGGCGACGCCGTCCTGCTTCACGGCTGCTGCCACAACCCGACCGGCGCCGACCTCGACCGCGACCAGTGGAACACCGTCGTGCGCCTGCTCGGGGAAAAGCAGCTCCTCCCGATCATCGACCTTGCCTATCAAGGACTTGGCGACGGGCTGGAAGCCGACGCATATGGTGCTCGCACTATGATCGGGGCGATCGAGGAAGTGATCGTCGCGCAAAGCTGCGACAAGAATTTCGGTGTCTACCGCGACCGCGTCGGCACCTTCTTCCTGAAGACCGGCAGCGAGGACACGACCAAGCGCATCATGGCCCGGGTCCTCCAGATCGCCCGCGAAATGTGGTCGATGCCACCCGACCATGGCGGCGCGGTCGTCCGCATCGTTCTCGAGGACGAGGCCCTGCGCGCCGACTGGCTGGCGGAACTCGACGAGATGCTCGCGCGCATCAAGCGAGTCCGCGCCCGGATCGCCGCGGCGCATCCCGACCTCGCCTACATCGCCGAGCAGAAGGGGATGTTCTCGATGCTCCCCCTGTCGGTCGAGCAGGTGCACAAGCTGCGCGAAGACCATGCCATCTATATGGCCGACAGCGGGCGGTTCAACGTGCTCGGCATGGCCGACGCGGCGGTCGACCGCTTCACTGCCGCGATCGTCTCGGTGATCGGATGACGCTGGTGGCGGATCGCGAGGCCGACACGGGCGCGGACGCCCATTTTACCGTCGACTGGGAAGAGGTCGCGCGGCTGGTGCTGACCAGCCGGGCGATGGACCATCTCGAAGAGACCGTCCTCGTCCCCGAAAAGAAGGTTCTCTACCAGTTCAGCGCGCGCGGGCATGACATGGCCCAGGTCATCCTCGGCCTGCACCTGCGCGACGGCGACGCGGCCTGCGGCTATTATCGCTCGCGCCCGATGTTGCTCGCGCTCGGCGTCAACCTCGCCGACGCGCTCGGCTCCGGCATGGGCCGCGAGGGCGGTTACAGCGACGGCCGCGATATCGGCGTCGTCTTCAACTATCCCAATCCCGGCGGCGCCCACGCCCTGCCGATGTGCGGCGGGGTCGGCGCGCAATATACGCCGGCGGCCGGTTGGGCGCAGGCGATCGCGTACAAGGCGAAGGTGCTCGGCGAGCGGGACGACGGCGCGATCGCGGTCGTGCTCGGCGGCGACGCCAGCTGCGCCACCGGCGGATTCTGGTCGGCACTGACCATCGCGACGACGCAGCAGTTGCCGATGCTCTTTTATGTCGAGGACAATGGCTACGGCATCTCGGTGACGTCCGACTATCAGACGCCGGGCCGCGACATCGCCGCCAACCTCGCCTCCTTCAAGGGCATCACCATCTGGAACGGCGACGGCACCGAACCCGCCGAGGCCGGCCGCATCATCGGCGAGGCGGTCGAGCATGTCCGCACCCGCAAGGGGCCGGCGCTGGTTCGCCTGACGGTGCCGCGCCTCGAAGGCCATAGCGCGCAGGACACGCAGGCCTACAAGACCCCCGAGGAAGTCGAGGCCGAATGGGCGCGCGACCCGCTGCCCAAGCTCAAGGCCTTTTCGCACAATCTCGACTGGGATCGCATCGCCGCCTCGGTCGAGGCCGACGTCGAGGCCGCGCGCCGCGAGGCGGAGGGCCGGGCGGTGAGCCCGCCGGAACGCGTGCTCGACCACATGATGTTCGAGGGCCAGCATGCCGCGGTCGGCGGGCAGGCGGGGCTGAGCCTTGAGGGCACCACCGACGTGCCGCAGCCCGACGGGCAGCGCATCAACATGGTCACCGCCATCCGCCGCGTGCTCGACCAAGAGCTCGAGGCCAATCCCAAGATGTGCGTGTTCGGCGAGGACGTCGGCCCCAAGGGCGGCGTTCACGCGGTGACGCTCGGCCTGCAGGACAAGTTCGGCCGCGAGCGTGTCTTCGACACCAGCCTCAACGAGGAAGGCATCGTCGGCCGCGCGGTCGGCATGGCGCTCGCCGGCCTGCTGCCGGTCCCCGAGATCCAGTTCCGCAAATATGCCGAGCCGGCAACCGAGCAGATCAACGATTGCGGGACGATGCGCTGGCGTACCGCCAACCGCTTCGCCGCGCCGATGGTGCTGCGCATCCCCGGCGGCTTCTTCAAGTGCGGCGACCCGTGGCACAGCCAGACCAACGAGGTGCAGTTCGTCCACAATCCCGGCTGGAAGGTGGCGGTGCCATCGAACGCCGAGGATGCGGTCGGCCTGCTGCGCGCGGCGCTGCGCGGCAACGATCCCACAATCTTTTTCGAACATCGCGCGATGCTGGACGACAGATGGGCGCGGCGGCCGTGGCCGGGCGACGCCTACGTCCTGCCGTTCGGGCGCGCGAATAAAACCCGCGAGGGCGACAGGATCACCCTCGTCACCTGGGGGGCAATGGTCCCGCGGTGCGAGGCGGCGGCCGAGGGCGTCAGCGCCGACGTGATCGACCTGCGCACCCTGATGCCGTGGGATCGCGAGATGGTCCTGGACAGCGTCCGCCGCACGCGGCGCTGCCTGATCGTGCACGAGGACCTCCGCACCGGCGGCTTCGGCGCGGAGATTGCGGCGGTGGTCGCCGACGAGGCGTTCCTCGACCTCGACGCGCCGGTCGCCCGCGTGACGATGCCCGACGTGCCGAGCCCGCACCACCCGAGCCTGCTCGACTGGGCGGTACCGAGCGTGGACAACATCCGGGCCGAAATCGACCGGCTGGTGGGGTTTTAGAATGATCGAGGTTCGCGTTCCCGACGAACAGGAAGGCACCAAGGCGGTCGTCCGCGCCTGGCTGAAAAAGGTCGGCGAGACGGTCGAGGTCAACGATCCGCTGGTCGAGCTGGAAACCGACAAGGTCACGCAGGAAGTGCCGGCGCCGGTTTCGGGCGTGCTGGTCGAAACCTTGCTCGCGACCGAAGATACCGCCGAGCCCGGCGCGCTGCTGGCGCGGATCGATCCGGCGGGCACCGCGCAGGCGGTCGCTCCCGACGCGTCGAGCGAAGCCCCGGCCGCCGCACCGACGCCGGCACCGACTGCCCGCATCGACGGCGAGGTCGCGCGCGAAATGCGGTTGTCGCCGGCGGTGAAGCGGGCGGTGGTGCAGCATCGGCTTGATCCGACGCACATCCCGGGGACGGGCCGCGACGGGCGCATCACCCGCGACGACGTCGACCGCTTCGTTGAGTCCGGCGGGGCGAGCGCGCCGAAGGTCGCGACTCCGTTCAGCGGCGCCGACATCCCGCACGACCGCATGCGGATCAAGATCGCCGAGAACATGGTTCGCGCGGTCAGCGATGCACCGCACGTCACGGCACTTTTCGAAGCCGATTTCAGCGCCATTGCCGCGCACAAGAAGGCGATGGCCGAGAAGGGCGTGAAGCTCAGCTACACCGCCTATATAGTCAAGGCCGCCGCCGAGGCGATGGCGGTCGCCCCCGCGATCAACGGGCGCTGGGAAGAGGATCGCATTGCGGTCGCGCCGACGATCAATATCGGTGTCGGCACCGCGCTTGGCGAAAAGGGCCTCGTCGTGCCCGTGGTCAAGGACGCGGGCGCGCTCAGCCTCGAGGAAGTCGGCCGCAAGCTCGACGACCTCACCGGCCGCGCCCGTGCGGGCCAACTGACCGGCGCCGACGTCTCGGGCGGCAGCTTCACCATCTCCAACCACGGCGTCTCGGGCAGCCTGCTCGCCAGCCCGATCATCCTCCACGCCGGGCAGGCGGCCATCCTCGGCGTCGGAAAGCTCGAAAAGCGCGTCGTCGTGCGCGAGGTCGACGGGCAGGACGCCATCCTCAGTCGCCCGATGGCCTACGTCACGCTGACGATCGATCATCGCGTCGTCGACGGCCACCAGACCAATGCCTGGCTGTCGCGCTTCGTCGAGGTTCTCGAAACCTGGCGATAAGGCCGCTGGCGTAACGACTAAAATGGATTAAGGTCACCCTGTCGTCGCCGGGGGGGCGCCGACGAGTCGCGTCGGACAGGGCAGGGTGCTGTCTGATGCCAAGGACCATGTATCCGCGACGGGCGCGCTCGCGATGATTTTCAATTCGCTGACGTTCATCGTCTTCTTCGCGCTGGTGCTGGCCTTCTGGCAGCTGCGCCTGCCGTGGACGGGCCGAAAGGTCTTCCTGCTCCTCGCCAGCTACCTGTTTTACGCCGCGTGGAATCCGCCGTTCGTGCTCCTTTTATGGGCGTCGACCGTGGTCGACTGGTGGGCCGCGCAGGCGATGATCAAGTCGGACCGCAAGGCGGTGCGGCGCTTCTGGCTGGTGGCTTCGCTGGTGGTGAACCTCGGCATGCTGGCCTTCTTCAAATACGGCCAGTTCCTGCTCGACAATTTCGTTGCGCTCGCGGCCAGTGTCGGCATCGAATATTTGCCGGCGAAATACGACATCGTGCTTCCGGTCGGCATCAGCTTCTACACCTTCGCGACGCTGAGCTACACGCTCGATGTCTACCTGAAGCGCGCCAAGCCGGCGTCCAACTTCCTCGATTACGCGCTGTTCGTCACCTTTTTCCCGCACCTCGTGGCGGGGCCGATCATGCGCCCGACCGAGCTCGTCCCGCAGTTCGCCGAGCCGAAGCGGGCGACCCGGACCATGCTGCTGTTCGGCCTGTTCCTGATGACCATCGGGCTGTTCCAGAAGGTGGTGCTGGCCGACGGCTTCCTCGCACCGGTGGTCGAGGCGGTTTACGATCCGCGCGGGCCCATGGTGCCGCTGCCGCTCGACGCGTGGATCGCGACCCTGGCCTTCGCCGGGCAAATCTTCTGCGACTTCGCCGGCTATTCGACGACCGCGATCGGGGTCGCGCTCGCGCTCGGCTTCGCGATGCCCGACAATTTCCGCTTTCCGTATGGCGCGGTCGGCTTCTCCGATTTCTGGCGACGCTGGCACATCACGTTGTCCGCCTGGCTGCGCGACTATCTCTATATTCCGCTGGGCGGCAACCGCCACGGCGAGGCGCGCACCTACATGGCGCTGATGGGGACGATGCTGCTTGGCGGCTTGTGGCATGGGGCCAACTGGACCTTCGTCGCCTGGGGCGGGCTGCACGGCCTCTATCTGTCGGTCGAACGCTGGCTGAAGGCGCGCTTTAAGGGCGTGACGGTGGGGAAGGGAGGCATGGTCGCGCTGATGCTGCTGACCTTCCTGCTGATCGACGTGACCTGGGTCTTCTTCCGCGCCGACAGCTTCACCGAGGCGTGGACGATCCTCGCCGCGATGGGCGGTCATGCGCCGGGCGGCAAGGCGATCGTCGCGATGGTCCCGATGATCTGCGCCGCGGTGATAGTCGCGGGAATCGTCGGCACGCACTGGGCGATGCGGAACACGACCATCGAGCGCGTCGTCGAGCGGACGCCGGCATGGCTGTTGGCCGCCGGCTGGGCCGTGATGCTGTTCGCGGTCATCATCGAGCAGGGGCAAGGCAATGCCTTCATCTACTTCGCCTTCTAAGCCCATGATCCACGAGGGCGCACTGCCCGCGGGCCTGCGCCTGACCGCGTCGGACCGCCCGGGACAGGCCCAACCCGTGCCGACGCGCGACATTCCCGACCGGCCGTGGGGCGCGATCTTCCTCGTCGCCGCGATCGCCATGCTGGTGCTGATGGCGGGCTGGGAAATGGCGATGCGCGCGCAGGGCCTTCGTCCCGGCGACGTTGACGACAGCATTGCCCGCTGGGCCGAGCAGCGCACCAAGGCCGGTGGCGCGGACAAGGTCGTGCTGGTCAGCGACAGCCGCCTGATGTTCGACACCGACCTCGACCGCTTCGCCGCGCTGACCGGCAAGGAGCCCGTCCAGCTCGGCGTCGTCGGGTCGAGCGCGCTGGTGCTGTTGCAGGACCTGGCCAAGGACCCCGCGGTCAACGGGCTCGTCCTCGTCGGCATGGCCGACACCAATTATTTCGGCGCGCCGGGCTTTGCCGGCCTTTATCTGAAGGAGCCGGAGAAAACGCGGCTGCCCTCGCAGCGCACGCGCCTGTGGCTGGGTGACGCGCTTGAGAATGTCTTCGCCTTTCCGTCCAAGGATTATCGCCTGTCGGCGCTCGTCCATCGCCTAGACGGCAAGCAGCGCGTCGGCGCGCGCGGGCCTTATGAGGACGTGTGGAAGATCAGCACCGAAGACCAGCGCCGAGAATATGTGATGTGGGAAAAGATCGAGACCGATCCCTTCCTGCGCGCGCACGCCATCCACGTTTGGGGCGACTTCAAGGAAGAGCCGGGCGACAAGCCGTTCGACGTGAACAAGACGCTGGCGGAAACCGCCAAGGCCGTCGCGGCCATTCGCGCGCGCGGCGGCGACGTCATCTTCATCCGCCCGCCGTCGGACGCGCGCCTCCGCGCCAACGAGGAGCGGCGCATCCCCAAAGTGAAGGGGTGGGACGCGATCCTCGCGACAACCGGGTCGAAGGGCATTCATGTCGACGAGTTCGGGCCGCAGCCGTGGGTGCTTCCGGAACTGTCGCACCTCAGCGCGGCCTGCGCGACGGTGTTCACCGACCTCTACGTCCGCAAGGCGGCGACGTTGACCGACCGGATTGCGGTGAAGGCCGACGCGCCGCCCGCGCTGACGGTCGCCGATTGCGCGAACGTCGGGCCGGGCGCGCCGGCCCGCGGGACCTAGAGCGCGGCCTTCAGGCGCGCGCGAACGCCGCCCTGGCCGACATCGTAATCGAGCGTTGCCGCCAGCGACTTGGCCATCGCCTGCACCAGCCGCGAACCGAGGCCGGTTCCCTTGGGCGTCACGCCCAGTTCCATGCCGCAGCCGTCATCCTCGACCACCAGGTCGAAGGCGGTCTCCCCGCTACGCCGGAAATCGACTTTGATCTCGCCCGTGTCGCGGTCGCCGTACGCATATTTGCAGGCATTGGAGACCAGCTCGTTGACGATCACGCCCACCGACACCGCCTTGTCGGGGTGCAGCCGCAGCGGCTCGGCCGACAGCCGGATGGTGCGCGGCGCGGTCGGCGTCGACCAGGTCGCCTGAAGCTCCTCGACGATGGCGGCGAGATATTCGTCCATCGCGACGCTTTCGACGTCGTCCGACGTATACAGACGGCGGTGAACCTGCGCGATCGCCTGGATCCGCCGCTCGGTGTCGGCCAGCGCCTGCTTGGCGGCCTCGTCGTCCAGCAGGCGCGCCTGCATCGCGACCATGGTCGTCACCAGTTGCAGCGAGTTGGCGACGCGATGATTGACCTCGCGAAGCAGCGCCTCGAGCCGCTCGTTGGCCTGCCGCAACTCCTCTTCGGCCTTGTCCTTGGCTTTGAGCAGCCGGCGGTTGTCGAGCGCCTGCGCGAACGCCTGCTCGAGCAGGTCGACGAAATCGTCGCCCACCGTCTTCACGACATAGTCGGACGCGCCGGCCTTCAGCGCGGCCACCGCCACCGCGCTTTCCTCGGAACCCGTGACGTACACGACCGGCGGGCAGTCGGGCATGGCGTGTAGCGCCGCCATGGTCGTGAGGCCGTCCATCCCGGGCATATAATGGTCGACCGCGATGAGGTCGAAGCGCTGCGTCGCGGCCTGCTCCACGCCAGCGGCGCCGCTATCCGCGGTGACGACGCGATGCCCGCGGCGGGCGAGCAGCTTCTCGACGAGCCGGCGCGTGCCGGGATCGTCGTCGATGTAGAGAATGTCCCGGGGCTGTTGCATCAGGCGCCCTGGTTGTCGGGCACCTGTATCACGGACAGGAACAGGCCCAACTGGCGGATGGCGTCGGCGAAGCTCTCATAGTTCACCGGCTTGGTGATGTAGACGTTGCAGCCCAGGTCGTAGCAACGCTGGATTTCCTGCTTGTCGTCGGTCGTCGTCAACACGACCACGGGGGTCGAGTGAAGTTTCTCGTCGCCCTTGATCTTGGCGAGGATGTCCGTGCCGCTCATGTCGGGCAGGTTGAGGTCGAGCAGTACGAGGGCCGGCCCGTTCTGGCCGGGCCCGGCGGGATCGTTGAAGATATAGTCGAGCGCGCTCGTCCCATCGAGGAAGTGCTTCATGCCGTTCGAAATGCCGGCGCGCCGGATGTTCTTCTCGATCAGGCGCGCATGACCTTCGTCATCCTCGACCATGATGATGTTGACGGGCTGCTGGGCATTCATTGGTCGTCCCCCATATCCTGGTAGGCAACGGGCAGGTCGACGATGAAGGTCGCCCCCTCGTTCAATTCTGACGATACCGTAACGGTTCCGCCTAGCCGGTAGGCGAGCGCGCGGACGTGGGCAAGGCCGATGCCTTCGCCGCGCTGGTCCTGCGGGCCCGACCTGCGGAACAGTTCGAAGATCCGTTCATGGTCCTGCGGGGCGATCCCGCGCCCGTTGTCCTGCACCTCGAACCGCGCCCGAGCGCCGTGACGTTGCCCGCGCACGACAATTTCGCCGGGCACGCCGGGCTTCAAATATTTGGTCGCATTCTCCAGCAGGTTCTGGAACATCTGCTCGACCGCCAGCCGGTCGTGATTGAGCGTCGGCAGGCTCCCGTCGATCCGGATGGTCGCGCCGCGCTCCTCGGTCAGGGTGGCGAGGCTGTCGATGATGTCGCCGATCACCTTGTCCATCGGGAGGTGCTCGGCGGTCAGCACGCGGCGGCCTTGCCGCGACAGGTTGAGGATTGCGTTGATCAACCGGTCCATCTTCTGCGTCGAGGAACGGATGAAGCTGATCGCCTCGGGCAGGTCTTCCTTGGCGGCATAGCGAACCGGATCGTCGACCAGATCCGGCCGCTCCGCCTCGACCTTGTCGACGAAGGCGGTGAGCACCTTGTCGGCGCCCTCCAGCTCGGCGGTGAAGCCGAGCACGTTGACTAGCGGCGAGCGCAGGTCGTGGCTGACGATATAGGCGAACCGCTGGATCTCGGCGTTGGCGCGGGTGAGGTCCGCCGTGCGCTCGGCAACCTCGCCTTCGAGGTTGGTGTTGAGGCGGTGCAGCCGAAGGCGGCTGGCGAGCAGGTCGCGGGTGAAGCGGCGCAGCATGAACATCGTGCCCAGCGAGGCGACCAGCAACGCCAGGCCGACGATGAACAGCAGCATCTGGACGTTGCTAAGCGCGCGGCGCTCGCTGGCCAGGCGCTCGGTCAGCAGGGCATCCTCCGAGTCCTCGATTTCGTCCGCTAAGTTACGGATGTCGGCGAGCGTGCGGCGGTCGCCGATGATGTCGAAGTTGCGCCGTGCCGCTTCGAGATCGCCGCCTTGGGCGATCCCAACGGATTCGCGCATGTCGGAGAGGTGGCTCGTTACCAACGCGCGGAGCCTCGCGAGACGCTGCTGCTGCGCCGCGCTGTCGGTGGTCAAGCTTTCAAGCCGGGCGATACTGGGAAGCAACAGGCCTGAGCTCTGTTCGAAGGTCGACAGCCGGTAGGGCGTGGGATCGAGGATAAAACCGCGTCGCGCCGCCTCGGCCCGCTCGATGTCACGGCTCGTATCCGAGATAATGTCCTTCACCTCGTAGGTGTGCGTCACCAGATCGCTCGCGCGTTGGTTGGCGCCGAAGCCCCACAGCACGAAGCCGAAGCCGGCGATCAGTAGGACGAAGCTGGCGATCAGCCCGGCCAGGCCGAGCCGGTTCATCCGTGTTTCGTTGACCGGTACCAAAGTGATGAATTCCCCCATGGCCGGTTCTGATCGCCGACGCGTTGCGTCGCTAACGCGCGAGGCCGCCGGGCGTTGCATGCTATTTTCAGGCGACGCTGCGGACCCGGGCGACGAGAATGGCCGCGACCAGCGAAAGCAAGGCGGCGGAGGCGAACAGCATGGGCCATGGCACCAGCGTCGCCTGGTCTCCGGCGACCAGCCCCACCGCCGGGACGACGATCGCCGGAAGGGTGTTGGTGAGGTTCATGTAGCCGAGCAGTTCGCCGCGCCGCTCGCTCGGCCCGAGCAATTGCGAGACCATCGCCGAATCCAC
>CAZKCD010000018.1:0-20354 GCA_964551235.1 uncultured Sphingomonas sp.
GTCGAAGAGCGCCGGCAACGTCGTTGATCCGATGGCGCTGGCGCAGCGCTTCGGCGTCGACCAGCTGCGCTACTTCCTGCTGCGTGAAATCAGCTTCGGCCAGGACGGCAGTTACAGCGAGGAAGCGATCGTCACCCGCTGCAACGCCGAACTCGCCAACAGCTTCGGCAACCTCGCCCAGCGCAGCCTGTCGATGATTTTCAAGAATCTGGACGGCGTCCTTCCTGCCGCGGGCGACGCCGCAGCCGATCGCGCGCTTCAGGCCACGGTCGACGACGCCTGCGTGAAGCTCACAGAAGAATTCGACCGTTACGCCTTCTCCCAAGGCCTCGACGCGTGGATGGGCGCTGTCTTCGCCTGCAATGCCTATGTCGACGAGATGGCGCCCTGGGGGCTCAAGAAGACTGATCCGGCCCGCATGGCCGAGGTGCTTGGCACACTCGTTGCCGCGATCCGCAGGCTGGCGGTCGCGGTGATGCCGGTCATTCCCGCCTCCGCCGCGAAGCTGGTCGCGGCGATTGATGCCGGCGCCGACGGCACCCCGATCGCGCAGCCGACTCCCATCTTCCCGCGTTTGGAGCTTGAAGAGCCCGCTGAATGACCCTGATCGATAGCCATTGCCACCTCTGCTACGAGGGATTGCGCGAGCGCCGCGCCGAGGTGCTGGCCAACGCACGGGCGCGCGGGATCGAGGGCTTTCTCAACATCTCCACCCGGCAATCAGAATGGAATGACGTCATCGGCGTTGCCGAAGCGGAGCCCGACGTGTGGGCGACCGTCGGTGTCCATCCGCACGAGGCCGACCAGCATCCCGACCTCGGCGCGCAGGCACTGATCGACGCCGCCGCGCACCCGCGAGTCATCGCGATCGGCGAATGCGGTCTCGATTATTACTATGACAAGTCCGACCGCGCCGCCCAGCGCGAGCGCTTCCAGGCGCATATCGAGGCCGCGCGCGAAACCGGCCTTCCACTCGTGATCCACACCCGTGATGCCGAGGAAGATACGGCCGTCATGCTGCGCGAAGCGGTGGGGAAGGGGGGCGTCACGGGCGTCCTCCACTGCTTCACCGGTAGCCGGCAACTGGCCGAGATCGGGCTAGACCTGGGCTTCTACGTGTCGCTGTCGGGGATCGTCACCTTCAAAAACGCCCAGGATCTTCAGGAAACCGCCAAATTCCTGCCCAAGGATCGGATGCTGGTCGAGACCGACAGCCCCTTCCTCGCACCCGTGCCCAACCGCGGCAAGACGTGCGAGCCCGCCTTCGTCAGCGATACCGCCGCCTTCGTCGCCAACCTGCGCGGCGAAAGTCTCGAAGAGCTGTCTGCCAATACTACTCACAACTTCTTCACATTGTTCGGAAAAGCGGCCGCATGAAATTTCGCATCCTCGGTTGCGGGACGTCGTCGGGCGTGCCGCGGATCGGGAACGACTGGGGCCAATGCGATCCGTCCGAACCGCGCAATCGCCGGCTGCGTTCTTCGCTCCTGGCCAAGGTCGGCGGCGAACGCTTGCTGGTCGATTGCGGTCCGGACATGCGCGAACAGTTGCTGGCGGCCGAAATTGCGGACGTCGACCGGGTCATCGTCACCCATGATCATGCCGACCATTGCCATGGCATCGACGACCTCCGGCAACTGATGCACGCCCGTGGCGAACCGGTCCCGCTGCACGCGCGCCAGGACGTGCTCGACCGGTTGCATCGCCGTTTCACCTATGCCTTCGAAGGCATCGCCTTGTATCGCCCGATCCTCCATCCGGTCGCGATCGAGGGCGAATGGCGGGTAGGGGACGCCGCCGTCCGTTTCGTCGACCAGCCGCATGGCGGCATCACGTCGCTCGGCATGCGCTTCGACGGCGATGGGCGAAGCGCCGCTTATTCCATCGATTTCCACGACTTATCGGACGAAATGGCGAGCCTTTACGAAGGCCTCGACCTGTGGATCGTCGATTGCCTGCGCCGCCAGCCGCACCCGACCCATGCGCATCTCGACGCGGTGCTTGGCTGGGCGCGCGACCTTGAAGTCGGCCATATCGTCCTGATGCATCTGGACAACAGCATGGACTATGCCACCTTGAGGCAGGAATTGCCCGACTGGGCCGAGCCCGGTTTCGACGGGCAGGAGATCGCGCTGACGTGAACGAAGACCTGGCTCTTACCGCCATTTCCGGCATCGCCTGCCTTGTCCTCGTCGGATCGTCGCTGGTCGCGCGGCGGCTGCCGATGCGCGAATGGGTGAGAATGGGCCTTGCTTGGGTGGCGATTTTCGCCGCCGCCTTTTTCGCCGTCACCCTTTTCCAGGGGCTGGCGCGATGACCAACGACACCATGCTTGGCACAGTCTACATCCTGATGGCCATCATGATAGTGCTCGGCGCGATGCTCAGTCGTCGCGGAACGCTGGCGCGCATCGCCGTCCAGACGGTGACGCTCGTGACCCTGTTCACGGCCGGCTTCGTCATTTTCGCCTTCCGCGACGACCTCGGCTATTTGGGCCAGCGGCTTAAGACCGAGGTGACGGGCGAGCCGATCGCGGTGGGCACGACGCTGCGAGTGCCCATGGCGCTCGACGGGCATTTCTGGATCGAGGCACGCGTAAACGGTGAACCGGTCAAGTTCCTCGTCGACAGCGGCGCGACCATGACCACGATCGGCCGCACGACCGCCGAAGCGGCGGGCGTCCGCGTGAAACGCACCGAAGAACAACTCGTGCGAACCGGCAACGGCGTCATCAAGGTCGGACTGGGGACGGCCGATCGCGTGACCATCGACCGCATCGAGCGCCGCGGCGTTGGTCTCCACATCAGCGACAATGAGGAGATCAACGTGCTCGGCATGAACTTCCTGTCGTCCTTGCGTCGTTGGGGGGTCGAGGGGCGATGGCTCGTCCTTGAGGGATAGCCCTCTTCTGCATTACCCTTTACTTTACATAATACATATTATCAGACTAACGGATCATCATGAAATCGAGCCCCCTCAACCCGTTGGACCGACTTGTTTCGATCATGCGGCGGTTGCGCGATCCAGACCATGGTTGCGAATGGGATCGCGTCCAGAACTTCGCGACGATCGCTCCTTACACCATCGAAGAAGCTTATGAGGTCGCCGACGCGATCGAGCGGAACGACATGGCCTCCCTCGTCGATGAACTCGGCGATTTGCAACTGCAGGTCGTCTTCCACGCCCAGATGGCCAGCGAGGACGGTCATTTCACCCTGGACGACGTGCTGACCGGCATCGCCGACAAGCTTGAACGCCGGCACCCCCACATTTTCGGCGACGCGGCTGCAAGCCCGGGCTGGGAAGCCATCAAGGCCCAGGAACGCGCCCGAAAGGAAGATACCAGTGCCCTTGCCGGCGTTGCGCTTGGCCTGCCGGCGCTCGAACGGGCCCTGAAGCTGCAGAAACGCGCCGCACGGACGGGGTTCGACTGGCCGGATGCCGCCGGAGCTCGCGCAAAGGTCACGGAGGAATTGGCCGAGCTGGATGCCGAGGACGATCCCGAGCGGCAGGCCGACGAACTGGGCGACCTGCTGTTTGCCGTCGTCAACCTCGCACGAAAGCTCGAGATCCCCCCGGAAGCGGCTCTGCGCGCGGCGAATTCCAAGTTCGAGCGTCGTTTCCGCTCGATCGAAACCGCGCCGGGGTTCGACGACCTGTCACTGGATGAGAAGGAAGCGCTCTGGGTCGCGGCCAAGGGTCGTCAGAGCGACTGAAAGCGCTGCCAGTCTTCCGGCGACAGGCGCACGCTCAGCACGTAGCGCTCATCCTGCATCACCTGCTCGAGGATATCGCCGCGCGCGTGTAGCCACGCAAGCCGACCGCCATCGCCAATCGGGATCTCGATCGACCGGACCTCGCCTTCACCGCGGAGGACCGACGCCATCCGCTCGCGCAAGTCGTCGATCCCGTCCCCCGTCAGCGCGCTGATCGCGATTACGTCCTCCCGACGGGCGGCCTCACCCTCGACCGCGACGCGCTCCGCCGGACCGAGTGCATCCACCTTGTTCCACACCTCAATGCGCGGTGGCCCACTCCCCTCTTCCAGCCCGAGCGAGGCGAGCACCGCCGACACGTCGGCGGCCTGCGCATCGCTGTCGGGATGCGCGATGTCGCGGACGTGGACGATAAGGTCGGCCGCGGTGACTTCCTCTAGCGTCGCGCGGAACGCCGCGATCAATTCGGTCGGCAGGTCGGACACGAACCCGACCGTGTCGCTGAGGATTGCCTTGGCGTGCCCGGGGAGCCGTACCTCGCGCATGGTCGGGTCGAGCGTGGCGAACAGCAGGTCCTCCGCCATCACCGTTGCGCGCGTCAATCGATTGAAAAGCGTGGACTTTCCGGCATTCGTATAGCCGACAAGCGCGATTACCGGCCACGGCGCCCGCTGCCGCCGATCGCGATGCAGGCCGCGGGTGCGTTTGACCTGCTCCAGTTCCTTGCGAATGCGCGCCATCCGGTCGCGGATCATCCGCCGGTCGGCTTCGATCTGTGTTTCGCCGGGTCCGCCGAGGAAGCCGAAGCCGCCGCGCTGTCGTTCGAGGTGGGTCCAGCTCCGCACCAGGCGCCCCGCCTGGTAGTCGAGATGGGCCAGTTCGACTTGCAAGCGCCCTTCGGCGGTCGCCGCCCGCTCACCAAAAATCTCGAGGATCAGGCCCGTGCGGTCGATCACCTTGGCCTTGGTGACGTCCTCCAGGTTCTTTTGCTGCACGGGGGTCAGCGCCGCATCGACGATCAGCAGTGCGGCTTGCTCGCGCTCGACCGTCTCGGCGATTTCCTCGGCCTGGCCCTTGCCGAACAGGCTCGCGGGGCGTGGCGATCGAACCCGAAAGGCGCGCCGTTCCACGACATCGATGCCGATTGCCGCCGCCAGTCCTTCGGCCTCGTCGAGCCGCGCGGCCGAATCGCGCATCCGCGACTGGCCGACCACGTCCGGCAGGGCCAGCACGGCGCGCGCGCCCCGGCTGATCCCGTCGTCCTCGTCGCGGTTGAAGACGCTCAGCCGTTCGCTCCCTCGTCGTCCTCGCCCTGAAGGTCGAGGCCATGAGCCGGCTGCAAGGTCGACATGGCGTGCTTGTAGACCAGCTGCATCTGCGGCACGCGCTCCAGGACAACGGCGAACTGGTCGAAGCCGGTCACGAACCCCTGAAGCATCACGCCGTTCATCAGGAATACCGTCATCGGCTCGCGCTGCTCGAGCGCTGCGGCAAGGAACACGTCCTGCAGCGGCGGCCGGGCGGCAAGCTCGGGTCGGCTGGGTACGAAGCCCGGCACCGCCTCGTGCGGCTGGATGGTCGAAATGCTGTGCTTGTAGATCAGCTGGGACGCGCCCTCGCGCCGGAGCAGCAGCGAGAAATTGTCAAACCAGGTGATGATGCCTTGGAGCTTGACGCCCTTCACCAGGAAGATGGTCAGCGGCGTCTTCGCGCGCCGCGCGGCATTCAGGAACTGGTCCTGCAGGCTGGTCGGTCTCTCGGGCATCTAGTCGTCGAAGTCCTTGCGGTCGGCGAGCCCCAGCGCCTTGAGTTTGCGGTGCAGGGCCGAGCGCTCCATCCCGATGAACGAGGCGGTGCGCGAAATGTTGCCGGAAAAGCGGCGGATCTGGATGCGCAGATATTCGCGCTCGAAGCTCTCGCGCGCCTCGCGCAGCGGCGAGCCCATGATCGCCATGGTTGCGACCGACTGGCCGCCCCCCGTGGCCCCGCCTTCGACGATTTCCGGGGGGAGCAGGTCGATATCGATCCGTTCGACGCGGTCACCCGGCGCCATGATCAGCGTGCGCTCGATAATGTTGCGAAGCTGGCGCACGTTTCCCGGCCAGTCGTGCGCCTGCAGCGCCGCGATCGCCTCTTCGGTGACCGTCGGCGAGGTCATGCGCCGCTCGGCCGCAAACCGCGCCAGGAAGTGCGCGACGAGGTCGGGAATGTCTTCCCGGCGCTCGCGCAAGGGCGGAATCCGCACCGGCACGACGTTCAGACGATAATAGAGGTCTTCGCGAAACCGCCCGGCGGAGATTTCATCGCCAAGGTCGCGCGACGTGGCGCTGAGGACGCGGACATCCACCTTGACGGGACGCTGGCCGCCGACACGCGTGTAGCTCTGGTCGGTCAGCACCCGCAGCATTTTGGCCTGCGTATTGGGCGGCATGTCGGCGATTTCGTCCAGGAACAAGGTGCCGCCGTGCGCCTGCTCGAGCAGGCCCGGGCGCGCCACCCCGTCGTCCTCGACGCCGAACAATTCCTCCTCGACGCGCTCCGGGCTCATCATCGCCGCGGAGACGGTGATGAAGGGCGCGTCGGCGCGGGGGCTCCACTGGTGGATCATGCGCGCCGCGATTTCCTTGCCGACGCCCGCCGGCCCGGTGATCAGCACGCGGCTGCCGGTCGGCGCGACGCGCTTCAGCGTGGCGCGGACGTTGTTGATCGACACCGACGAGCCGTCCAGCTGGTGGTCGGGCCCGACCTTGGCGCGGAACGCGGCATTTTCGCGCCGCAGCCGGTCAGTCTCGGTCGCCCGCCCGACGAGGTGGAGCAGGCGATTGGCCTCGAACGGCTTCTCGATGAAATCGACGGCGCCTTCGCGGATGGCGGCAACGGCAGTGTCGAGGTTGCCGTGCCCCGAGATCATGATCACGGGCAGGGTGGGATCGCGGTGCTTGACCTGTTCAAGCATCTGCAACCCGTCCAGTCGCGAGCCCTGCAGCCACACGTCGAGCAGGACGAGGCTCGGCCGCCGTTCCTCGATCGCTTCCAGCGCGCTGTCGCTATCGCCCGCGGTACGCACCGCATAACCTTCGTCTTCCAGCACGCCGGCGACCAGATCCCGGATATCGGCCTCGTCGTCCACGACCAGCACATCGAGCGCCATTAGCCCTTCACCTCCTCGTCATACTCGCCATCCTCGCCCGCGATCGGGCGCGGCTCGATATCCGCCGCGGCGGTTTCCATCGCCTCGAGCCGCTCCACGTCGAACGCGATGCGGACGTGCGTTCCGCCGCCGGGCCGGTCGAGGAAGGCGATCTCGCCCAGATGCTCCTCGACGATCTTCTTGACGATCGCCAGCCCGAGGCCGGTGCCGCGCACCCGCGTCGTCATATAAGGCTCGGTCAGCCGTTCGCGTTCCTCGGGCAGCCCGATCCCCGTGTCGCACACGTCGACGATGACCTGGTCGCCGTCCTTGCGGACGCGCACGTCGATCTTGTCGCCTTCAAGGTTGGTCACCCCGCGATTCCGCCGTGCCTCGATCGCCTCGACCGCGTTCTTGACGACGTTGGTCAGCGCCTGGCCGAGCTGGCGGCGATCGCACACCATCGGGATATTGTCGTGCGCGGGCTCGATCGAGAAAGTGATGCCAGGGTGCGCCACCTCGTGCAGGAACAGGGCCGCACGCGCGATCTCGTGGACATTGTCGCGCCGGAAGACGGGCTTGGGCATCCGCGCGAAATTGCTGAACTCGTCGACCATGCGCCGAAGGTCGCCGACCTGGCGGACGATCGTTCCGGTCAGCCGATCGAAGGTCTCGGGGTCCGACTGGATTTCCTTGCCGTAGCGTCGTTGCAGACGCTCGGCGGCAAGCTGGATCGGGGTCAGCGGATTCTTGATCTCGTGCGCGATGCGCCGCGCAATGTCCGACCACGCCGCCCGACGCTGGTCGCTCAGCTGGTCGGTGATGTCGTCGAAGGTCAGCACCGCGCCGTCGGCATACCGCGCGCGCTTGATCGCCAGCGTCCGCTGCCCCTCCTCCGAATTGATGGTGACCGATGCGTCGCGCGTGTCGCCGGCCATGAATTCGGCCAGCTCGGTCGACACGTCGGCCAGCGCCCTTCCCTCGATCTCCTCGCCCTCGGGCTCGAGCAGCGTCTCCGCCGAGCGGTTGACCAGCAGGATCCGTCCGTTCTGGTCGAGCGCGATGACGCCCGCCGTAACGCTCGACAGCACCGCCTCGATGAAGGCGCGGCGCGTATCGAGCTGCTTGTTCGCCGCCATCAGCGCCCCGGTCTGCTCCTGAAGGCGTCCCGTCATGCGGTTGAAGGCACTGCCCAGCATGGCGACCTCGTCATGCGGTTCGCTGACCGGCACGCGCACGGAAAAATCGCCCTCTTCCACCTGCCCAGCCGCCGCGACCAGCTCGCCCACCGGACGCACCAGGCGGTCGGCGATCTTGAGCGCGAAGAAGATCGCCAGGCCGACGATGACGAGCGCCCCGAACAGCAGCGCGCCGTTGAAGCGCAGCTGGTAGATGCGCGACCGGTCCTGCAGCTCGCGGTAGGTCCGCTGCACTTCCTGCGCGCGCTGGATTTGCCGCGCGAATTCGGGATCGAAGACGCGGGACGCGTAGACGTACACGTCGGTCCCCGCGCCCAGCGGGGTCAGGGCGCCGATCCGGTCACTACTGTTGACGGGCACCGATTTCTTGCCCGCCAGCGCCGCGATCATGTCCGGCCGGATGACCTGGTCGAGCTGCCGGTCATAGGGATTGACCAGCGCCAGCGACAGGATCGATCCGTCCGGGCCGACGCGAAAGATGATGGCTTCCGACAGGTTGCGAACCAGCACCTGGCCCGCGAATTCGTTGCCGAACGCCATGCTCTCCAGCGGCATTACGCTGAGCTTGTTGGCAAGGTCGGCGCTCATCGTCTCGGTCTCGATGGCGACGCGCTCTTCCTCGTTGCGATAGGTCGTGCTCGCCAGCTCGACCGCGTTTCCGATCATGGTGCGCGGGCGTTCGGAAAACCAGAATTCCAGCCCTGATTGAAACATCAGCGAGGCGAAGATCGCCACCAAGACGGTCGGGACCGCCGCGATGACGGAAAACAGGGCGACCAGGCGCGTATGCAGCCGCCCGCCTGCAAGCCCCCTCTCCTCCGCCCGCTTCATCGCCATCCGGCGCGACAGCAGCACCATCAGCGCGATCGACGGAATCAGCAGGGCAATCAGCATCACCGCGATCAGCGGCGGCGACACGAAGGTGCCGGGCTGGCCGGATCGGGCGAAAACGGCGACGCTCACGAAAATGATGGCGATGAGGGCGATGGCCGACGCGGCGGTCAGCCAGCCGTAGAGCCGACCCGTCTGCCGCTCGCGCGCAAGCCAATTCCACCCTGACGTCGTCAATGATGAATCGGCCGATTGCGCATCCATGGCACGCGCCCTAGCACGGACGCGTTGCATAAAGAACACACTATTGTGTGGTCAGGCGGCGGCGCGCGACAGCCAGGGCGAATAAAAGTCGCGGAGCGCCGCGATCACCGCCTTGGGGTCGTCCATCTGGTTGACCCGGTTGCGGAATTCCGCCGAACCGGTGAGGCCCTTCGTGTACCAGCCGATATGCTTGCGGGCGAGATTCACGCCGGTCTGCGTCCCGTACAGTGACTGCATGGCGTCATATTGCTCAAGGATGACCGCCAGCTGCTCGTCGAGCGACGGCTCGCCCCGCTCCCCGCTTCCGGCAAGATCGTCCATCACCTGGCCGAGCAGCCACGGCCGCCCGTAGGCGCCGCGCCCGATCATCACGCCGTCCGCGCCCGACTGGTCGAGCGCCTCGCGCGCATCCTCGCGGCTGCAGATGTCGCCGTTAACGATGACCGGGAGGCGCGTGGCCTCCTTGACCTTGCGCACGAAGCGCCAGTCGGCCGAGCCCTTGTACATCTGGTTGCGCGTGCGCCCGTGCACGGTGATCATCCGCACGCCGAGATCTTCGGCGATCCGCGCCAGTTCCGGCGCGTTGAGGCTGTCGTGGCACCAGCCCATGCGCATCTTCAACGTCACGGGGACCTCGACCGCTTTCACCGTCGCATCAATGATTTGGCCCGCGAGCTTGAGGTCGCGCATCAGCGCCGAACCGGCGTCGCCGTTGACCACCTTCTTCACCGGGCAACCCATGTTGATGTCGATGATCGCCGCGCCGCGCTGTTCGTTGAGCTTGGCCGCCTCGGCCATCTCGACGGGCGCGCAGCCCGCGAGTTGCAGCGACACCGGTTCCTCGCTCGGGTCCCACGCGGCCTTCTGCAGCGACTGGCGCGTTTCGCGGATCATCGCCTGGCTGGCGATCATCTCGCTGACCGTCAGACCGGCGCCATAGCGCTTGACGATCTTGCGGAACGGCAGGTCGGTGACGCCCGTCATGGGCGCCAGGATGACGGGCGCGTTGATGGTCAGCGGGCCGACCGAGATGGGCTTCAGTTCAGGCATGGGAGCGCGCGCCTTTACAGGAGACCCGCCCCTCGGGCAAGGCAGCGCCCATGCGTGTCATCGCCCTCATCGTCGCCGCCGGTTCGGGAAGCCGGATGGGCGGCGAAACGCCCAAGCAGTTCCGGTTGATCGCCGGCAAGTCCGTGCTCGCCCACGCCGTCGATGCCTTGGCGTCGCACCCGCGCATCGACGCGGTCCGCATCGTCGCCGCCGCCGGGCAGGATGAGGCGCTTGGCGCCGCTTTGGGTGGGCGTGACGTCGGCGACGCCATCATCGGCGGCGCGACCCGTGCCGACAGCGTCCGCGCCGGCCTTGCCGCCATCGAGGCCGACGTCGTGCTCGTCCACGATGCCGCCCGCCCCTTCTGTCCGCCTCACGTCGTCGACCGCCTGCTTGATGCGCTGGCCGATCATGACGGCGCGGTCCCCGCCCTCCCCGTCGCCGACACGCTCGCCCGTGCCGGCTCCGTGCTCGAAGGCCCGGTCGACCGCGACGCCATCGTCCGGGTCCAGACCCCGCAGGCCTTCCCGCTCGCAACGCTCCGTGCGGCCTATGACCGCTGGAGTGACGCCACGCCGCCGACCGACGAGGCCAGCGTCGTGCGCGCTGCGGGGGGGCGCGTCGCGGCGGTCGAGGGCGCCGCCGAGCTCGAGAAATTGACGACGCCCGCCGACTGGACAAGAGCGGAGGCCATGCACAGCGCCGCCTTCGTCAGCCGCACCGGCACCGGGTTCGACGTCCACGCCTTCGCCGGCGAGGGGCCCGTCATCATGGGCGGACTCGCCATCGACCATCCCAAGGGGCTGGCCGGGCACAGCGACGCCGACGTCGTTCTTCATTCCATCACCGACGCCCTGCTCGGCGCGGCGGGGCTCGGCGACATCGGCCAGCATTTCCCGCCCACCGATCCGCGCTGGAAAGGCGCCGACAGCGCGATCTTCCTCGCCCACGCCGCCAACCTGGTGCGCGAGCGTGGCGGGATCATCGATTTCGTCGACTGCACCGTCATTTGCGAAGCGCCCAAGGTCGGCCCCCACCGCGAGGCGATGCGCGAAAACGTCGCGCGCATTCTCGAGCTCGCGCCCGGCGCCGTCAGCATCAAGGCCACCACCACCGAGCGCATGGGCTTTACCGGGCGCGGCGAAGGCATTGCCGCCATGGCCAGCGCCACCATCCGGATGGCGACGTCATGAACCTGCTCCCGGACGTCCTCGTCGCCAAGGCTCGCGAGGTGGTCGAGGCCAATCGCGCGGCCGGTCGCCGCTTCGTGATCGCCGAGAGCTGCACCGGCGGACTCGTCGCCGCCGCGATCACCGAAATCCCGGGTTCGAGCGAAGTGTTCGTCGGCGCCTTCGTGTCTTATTCGAACGAGGCCAAGATCGCCCGCCTCGGTGTCTCCCCGGATGTCATCGACACGTTCGGCGCGGTCAGCGTCGCGACCGCCTGGGCGATGGCGCAGGGCGCGCTCCAAGCGCTCGACGTCGATGTCGCGGTGTCGATCACGGGGATCGCCGGTCCCAACGGCGGCACGCCCGCCAAGCCGGTCGGCACGGTCGTCTTCGCCAAGGCCCTCAAGGGCCAGGATCCGGAAGATTGCGCCGCCGACAGCCGCCTGTTCGACGCCAGCGAGGGCCGCTCCGGGATCCGGCTTCAGGCCGCGCTGGTCGCGCTCGAACTGCTGCTTCCGTAGAGCGCGGCGGCGCGTTGCTCGAAGGCTGACGTCATCCGCCTTAGCGCGCGGTCGAACATCTGCCCGGCCAGCGTCTCGAAAATCCGGCTCTTGAATGCGAAATCGACCGAGAAGCACAGGTCGGTGCCGCCGCCCTCGGCCGGCGTGAACACCCACTCGTTGTGGAGATACTTCAGCGGACCTTCGACATAATCGACCTCGATCCGGTCGGGCCGTTTCTTCACCACGCGGCTGGTGAAGCGCTCCTTGAAGGCGTTGAAGCCGACGACCAGGTCGGCAACCGTCTCGGTCTCGCTGCTCGACCGCACCCGGACCGCCACCACCCACGGCAGGAACTCGTCATAGCGCGCGACGTCGGCGACCATGTCGAACAATTGTTCGGGCGTGTACGGCAGGTGCCTGTTTTCGGTATGCCGCGGCATGCGTCCTAGAGCGCCCCGGCCCGCGCCAGCTGCTTGTTGCGCGCATCCTGCATCTTCTTGAAGTCGTCGCCCGCGTGATAGCTCGACCGCGTCAGCGGCGTCGCCGCGACCAGCAGGAAGCCTTTGGCGCGCGCGATGGCGGCATAGGCCTTGAACGCGTCGGGGTGGACGTATTCCTCGACCGTGGCGTGGCGCGGGGTGGGCTGGAGATACTGGCCCATGGTCAGGAAATCGATCCCCGCCGAGCGCATGTCGTCCATCACCTGGTGCACCTCGAGCCGCTGCTCGCCCAGCCCGACCATGATGCCCGACTTGGTGAAGATCGACGGGTCGAGCTTCTTGACCTGCTCCAAGAGGCGCAGCGAGGCATAATAACGCGCGCCCGGACGGATCGTCGGGTAGAGCCTCGGCACGGTCTCCAGATTGTGGTTGTAGACGTCGGGCCGCGCGGCAACGATCGCCTCGACCGCCGCCTCATGCTTGTTGCGGAAATCGGGCGTCAGGATTTCAATCGTGGTCTGCGGCGTCGTCTTGCGGATCGCCTCGATCACCTTGACGAACTGGCTCGCGCCGCCGTCCGGCAGGTCGTCGCGGTCGACGCTGGTGATCACGATATGCTCGAGACCCATGGCCGCGACCGCATCGGCGGTGTTCTGCGGCTCCAGCGGGTCCACCGCGCGCGGCATGCCGGTCTTGACGTTGCAGAAGGCGCAGGCCCGCGTGCACGTGTCGCCAAGGATCATCACCGTGGCGTGCTTCTTGGTCCAGCACTCGCCGATGTTCGGGCAGGCCGCTTCCTCGCACACGGTGGCGAGGTTCTTGGAGCGCATCAGGCGGCGGGTCTCGGCATAGCCTTCGCTGGTCGGCGCCTTGACGCGGATCCAGTCGGGCTTGCGCTGGCGCGGAAGATCGAGGGGGGCGTTCATCGTGCCGGCCAGATAGCGATTGACGCGCCATCTTGCCACCCCCCGCGACGCTCGTTACCGGCAGCGAACTTCAGGGGGTTAACGATGATCATCGACACGCTGACGTCACCAATCATCCTCTTCTTCGTTCTCGGCCTGCTCGCCGGTTTCGCCAAGTCCGACCTCGCCATCCCCGAAGCGATGGCCAAGTCGATGGCGATCTACCTGATGGCCGCGATCGGCCTAAAGGGCGGCGTCTCGATCGCCGCGACCGGCATCACCCCGGCGCTGCTGGTCGCCGCGGGGCTGGGGATCGCCTTGTCCTTCCTCCTCCCCTTCCCCGCCTTCGCGCTGCTGCGCTCACTCGGCGGCCTGTCGCGGACCGACGCAGGCGCGACCGCGGCCCATTACGGGTCGGTCAGCCTCGTCACCTACATCACGGCCGCGGAGATTTTCGAGAGCGCCGGCATGCCCGCCGCCGCCTTCATGGTGGCGGTGCTCGCGATGATGGAGACGCCCGCGATCATCTCCGGCCTGTTCCTCGCCCGCGAAAAAGGCAGCGCCGCCTCGGGCAACCTCCTCCACGAAGTCCTGCTCAACGCGTCGGTCGTCCTGCTCGTGGGCGCGATGGTGATCGGCTACATCGCCGGCAAGGACGGCTTCGCGCCGATCGCCCCGGTGTTCGAAGGCGGTTATCGCGGCGTCCTGTGCCTGTTCCTGCTCGACATGGGCCTCATCGCCGCGCGCCGCCTGTCGCAGACCCGCGCCCTCACCCTCCGCCTCGCCTCGGTCGGAATCATCCTGCCGCTGGTCAACGGCGTGCTCGGCGTCGTACTGGGGCGCCTCTTCGGCCTCGACGTCGGCACGGCCGCGATCCTCGGCGTGCTCGCGGCCTCGGCCTCCTACATCGCCGTCCCCGCCGCGATGCGCCTCGCCTTGCCGCAGGCCGATCCGGGGATCTACCTCTCGATGTCGCTCGGGATAACCTTCCCGTTCAACGTCATCGTCAACATCGCCTTCCTCAGCTGGCTCGCCGGGAAACTCGCATGATCGACACCTCGCCCAAGAAGCGCTTCGACATTCTCGTCGAGGAGCAAATCCTCCCGCTGGTCGCCAAGGCGATCAAGGCCGCGGGCTTTTCCGGCCACACCGTGCTTCCCGTCCTCGGCGGCCGCGGCAGCCATGGCCAGTGGAGCGACGAACGCCTCACCTCCAGCAGCCGCGTGATGGTCATCGCGATCGGCGCGCCCGACCAGGCCGAGCGCCTGCTCGACGAACTCGCCCCCATCCTCGACAGCCACCGCCTGCTGCTCAGCCTCAGCGACTGCCAGGTCATCCGACAGGACCATTTCTAAATGCCCGAATTTGCCGAGTTGCTTAAAGGCTACCGCCGTTTCCGTTCCACCAATTACGCCGTCGAACGGCAACGCTGGGAGGAACTGGCCACCGGCCAGACCCCGCCGATCATGATCGTCGCCTGCTGCGATAGCCGCGTCGATCCGGCCACCGTGTTCGACACCTCGCCCGGCCAGGCCTTCGTGCTGCGGAACGTGGCCAACCTCGTACCGCCCTACGACCCGGGCGGCGGCCTCCACGGCGTCTCCTCGGCGATCGAGTTCGGCGTGCTCGGCCTTGCCGTGAAGCATATCGTCGTGATGGGTCACGGGGCCTGCGGCGGCATCCACGCCGCGCTTCATCCCGAGGACGTCGCGCTTCCCGAGCACAGCTTCGTGCGCGACTGGATCGGGCTCGTCGACGCCGCCCGCGATCGCGTGCTGGCCGACGACAGCAGCAGCGACAAGCAGACCGCGCTCGAACTCGAGGCCGTCCGCCAGAGCCTCGCAAATTTGCGGACGTTTCCCTACATTGCCACAGGCGAAAAAGCGGGGACGCTCAAGCTTCACGGCTGCCACTTCACCATCGGCGAAGGACGCCTCCGCGTCCTCGACGAGGCCACCGGCACGTTCGACGACGTCGCCGGCTGACACGAAAAAGGGCGCGCCGACCTCACGCCGGCGCGCCCTCTTCAGGTCATTGACGACCGAACGATCCGACTAGCAGCGGACGTTATAGTCGTAGACCGGACGACCGTATTGGTCGACGTAGTAGCAGTAGTTGTTGGTGTCGCGGTAATATTGGCGGTTGTTGATCACCGCGCCCAGCACCGCACCGGCGATGCCGCCGGCGACCGCGCCTTCGACCGTGCTCACGCCCGGGATGACCGCACCGGCCACCGCGCCGGCGGCCGCGCCGACCGCCGCACCCGTCGCCGCGCGACGGACCTGCGTGTTGTCACGGTTGCCGTAATAGGGGTCGTTGTAGGTCGCGCACGCCGACAGCGGCAGCATGCTCAGCGCGACAGTGCTCAGAATGATCTTTTTCATGGCCTCACCTCTCACTTACTCGTCCCCCAGCCCCGATGGCCTTTCGACGCACGACAAGCCCATTTCGTTCCGCTGGCGATGCGTTATGACGGACGGCGGAGGATGTATCACCCATGAGTCCCCTTTCCGACGTCCGCGATTCCGAGCTCAACATCGCGCTCCTCATCGACGCCGATAACGCCAGCCCCGACCACCTCGACGAAGTGCTGCTCGTCCTCGGCGAACTCGGCAACATCAATATCCGCCGCGCCTACGGCAACTGGTCGAAGACCGCGCTCAAGGGCTGGGGCACGCTCACCGGCCTGCACTCGATCATCCCCGTCCAGCAGTTCGACGTCGTCAAGGGCAAGAGCGCGACCGACATGCGCATGACCATCGACGCCATGGACCTGCTCTACCGCGGCCATGTCGACGGTTTCGGCATCATGTCGAGCGACAGCGACTTCCTGCCCCTCGCCCAGCGCATTCGCGAGGACGGGCTTCCGGTCTACGGCTTCGGCACCGCCAAGACGCCGATGAGCTTCCAGCAGGCCTGCACCCGCTTCTTCGACGTCGCCGCCCTCGACATGAACGGCGAGGACGCGCTCGAAGCCCCGCCAACCGCGGCCGGCCAGCGCACCGTCGATGCCGAGCTCCTCCAGGTGCTGGGCTCGGCCTACAAGGCGTCCAAGCGCGACGACGAAGGCTACACCTCGCTCAGCGAACTCGGCCAGCGCGCTAAGGCCGTGTCGAGCTTCGCGGTGCGCAATTACGGCTTCAACCGCTTGAGCGATCTCATCCGCGCCGTCCCCAATTTCGACACCAAGGTGGGCGCCGACGGACGGCTGCTCGTCAAGCGAATGCGCTGAACCGAGGGAACGGCGGACCCCTTCCGCCCGTTGGTGGAGCAATTGCGACCACCAGGAGATTCCCATGTTTGGCAACGACGAAGCCCCCGAAACCCGCCTCCGCAAGAAGTTCTTCGCCGCGCTCGACGACAGCCCGTTCGTCATGCTGGGCCTCGAAGGCGTCGAGGACAGTCGCACCCGCCCGATGACCGCGCAGGTCGACCGGCAGGATCGCGACAAGGAAGACGGCGGCCCGATCTACTTTTTCGCTTCGAAGACCGATGGCGTCGGCCAGGACATTGGCCAGGGCGCGCGCGCCGTCGCCACCTTCGCGGGCAAGGACCACAAGGTGTTCGCCCATATCCACGGCAACCTCGTCCCCAGCGATGACCGCGCGGTCATCGACCGCCTGTGGAACCCGTTCATCGCCAGCTGGTACAAGGACGGCAAGGACGATCCCGACCTGCTGCTGCTGCGCTTCGACACCGAAAAGGCCGATGTGTGGGAAGCCGATACGGGTTCGACGCTGAAGGCCGCGGCCCTGAAAGCCCTCTTCGACATTGATCCGGGCAAGGAACACCAGTCGGACCACCAGGCGACCGTCGCCCTGTAAATTCTACGCCGAGTCCTCCTTTCGGGGAGGGGCGCGCCGCGGTTCCCTTCGGGGGGCCGCGGCGTTTTTTTTCGTCGAAAGCCGTCTTGCTCCCCTAAAGCACCCCTTGGTAAGGGGGCTGACAGTCAAGGAAGGGTCGAACGATGGCGGGTCGGTTTGCGTGGATCATGGCGGGCGGGGCGGCGATCCTTGCCGGCATGGCGTTCCAGGGCGACCTGTTCGACGGAGACGGGGATGGCGACAAGCGCCCGTCGGTCACCATCCAGCATGACGGCGACCGTAAGGACGGCGACGTCGAATCGCGCGTCGAACGCATCGTCGAGGAAAAGATCGCCAACGCGCCCGTGGTCGACGGCGACGGCGAACCGATCGAGGTCAGCCGCGTCGTGCGCGAGGAACTTGCCTCCGCCGTCACCGAGAAGATCAAGGCGGAGGCCGCCCTCGCCCTCCTCACTATGAAGAGCGATCCCCCGGCGGATCAAGTCGCTGCCGCCGAAGCGCGCGTGAAGGCCGCCGACGCGCGCGTCGACGCGATCGAGGCGCGCCTCGATGCCGCCAAGGATGCCCGCGACTCGGTCGACGCCGCCGAACGCGAACGCATCCGGGCGGAAGTCCGCGACGCCGTCCGCGACGCCGTCAAAAACTGATCTTGCCCTGCCCCGTCGCTTCCGGGCGGCTTTTCGGGTAAACTGCGTCCTGCCGGTACCGCGTTCAACCCGGGAGGCACGCATGCACAATCCAATTACCGAAGATGGCGGATGGGCCGACCAATGGCGTCCGCAATTCCTGTCGATCCTCCGGATCGTGACGGCCGGGCTGTTCCTCGCCCATGGCACGAGCAAGATCTTGGGCTTTCCCGCCTCGACCGCCAGCTTCCCGCCGCCCTGGACGCAGTTCTGGATGGCCGGGATGCTCGAACTGGTCGGCGGTGCCCTGCTGCTGCTCGGCCTGTTCAGTCGGCCCGTCGCCTTCGTTTTGGCGGGCGAAATGGCGGTCGCCTACTTCCTGGTCCACGCGCCGGACAACTTTTTTCCGGTCCTCAACGGCGGGGAAGCGGCGATCCTGTTCTGCTTCGTCTTCCTCTACATCGTCTTCGCCGGCCCCGGCCCGTGGAGCCTCGACGCCCTATGGCACCGCCACAAGGTCGCCGAGGGCCCCGACGGCTATTACGAGGGACTGCACACCCGGGCGACGGGAAGCTGACGACTAGCGGCTGAGCTTCTTGTAGGCGAGGCGCGTCGGGCGGTCGGCGGCGTCGCCGAGGCGGCGGCGCTTGTCTTCCTCATACGCCTCGAAGTTGCCCTCGAACCATTCGACGTGGCTGTCGCCCTCGAACGCCAGGATGTGCGTCGCCAGGCGGTCGAGGAAGAAGCGGTCGTGGCTGATGACCACCGCGCAGCCCGCGAAATTCTCGATCGCGTCTTCCAGCGCGCCCAGCGTCTCGACGTCGAGGTCGTTGGTCGGTTCGTCCAGCAGCAGCACGTTGCCGCCCTGCTTCAGCATTTTGGCCATGTGCACGCGATTGCGCTCACCGCCCGACAGCTTGCCGACGTTCTTCTGCTGGTCCTGTCCCTTGAAGTTGAACGCGCCGACATAAGCACGCGTCGACGTGTCCTGGCCGTTGACCTTCATGTAATCAAGACCGTCCGAAATCTCTTCCCAGACGTTCTTCTTTGGGTCGAGATGGTCGCGGCTCTGGTCGACGTAACCCAGCCGCACCGTCTCGCCGAGGCTGATCGTGCCGGTGTCGGGCTGCTCCTTGCCGGTCAGCAGCTTGAAAAGGGTCGACTTGCCCGCGCCGTTCGGCCCGATAACGCCCACGATCCCGCCCGGCGGCAGCGTGAAGCTCAGATTCTCGAACAGCAACTTGTCGCCATAGGCCTTGGAGATATTCTCCACCTCGATGACCTTGCCGCCCAGGCGCTCGGGCACCTGGATGACGATCTGGGCCTTGCCGATGCGCCGGTCGTCCTGCGCTTCCTGCAGCTGCTCGAACTTGCGGATACGCGCCTTCGACTTGGACTGGCGCGCCGCAGGCGTCTGCCGGATCCACTCGAGTTCGCGGGCCAGCGCCTTCTGCTTGCCGCTCTCCTCGCGCGCTTCCTGCTCGAGTCGTTTCGCCTTCTTTTCCAGATAGGTGGAGTAGTTTCCTTCGTACGGATAGTAGCTTCCGCGATCGAGTTCGAGGATCCATTCCACCACATTGTCGAGGAAATAGCGGTCGTGCGTGATCATCAGCACCGCGCCGGCATATTCCTTGAGGTGGTTTTCCAGCCACTGCACGCTCTCGGCGTCGAGGTGGTTGGTCGGTTCGTCCAGCAGCAGGATCGACGGCTTCTGGATCAGCAGGCGGGTCAGCGCCACGCGGCGCTTTTCACCGCCCGACAGGTCGATCACCGGCCAGTCGCCCGGCGGGCAGCGCAGCGCTTCCATCGCCACTTCGAGCTGGTTGTCGAGTGTCCAGCCGTCGACCGCGTCGATCTTGGCCTGGAGGTCGCCCATTTCCTCCATCAGCGCGTCGAAATCGGTGTCGTCCTTGGGGTCGCCCATCTCGGCGCTGATCGCGTTGAAGCGCTCGACCAGGTCGGCTGTTTCGCGCGCGCCGTCCTTGACGTTCTCAAGCACCGTCTTGGTCGGATCGAGCTCGGGCTCCTGCTCGAGATAGCCGACCGTGATGTTCTCACCCGGCCAAGCTTCGCCGGTGAATTCCTTGTCGATGCCGGCCATGATCTTGATCAGCGTCGACTTGCCCGCGCCGTTCGGGCCGACGATGCCGATCTTGGCACCCTGGTAGAACTGCAGGTTGATGTTGCTCAGCACCGGCTTCTGCGCGCCGGGGAAGGACTTGGTCATGCCCTTCATGACGAAAGCGTATTGGGCGGCCATGGGGTCGCTATTCCTCGTGAAATGAAATGAAGTTCGCCCGCCACTTAGGGGTTGGCGGCCCGTTAATCCAGACGCTTAGTGGCGCAGCTGCTCCATCCGCTCGTCCGCGTCGGCGAAGCGATAGGCCGCAAACTGCTCGCGCAGCGTCTTCTTGCTCAGTTTGCCCGTCGCCGTATGCGGCAGTTCCTCGACGAACTCGATGCCGTCGGGCAGCCACCATTTGGCGACCTGCCCCGCCAGATGGTCGCGCAGCGCGACCGGGCAGACGTCGCACCCCGCCTTGCGCACCACCACCAGCAGCGGCCGCTCGTCCCACTTGGGATGCGGCAGGCCGATCGCCGCCGCCTCGGCGACCCCCTCGAACCCGACCGCGGCATTCTCCAGCTCGATCGAGCTGATCCACTCGCCGCCCGACTTGATGACGTCCTTCGACCGGT
>CAZKCD010000019.1:0-18058 GCA_964551235.1 uncultured Sphingomonas sp.
CGCGCTTCGTCATAGGCGCCTTCCGGCTGGTCGATGGTCAGTGACGGCCCGTTCAGCTGGTTGGCGCCTTCCTTGACCAAGGCGTCGAGGATCGCCCCGGTGCGCTTCAGGTCGCGGAACTTGACGTTGACGTTGTTGGACGCGCGGTAGCCGATCAGCTGCGGCGGCTGGTTGTCGACGTAGCGATATTCCGGGTTGAGGCTGATCTGCGAGGTCTGGATGTCGCGATCGGCGATCCCGGCGCGCTTGAGCGCCGCCCGCACGCGCTCCATGCGCGCCGCATTTTCCTCGATCGCCGCGGTTGCCGTCGGCGCCAGCGTCTGCACCCCGGCCGAGATGATCGCGACGTCGGGCACGCGCGTCACCTGCCCCGAGGCGACGATGTCGAGCCGCGTTCCGCCGATCGGCTGGACCGCGAGGGTCGGTTGCGCGGCCAGCACGGCCGGCGCGGTGAGCAGGGTGGCGGCGAGCGCCAGGCGCAACTTGTTCAATTCGTGTCTCCCACAGCAATGAGGCCGGGGATGGTGATCCCCGGCCCCTGATCGCGACGTGAACGGCGCGCTTAACGCCGCTTCAGGAACATGCGGTAGGCCAGGAGGATCAGGAAGGCGCCGACGATGGCGCCGATGAAGCCGGCCCCGTCCATCGCGCTTTCGAGCCCCAGCGCCTGGCCCAGGAAGCCGGCCAGCAGCGCGCCCGCGATGCCCAGAAGGATGGTGACGATGCACCCGCCCGGGTCCTTGCCGGGCATCAGCAGCTTGGCGATCCCGCCCGCCACGAAGCCGATAATGATCCAGGCAATCCAGCCATGTTCTTGCAGATACCCCATGTTGCACTACCTCCGCTGAAGACCGGCGAAGTCGAGCCGAGCGCGGGGCGGGTGTCAACACCCCCGTTTCGCCGGGCGGGCGAGACGGCCCGTTGGTCGAAAATCGCTGGGCGGAAGGGGGTCGATCCGCTTCCTAGTTGCAGCTAGTGATATATTCGCGTAATACAGTTGGCGAAATGGTCGGCACGCCGGCCTGTTTTTGGGCGAGAGATGGACAAGATGAACCGCGAGACCCCGTTCCACAGCAATGACACGCTGATCGTCGTCGACCGGCCGAATCGCCGGCGCTGGATCATCGTCGCCGCCGTCCTGATCGGCCTGGCCGCGATCCTGCTCATGACCGGCGTGCTCGGCGGCGGCAAGGACGAGCAACCGGCCGCGGCCGGCAAGGGCGGGCGCGGGGGCGCCGCGACGGCGGTGTCGGTCACCGTTCCCGGACGCAGCGACGTCGCGCGGACCATCGCCGCGTCCGGCGCGCTCGCCGCGCGCCGCGACCAGCCCGTCGGCGTCGCCGGCGAAGGCGGCCTCGTACGCGCCGTGCTGGTCGACGCCGGCACCTGGGTGCGCCAGGGCCAGGTGCTCGCCACCATCGACCGTTCGGTGCAGAGCCAGACCGCGGCCCAGCTCGCCGCCTCGGTGCAGGCGGCGCGGGCCGACGCGGCGCTTGCCCAGAACGAATATGAACGCAGCCTCGCGCTGGTGGGCCGCGGCTTCGTCTCGAAAGCCGATCTCGACCGCAAGAAGGCCGCGCGCGACGCCGCGCAGGCCCGCGTCGCGGTGGCGCAGGCCCAGCTTGGCGCGGCCCGCGCCCAGATCGGCCGGCTCGATATCCGCGCGCCCACGTCGGGCCTGATCCTCGCTCGCAACGTGGAAGTCGGCCAGGTCGTCAGCGCCGGTTCGGGCGGGCTGTTCCGCATGGCCGCCAGCGGCGAGATGGAAATGCGCGCGCAGATGTCGCAGCAGGATATCGCGCTGATCCGCGTCGGCATGCCCGCATCGGTGACGCCGGTCGGCTCGACCCAGGCGGTGACCGGGCGCGTGTGGCAGGTGGCGCCGGTCATCAACCCGCAGTCGCGCCTCGGCGAGGTCCGCATTTCGGTTCCCTACAGCGCGACGATCCGCCCGGGCGGCTTCGCCGAAGCCCGGATCACCGCGGGCACGACCACCGCCCCGCTCCTCCCGCAAAGCGCGGTGCTGAGCGATTCGAAGGGCAATTACGTCTACGTGGTCAACGCCAAGAACGAGGTCGAGCGGCGCGATGTCGAGATCGGCACCGTCGACGACAATGGCGTCACGATCGCGTCGGGCATCTCGGGCAACGAGCAGGTGGTCGTCTCGGCCGGCCCGTTCCTCAACCCGGGCCAGAAGGTCACCCCGCGCAAGATGGCGCTGGAAGCCGCGCTCAACCGCTAAGACGTTTCGCTAGGAAGGCGATCACGCGATGAATTTCCGGAATATCTCGTCCTGGTGCATCCAGAACCCGGTCCCGCCGATCGTGCTGTTCATCGGCTTGCTGATGGCGGGCATCTACGCGTTCAGCCAGATGGACGTGAACAACAATCCGGACATCGACTTCCCGGCGGTCAGCGTTGACGTGTCGCAACCCGGCGCGGTCCCGACCGAGATCGAGAATCAGATCACGCAGAAGGTCGAGGCCGCGATCCGCGGCGTCAACGGCGTGGACGAGATCAACTCGACCATCCGCGAAGGGAACAGCAACACCTTCGTCCAGTTCGACATCGGCACTCCTACCGATCGCGCCGTCAACGACGTCCGCAACGTGCTCGCGCAGATCCGTAGCGATCTTCCCGACGGCATCCTCGAACCGCAGGTCACGCGCGTCGACATCGCCGGCGAACCGATCATCTTCGCCGCCGCCGAGACCACCGACATGAGCCTCGAACAGCTCAGCTGGTACGTCGACAACACCGTCAACCGCCGCCTGCTGGGCGTCGAGGGCGTCGCCTCGGTTACGCGCGAGGGCGGCGTCGACCGCCAGATCCGCGTCGTGCTCGATCCGGCCGCGCTGCAGGCGCAGGGCATCACCGCCGCGCAGGTCAACCAGCAGCTCCGCCAGACCAACCTCAACGCCACCGGCGGCCGCGCCGAGATCGCCGGCTCCGAACAGTCGGTGCGCGTCATCGGCAACGCGCAGGACGCCTATGCGCTGTCGCAGACGCGGATCATCGTGCCGGGCGGCCGAAGCGTCCGCCTCGCCGACCTCGCCGAGGTCAAGGACGCCTATTCGGAGCAGCGCTCGATCGCGCGCATGAACGGGCGCCAGGTCATCAGCTTCAACGTCTCGCGCTCCAAGGGCGCCTCGGAAGTCACCGTCTACGACGAGGCGTGGAAGGAACTGAAGAAGATCGAAAAGGACGATCCGCGCATCCGCTTCGTCGAGATCAACAACAGCGTCGACTACACCAAGGCGCAGTACGAAAGCTCGATGCACGCGCTGATCGAGGGCGCGGTGCTGGCCGTGCTCGTCGTCTTCCTGTTCCTGCGCGATTTCCGCGCGACGATGATCTCCGCCATCGCCATCCCGCTGTCGGCGATCCCGGCCTTCTACTTCATGGACCTGATGGGGATTACCCTGAACGGCCTGTCGCTGCTGGCGCTCAGCCTGGTCGCGGGCGTGCTGGTCGACGACGCGATCGTGGAGATCGAGAATATCGTCCGGCACATGCGCATGGGCAAGACCGCCTACCAGGCGTCGATGGATGCGGCCGACGAAATCGGCCTCGCCGTCGTTGCCACCACCATGTCGATCGTCGCCGTGTTCCTGCCGGTCGCGCTGATGCCGGGCATCTCGGGCCAGTTCTTCAAGAGCTTCGGCTACACCGTCGTCATCTCGGTGCTGATGAGCCTGTTCGTCGCGCGCATGATCACGCCGCTGATCGCCGCTTATTTCCTGAAGGCGCACGGCGTCCAGGAACATGCCGGCGGCCCGGCGATGGACAAGTATCTGGGCATTCTCCACTGGTCGCTCGATACGTCGAAGGCCGAGGCCTATTATCGCGAGCGGCCGAGCTTCGGGCGGCGCATCTGGGCGTGGCTGCGCCACGACCACCGCTTCCGGATGGTCTATGCCGGCCTTGCCGCCTTCGCCATCCAGATCGCGCTGTTCGCGACCCTGTCGTTCAGCTTCCAGCCGCCGCTCAACCTCGACTTCAGCCGCGTGCGCATCGGCATGCCGCCGGGATCGACGGTGGCGCAGGCCTCGGAACTGGCCGACCGCACCGCCGCGATCATCGAGAAGGACCCCAACGTCGACCGCGTCTTCCAGCGCGTGTTCACCGGCGCGGCCTTCCTCAACATCGTCCTCAAGAAGGACCGCGAGATCACCTCGACCGAGTTCGAGCGCAAGCTGGCCCCCGAACTCGCCAAGATCGCCGACGCGCAGGTCAATTTCATGAGCCAGGGCGGCGGTGGTCCGGGCAGCGGCGGGCGCGACATGGTGCTCTACCTCGGCAGCGACAATCCCGTGCTGCTGCAGGAAACCGCCGACAAGATCGCCGAGGCCTGGGAAGGCGTGCCGCAGCTCGTCGCCCCGCGCGTCGTCGGCGACCTTGTACGCCCGGAAATCACGATCAAACCGCGCTTCGACCTCGCCGCCGACCTCGGCGTGACCACCGCCGCGCTCGGCCAGACGATCCGCATCGCCACGCTCGGCGACATCGCGCAGAACAGCGCGAAATTCTCGCTCGCCGACCGCCAGGTGCCGATCACCGTGTCGATCTCGGAAGAGGCGCGCCGCAACCTCGACGTGCTCGAAAACCTGCCGGTGCCGACCACGTCGGGCGGCTCGGTTCCGCTCAAGGCCGTCGCCGACATCGGCTTCGGCGCGGGCCCGTCGGCGGTGCAGCGCACCAACCAGGTCCGCCGCATCGCGGTCGGCGCCGACCTCGCGCCGGGGCTCGTCTCGGGCGACGTCTGGCCGATCATCAACAAGCTGCCGGCGGTCGCGAACCTGCCCGACGGCGTGCAGAAGCTCGAACTGGGCGACAGCAAGTGGCAGGCCGAACTTTTGTTCTACTTCATGCTGGCGCTGACCGCGGGCGTGCTGCTGGTGTTCGCGGTGCTGGTCCTGCTCTACCGCCGCTTCCTCTCGCCGCTCGTCAACATGGGCTCGCTCATGCTGGCGCCGCTGGGCGCGGCGATCGGCCTGCACCTGACCGGCAACCCGGTCTCGCTGCCGGTGCTGATCGGCATCCTCATGCTGTTCGGCATCGTCGCCAAGAACTCGATCCTGCTGGTCGATTTCGCGGTCGAGATGATGGACCATGGCATGGAAAAGAATGCCGCCATCATCGAGGCGGGCCACAAGCGCGCCCAGCCGATCGTGATGACCACGGTGGCGATGGTCGCCGGCATGGTGCCGATTGCGCTCTCGCTGACCGGCGACGGCAGCTGGCGCGCGCCGATGGGCGTCACCGTGATCGGCGGCCTCCTCTTCTCGACCGTGCTGACCCTGCTCCTCGTTCCCGCCTTCTTCTCGATCGCGGTCGACATGGAACGGTGGATCGGGTCGAAGTTCCGCCGCCTCGTCGACAATGGCGAGGAACATGCGCCGATGACCGGGCCGGTCCCGGCCGAATGACCTCAAGCGGCGCGGGCGTGACAAGCGCCCGCGCCGCGCTAGGGTAAGGCCGATGCCCGGCGCCCCGTCCCTCACCCGTTTCAACCCGGCCCAGCCGGGCACGCGCGGCATGAAGGTCGCCGCCACGGGCCTGCTCGTGGCGATGGCCGCCACCTTTTTCACTGCCCGCGCGCTGGAGCCCGCCTATCCGTGGCTGGCCTGGGTCAAAGCCTTTGCCGAAGCCGGGATGGTCGGCGGGCTGGCCGACTGGTTCGCGGTCACCGCCCTCTTCCGCCACCCGCTCGGCCTGCCGATCCCGCACACCGCGATCATCCCGCGCAACAAGGACCGCATCGGCGAGGCGCTGGCGACTTTCATCCAGCAGAATTTCCTCGTCGCCTCGGTCGTCGCGCGGCGCATGCGCAACCTTGACCTGGCCGGCGCGGCGGGCCGTTTCCTGCAGGCGCCCGAGGGCAAGGAAACCCGCATCCGGCAGGGCGCCAGCCGGCTGATCGCCGACATTTTCGAAGGTCTCGATGACGAGCGTCTCGGCGGCCTGTTCAAGACCGCGCTGGCGGGGCGGCTGCGCACCATGCAGGTCGCCCCCGTGATCGGCCACGCGCTCGCCTCCTCGATCAACGAGGACCGCCACGTGCCGATGCTGGAGGCCGCCATCCGCTGGACGGCGCGCGCGCTCGACGCCAACGAAAGCCTGATCCGCGACATGGTGAAGAAGCGCACCAACTGGGTGCTCAAGCTCGCCGGCGTCGATTCCCGGATCGGCGATTCGATCATCGAGGGGCTGCGCAAGCTGACCGTCGAGATGCACACCGACCCCGCCCACCCGGTCCGCATCCGGATCGAGCAGGCGCTGGCCGACCTCGCCAACGACCTCCAGACCAATCCGGAGACGCAGGCCAAGGTCGAGGAATGGAAGAACCAGCTGCTCGACAACAAGTCGGTCGGCCTTTGGATCGACACCCTATGGCAGAAGGGGCGCGAGGCCATCATCCGGTCGGCGCGCAATCCCGACGCGGCCATGGCCGGCAAGCTCGGCGAAGTGCTGAAATCGATGGGCCAGAGCCTCGAGAAGGACGAGCGCATCCGCGCCGCCATCAACCAGTTCGCGCGCCGCGCGGTCGCCGGCATGGCCGCCAGCTACGGCGGATCGATCGTCAAGCTGGTCAGCGAAACCATCCGCAGCTGGGACGCGCAGACCATTACCGACCGCCTCGAAAGCGCGGTCGGGCGCGACCTCCAGTATATCCGCATCAACGGCACCTTGGTCGGCGGCAGCGTCGGCCTCTTGCTGCACGCGCTCGATACGCTCTAGCGTCGGGGCAACAGGGGAGAGAGATATGAAAACCGTCATCGCCGTCATGGCCCTTGCCACCGCCGCGCCCGTCGTCGCCCAGGCCACGCCTGCCCAGCCCGTCACCGTCATCCACGCCGGCACGCTGCTCGCCGAACCGGGGAAGCCCGCGCGCCGCAACGCCAGCATCGTGGTGCGCGGCAAGACGATCGAGTCGGTGCAGGACGGCTTCGTCGACGTGCCCGGCGCACGCGTGGTCGACCTGCGCACCGCCACCGTCCTGCCCGGCCTGATCGACAGCCACGTGCATCTGAACGGCCTCGACGACCGCTTCCAGGCGCGCCTGCAGGCCGCCGGCCGCGACGACGAGGACGAGGCCTATACGGCGCTCCTCAACGCGCGGAAGACCTTGCTCGCCGGCTTCACCACCGTCCGCGACCTCGGCGGCGATCCGCGCACCGTCACCAGCCTGCGCGACAACATCAACGCGGGCAGCTTCGCCGGCCCGACCATCCTCAGCGCCGCGCGCATGGTGTCGGTGTCGGGCGGGCACGGCGACGGGCGCAACGGCGCCAACCGCGATTTGGCGAGCCTCGTTCCGGACCGCGACAACACCTGCAACGGCGCCGACGACTGCCGCCGCGCGGTGCGCATGCAGATCAGCGCGGGCGCCGACGTCATCAAGATCGCGGCGACCGGCGGCGTGCTGTCCAACGTCCCGGGCGGCCTCAACCAGCAGATGATGGACGACGAGATGCGCGCCGCGGTTGCCACCGCCCGCTCCTTCGGGCGCAAGGTCGCCGCCCACGCCCACGGCGTCGACGGGATTAACGCCGCGCTGCGCGCCGGGGTCGATTCGATCGAGCACGGCACCTTCACCAACGAGGAAACCTTCCGCCTCTACCGGCAGACCGGCGCTTATTACGTCCCGACCCTCCTCGCCCCCGCCGCGGCGCTGGCGGACGGGCAGCGCGGCGCCTTGTCCCCCGCGCAATATGAGAAGGCGCGCGCCGCCGCCGGCAACGCCGAGAAGAGCTTCGCGCGCGCCGTCCGCGAGGGCGTCAAGATCGCCTTCGGCACCGACACCGGCGTCAGCCCGCACGGCCGCAATGCCGAGGAATTCGCGCTGATGGTGAAGAACGGCATGACCCCGGCCCTCGCCATCCGCTCGGCAACCGTCGATGCCGCCACGCTGCTCGGCATCGAGGGCCGGGTCGGCACGATCGAGGCCGGCAAGGATGCCGACATCATCGCCGTCGACGGGGACCCCACGGCCAACGTGCGCGAACTGGAAAGCGTCGACTTCGTCATGAAGCACGGCCGGGTCCACAAGATGGCCGGCCAGCGCCAGCTGACCGACGTCGACTAGGCCTTCCGGCCGTGGCGTCCGGCTGGCTTGCGGCGAAGGCGGGCGAGGCGCGGCGCCCCCCGGTCGAGCCATGGTCGCTGGCCGCATACGGCGTCGCGCTCGGCGTCTGGCTGCTGGTCGCGCTTGGCTTTGCGATCACGCGCTTCGATTCGGACGGGAGCCTCACGCGCTTCCACGTGCAGGTCGCGGCGCTGGTCCTGCCGGCGATGGGCCTTCGCCACCTGTCCTTTCCGCGGCTCGCGACCGCGATCGAGGCGATGGCCGTCAAGATGACGATCAGCGCCGGCTTCGCCTTCGCCAGCGTCATCCTCGCGGCGACCAACCGGCCGCTGGTCGATGCCATGCTTCATCATTGGGATCTGGCCATCGGCTTCGACTGGCGAACGGCGATGGCCATGCTGCAACCCCACGGCGGCGCGATTGCCGCGCTTCACTGGATCTACGCCACCCTGCCCTACCAGATGTTCCTGCTGGTGCCGCTTGCCGCCTTCTTCGGGCAGGAGCGGCGGATCTGGGTATTCGTCGCGGCCTGGGGGCTTTGCCTGTTCGCGACCATGGCCCTGTTCCCCTTCTTTCCCGCCGTCGGCCCGATCGTCCACTTCGACCATTACCTGGCCGGCATTCCGCCGAAGAACGAACATATGGACGTGTTCACTGGCGCGCGTGACGGCAGCCTGTCGCTGCTCGGCGCGGGCACGGTGCGCGGAATGGTCACCTTCCCCAGCTTCCACGCCGCGGGGGCCGTCCTGCTCGGCTGGCTCGCCTTGCGACTGCCCTGGGCGCGCCTCGTCGCCCTCCCGCTCAACGCGGCGATGGTCGTGTCCGCCATCCCGATCGGCGGCCATTATCTGGTCGACATCCTCGCCGGGGTCGCGCTGGCCGTCGCCGCGATTGTCCTCGCTGCACGGCTGACCGACGTCGGCGCCCGGCTCGTCCGGCGGCGCTCCTAGCCCCCGCCGATCCGCTCGATCGTCGCGCCGACCGCGCTCAGTTTCTCCTCGAGCCGCTCGTAACCGCGATCGAGGTGGTAGACGCGCATGACCTCGGTCTCGCCCTCGGCGGCAAGACCGGCGAGGATGAGGCTCATCGAGGCGCGCAGGTCGGTCGCCATCACCTTGGCGCCGGTCAGCCTGGCCGGCCCCTTCACGATCGCCGAACGCCCGTGCACCTCGATCTCCGCGCCCATCCGGCGCAGCTCGGGCACGTGCATGTAACGGTTCTCGAAGATCGTTTCCTCGAGGAAGCTCTGGCCGTCCGCGACGCACAGCATCGCCATGAACTGCGCCTGCATGTCGGTCGGGAAGCCCGGATAGGGCGCGGTCGAGATGGCGAGCGGCTTGAGCGGCTTGTCCGCGGTGACGCGCATCCCGTCGTCGGTCATCTCGATCACCAGCCCGGCCGCGGCCAGCCCGTTGGTGATCGCCAGCATGTCCTCGGGCTTCGCGCCGACCAGCTCGATCGAGCCGCCGGTGATCCCCGCGGCGCAGGCGTAGCTGCCCGCCTCGATGCGGTCCGGCATCACGTCATAGTCGGCGCCGTGCAGCCCCTCGACCCCGTCGATGGTGAGGTGCGAGCTGCCAATTCCCTCGATCTTCGCGCCCATCGCCACCAGCAGGTTGCACAGGTCGACGATTTCCGGCTCGCGCGCGGCGTTGAACAATTGCGTGCGGCCATTGGCCAGCACCGCCGCCATCACGGCATTTTCGGTCGCGCCGACCGACACGACGGGGAAGCTGTAATCGCCGCCCGTCAGCCGGCCCTTGGGCGCGCTCGCGCGGACGTAGCCCGCCGCCAGCTCGATCTCCGCGCCGATCGCTTCCAGCGCTTTCAAGTGAAGATCGATCGGGCGGTCGCCGATCGCGCAGCCGCCGGGCAGCGACACGGTCGATTCGCCCATCCGCGCCAGCATCGGGCCGAGCACCAGGATCGACGCGCGCATCTTGCGCACCATCTCGTAGGGCGCGACGGTCGAGGCGATATCGGCCGCCTCCAGCGTCATCCGGCGCTTCATCGCGCCGCCCTTCTTCGCGGCCGACACCTTGGTCGACACGCCCAGTTCGTTGAGCAAATGGCCGAAGCTGTCGACGTCGGCGAGGCGCGGCAAATTGCCGAGCGTCAGCTTCTCGTCGGTGAGCAGGGCGCAGGGAAGCAGCGTCAGTGCGCTGTTCTTGGCGCCCGAAATCGGGATCTTGCCCTCGAGGCGCTTGCCGCCGGTGATGCGAATGGAGTCCATCGACGCGCTTTAGCGCGCGTTTCGCGACTCACAAGGGGTCAGGAAAGGCTCAGGCCTTCTCCAGCGTGCACTGGAGCGGGTGCTGGTTCTCGCGCGCGAAGTCGATGACCTGGCTCACCTTGGTCTCGGCCACCTCGTAGGTGAACACGCCGCACACCGCGACGCCCTGCTGGTGGACCTGCAGCATGACGCGCGTCGCGTCCTCGATTCCCATCGTGAAATAGCGCTGCAGGACGAGCACGACGAACTCCATCGGCGTGTAATCGTCGTTCAGCATCAGCACCTTGTAGTTGCTGGGCTTCTTGGTCTTGGGGCGCGTGCGGGTAACGACGCCGGTCTCGAACTCGTCGTCCGTTCCGTCGCGCTCGGGCCCATTGGCCATGGAGGGGAATCGTGTCGTCATCGGGTCGCTGAAATATGGCATCCCGGAAACGCCCCGCAAGAGCGCGGGTGCCACAAAAAAATGCGGCCGCCCCGAATACTGGGGGCGGCCGCGTACTGCTGCCTGCAGGAGGAGGGAGAGTTAGGCAGCAATCTCGCTCATGCGCTCGGCGTTGATCGAGGCGCGGTTCGAAATCGGCTGAACGGCGTCGCCGGCCAGCTTGACCATCGCTTCGGCGAACTTCGAACCTTCGGCGACCATGCGGTCGAACGAGGTGCGGGCCAGTTCGGCCTGCAGCTGGACGAACTCGGTCGGCGACTTGGCTTCGGCCAGGGTCTTGACCGCGCTCGAGGCCTGCTCGAAGCCGTCACGGCCGCTGGCGAGGAGGTCCTGGCCCAGCGTCTTGGCGCCCGAGGCGGCGATACGGCCGGCTTCGGTCAGCGCTTCGACGTTCGCCTTGGCGAGCTCGGCGAGCTCCTCGGCGGCCTTCTGCGACTTCTTGACCATGTCCTGGCCGCGCTCGTTGGCTTCGGTCACGAGGGTCTGGAACTGGTCGGCGCCCGGCAGGTCGATACCGGCGAACATCTTGGTGAAATCATAAGCCATGGTGGTGGTCCTTTCGATCTGGGTGTCGGCGGCCTTGGCCACCGTCTCGGCGACGCGCTTGGTCGAAGCGACGGCGCGCTTGTTGGTCTTCTTGATCAGCTTGGCGACCTTCGCCGGCGCCTTGCGAGCCTTGCGCGCGGTCACCGCGGCACGGGCCTTGCGAACCGGCTTGGCGGCCGTTTCCTCGACCGTCGCCACCGCCGCCTTGGCGGTTTCCTCGGTCTTCGCGGCCACGGCCTTGACCGCGTCCTTCACCGTCGCCACGGCGTCCGCCGCCTTGGTTTCGGCCTTCTCGATGATGGTTTCGTCAGCCACATTGAACTCCTTTGTTGCAGTGCAATATAGTGCAGTGCAGCAAAGGGTTCAAGACTTTTTGTGCAGTGCAAGATATTCACGCCCCACGCCTTGACGCGGGCGCGAAAGGCGGGGCAAGTGCGGCCATGGATCTGCCCCCCGCCAGCCGCCTGCGCCGCGGCCTCCTCATCGTCCTCTCCTCGCCTTCCGGCGCGGGCAAATCGACGATCAGCCGCAAGCTGATGGCGGACGATCCCACGATCGGCATGTCGATCAGCGCGACCACGCGGCCGATGCGCCCCGGCGAGGTGGACGGCGTCCACTATCACTTCGTCGACGATGCCGAGTTCGAACGCATGGTCCAGGCCGACGAATTCGCCGAATGGGCCTACGTCTTCGAGCATCGCTACGGCAGCCCGAAGGAGCCGATCAAGGACGCGCTCGGGCATGGCCGCGACACGCTGTTCGACATCGACTGGCAGGGCACGCAGCAGCTCGAATATGCTTTCCGCACCGACCTCGTGAAAATCTTCATCCTGCCGCCGTCGATGGAGGAGCTCGAAAAGCGCCTGCGCGATCGCGGCACCGACAGCGCGGAGACCATCGCCTTCCGCATGAAGCGCGCCGCCGCCGAAATCGGGCACTGGGCGGAATATGACTATGTCCTCATCAACGACGATGTCGACAAATGCACCGAGGCGGTGCGCGCGATCGTTGCCGCCGAGCGCTTACGCCGCGAACGCCAGCCCTATTTGCTGAGCTTCGTTCGCCACCTCGTCGAACGCCCCAATTAGAGCAGCGACAGGAAACGCGCCGCGCTGAGGAAGTCGCGGCGCCTGAGGTCCAGCGCCGCTTCGGCCTCCGCGTCCGCGCCCCATTGCTCGAGCTGCCAGCGCTCGTCGAGGCTGACCGCCTCCCACGCCGCCTCTGGCGGCACCGCTTCCTCGAGCACCGCAAGCGCGGCCACCAGCGACCCGCCGATCGTCACCAGCGGCGACATCGCCGCCATCCGGAATGGGTCGAGCACGGCCACGGCGTGCGTCAGCCGCTCGACCGTCGCCGCCGGCTGGTCGACATGGACGATCCCGGTCTGGCAGGCGAAATCGACGTCGAACCGCCGCCGCGCCCAGTCGAGCAGCGCGTCCCACGTCTCGGCCTGCCGCGCGATCAGCGCGTCCGGCCCGTCCGCGCGGTAACAGAGCAAATCGCCCTGCGCATATTGCGCCATCCCGCGCGCGAAGGCCTGCGGATCGGGCGCAACGCGGTCGATCGCGGCATTGGCCAGTCCGGTCATTGGCATCGCGCGTGGATCGATCGTCTCGCCACACGCCCGCCATTCCTCGGCAACTGCCTCGGCCAGCGCGGCGTTCGGCAGCACCAGCTCGGCCCGCGCCGGCGTGCGCACGGCGCGCCCGTCCAGCGCGATGCCGAACCCCGCGCCGGTCTGGGCGACGGCCACCTCTTTCCAGAAGCGCTTCACCGGCGCCCGATCGCCTTCTTGAGGATCTTCGGGGCGAGCACCGCGTCGACCGCCCCGGCCACGGCCAGCAACCCGCCGAGCAGCGGCATCCCGCCTTGCGCCAGCAGGTCGGTGAAGGCAATGAAGATCCCGCCCAGGAACATCGCCAGCCCGACCAGGCGGATCCCCGCGAACAGCAGGAACTGGCGCTTGGCTTCCTCGTCGTCCTTGATGGTCATGCGTCTTCCCCGATCCACGACGCGGCCAGCGCCGCAATCTCGCGCGGATGCGCGGCGACATGATGCGCCCCGTCCGCTTCCAGTTCCTCGACCGTGTGATAGCCCCAGGCCGCGCCGATCGCGGCGCAGCCGGCCGCGCGCGCGCAGCCCATGTCCCAGGCCGTATCGCCGACGAAGATCGTCCGCGCCGGCTCGGCCCCGGCTTCCGCCATCGCCGTCAGCGCCATGCCGGGATGCGGCTTCGACGGGTTGGTGTCGGCGGTCTGCAGGGTGACGAAGCGCCCTTCCAGCCCATGACTCGCCAGGCAATGCTTGAGCCCGCGCAAGCTTTTCCCGGTCGCAACACCCAGCAGCCAGCCCTCGGCTTCCAGCGCGTCGAGCGTCTCGACGATCCCGTCGAACAGCGGCTCCTCGACCTCGCCCGCCCCGCGCAGGTCGACGAACGCCTGCTTGTAGGTCGTCGCCAGCGCCTGGTGGTCGCCGCCGGGCACGAGGCTCGCCATCGCCTCCTCGAGGCTCAGCCCGATCACCTTCTGCGTCACCGCGCGCGGCGGGCAGTCGTGCCCGTGCTGGTCGAACGTCCGCCGCAACGCGCGGTGGATGGTCGCGCCGCTGTCGACCAAAGTCCCGTCGCAATCGAAGATCGCCAGCCGCGTCATTTGCGCTTGGTCGGCCGCGACGGCCGCTTGGGCTTCTCGCCGCTGCTCCCGCGCGATCGCCGCTCGCCCTTGCGCGCCTTGCGATAGGCCTTGGCGTGCGCCGCCGCGCGCTTGGCCTTGGTCTCCTTCGACTTGGCCGGGTCGGGCAGGTCGATCGGCATGCGGTCTCCCGCCATCCGGTCAAAGCCCAGGCTGTCGAGCGTCTCGGCGAAGTGCGGCGGCAAATCGGCGGTCGCGTCGATCATCTTGCCGTCGGGCGCTTCCAGCCGGAGGTGACGCGCGTGAAGGTGCATCTTGCGGCTGATCCCGCCGGTCAGCATCGCCGCCGGCCCGCCATAGTTGGCGTCGCCGACGATCGGGTGGCCGATCGCCGCCATGTGCGCGCGCAGCTGGTGCGTGCGCCCGGTCAGCGGGCGAAGCTCGGCCCAGGCGGCGCGGTTGCCGGCGCGGTCGATTACGCGGTAGCGGCTCTTCGAGGGCAGGCCTTCCTTCTCGTCAACGTGCATCTTTTCGCCGCCCGTCCCCGGCTGCTTGGCCAGCGGCAGGTCGATGAGGCCCTCGTCGAGCGAGGGCACCTCGGCGATGATCGCCCAGTAGATCTTGGTCGCCGAACGGCCCGAAAATGCCTTGGCGAAATGGGCCGCGGCGCGCGCGGTCTTGGCGACCAGCAGCACCCCGCTGGTATCCTTGTCCAGCCGGTGGACCAGCTTGGGCCGGTTGCCCTCCTCGTCCGCCAGCCCCGCCAGCAGGCGGTCGAGATGGTTGGTCGTCTTGGTCCCGCCCTGCGTCGCCAGCCCCGGCGGCTTGTTGAGCACGATCCAGTCGCGGCCCTGCGCGATGACCATCGATTCGACGAAGGCGATCTCGTCCTCGGTCAGCACGACCTTCGGCTGCACGCGCGGCCGCGCGGTCTTGACCGGCGCGGCCTCGGGCGGCGGCACGCGGATCGACTGGCCGGCCGCGATCCGGTCTCCCGGCCCCGCGCGCTTGCCGTCAACGCGCAGCTGCCCGGTCCGCGCCCAGCGCGACACCTGGTTGAAGCTGACGTCGGCCATGTGCCGCTTGAACCAGCGGTCGAGGCGGATGCCGTCATCGTCGTCGGCGACGGTGAAGGTGCGGGGTTCGGTTGGGGAGGCCATGGCCCGCGCCCTTAGACTAAGCGTCGCGGTTCGACCAATAATCAAATGCTTCGGCGTGCAGCCGCTCGACCAGCCGCCGCGCCGCCAGCCCTTCCCAACTGCCTTTGTGGGCGTGCTTCTCGGCACCGCCCGCGACCCACCAGCCCTGCCCGGGAAGCCCGTCCGACTGGCGCACCACCAGCACCGCCAGCTCGGGCTCGCCGCGCGCCTCGGCGTCGGCATCGACCGCCCCCAGCACCGCGCACAGCGCCCGCATCTTGGGCCGCGAGAAGGCGTAGCCCAGCCGGTTCAGCATTTCCGAATAGGTGATGGACGTGCCCGCCGCCGCCGCGGCGATGAGGTGCGCCCGGACCTCGTCCGGGTCCGCCAGCGACACGCCTAACGCCTCATTCCGGCTGGTCGGCAACCGGCGTCAGTTCGAACACCTGCAGCTTCGCGCCGTCCTGCGGCCACGGGATCACCAGCCGCCACTTGAACGGCCCGATCCGTTCGAAAATCCCCGCCATGTCGCGCTTGCGATCGTCGCCATAAGCCAGCACCTCGTCCTCGTTGCCGAGAGCGAGGCTGCCGAGGAACACCAGCCTTTTGGGGTTGTCGTCGGCCCACAGCCGCCCGGCCGGGCGCTGGCTGCCGGTCTGCTTGACGATCGTCAGCAATTCGCCCTCGACCTGCACGTAGCAGAAGAAGGGCTTGAACCGCTCGAACGCCGGCTTGCCCCTGGCCGTCGCGCCGAGCGAGATCACGCGGCAGCTGTAGCTGCCCGGCGTCGGGTCGGGCCGCGCCAGCGCCGCATTCTCTTTGAGCAGCGCGCCTTCCTCGCGGATCGCCGTGCCGTAATTGCGCTGCGCCGCGCCAAGCCCCGCCGCCCACGCGCCGGTGACGTTGGCGATCCGGTCCTGGTCGGCCTCGCTGGCGATCGCGCGCCACGCCGCGCTCTTGCTCGGCGGCGCGATGACGACCGGTGCTGGCTTGGTCGCGTTCGGATTGACGCAGCCGGCCAGCGCGACCGCCCCCATCACCAACGCTGCCCGAATCATCCGTACCACCCGATCACTCCCTGCCGCGCCGGAGTCGCAACCTGCGCGCTCCCAGAGTGACAAAGCCCGCTTCCGGAAGCAACCAACGGTGCATCCACCATGTCGATTGACTTCGCATGGGCGCGCTCTAGGCCAACCGGCGATGAACGTCCCCGCCCCGACCGCCGACCAACGCGCCGAACGGGCGGGCCTCCTCTACGGCCTCGCCGCCTACGGCCTGTGGGGCATCATTCCCGTCTTCTTCAAGCAGATCGCGGCGGTCCCCTCGATCGATATCGTCGCCCACCGAATCGTCTGGTCGCTCCTCGTCCTCGCCGCGCTGCTGACGCTCACCCGCGCCTGGGACCAGGTCCGCGCCGCGGTCCGCCGGCCGAAGACGCTGGCCCTGCTGACCCTTACCGCCCTGCTCGTCGCGACCAACTGGCTGTTCTACGTCTACGCGATCAACAACGGCCACATCCTCGCCGGCAGCCTCGGCTATTACCTGAACCCGCTCGCCAATATCCTGTTCGGCGCGTTGCTGCTGAAGGAACGGCTCGACACCCGCCAGTGGACCGCGGTCGCCATCGCCTTCGCCGGGACCGCCGTCCTCGCCGCCGGCGCGCTCGACACCTTGTGGATCAGCCTCATCCTCTGCTTCAGCTTCGCCACCTACGGCCTGCTGCGCAAGATCATCCACGTCGACTCGCTCGCCGGCCTGTCGGACTAGACCATGCTGCTCTTCCCGATCGCGCTCGTCTGGCTGCTCGCGGGTGGCACGGCGGGCGTCGGCCTGCTCGGCCATCCCGGCGCGCTGACCCCGCTGCTGATGGCGTCAGGGATCGTCTCGACCGTGCCCCTGCTCTGCTTCACCGCCGCCGCGCGCCGCCTGCCCTATTCGACGGTCGGCATCCTCCAGTTCATCGCCCCCTCGCTGCAGTTCGTGCTCGCGGTCGCGGTCTACGGCGAGACCCTCTCGACCGCGCACCTCGTCGCCTTCGGCGCGATCTGGACCGCGCTGGCGCTCTACGTCAGCTCGATCCTTCGCCAGCGCCGCCTCGCCCGCGACTGCCCGGAACTAGGCGAAGCCTGACCGGCCCCCTATATTGGCGCCATGGCCAATATCGTCTCGCTGATCATCGGGCTCATCGCCCTGCCGCTCGCCATCATCGGGTTCATCCCTTTGCTGGGCTGGTTCAACTGGTTCATCATCCCGCTGGCGATCATCGGCGCGGGCATCGGCTTCCTCGGCAAGTCGACGGCGGGTCGCAACCTCAACATCTTCGTGATCATCGTCGGCGTCATTCGCCTCTCGCTCGGCGGCGGCTTCCTTTAGGGCCGTTCCACGCGTCGGGCATTGCCGTCCGCTTCGAAATCGATCAGGTTGCGCGGGTGCCGTTTGCGTAATTGCGTCGATCGAGGAGCAATATGAACGAAACGCGCCGCACCGACCGTGTCCCCCTGACCTGCGATGTCGAGTTTCGCCGCCACGGCGGGGCCCGCTACCAGGTCGAGCTCATCGACCTCTCGCCGGAAGGCTGCTGCATTTCGCCCCCCGTCCGGGTCGAGCCGGGCGAGAGCGTCTGGCTGCGCGTGCCGGACATGGAGGCGATCCACGGCAAGGTCGCCTGGGTGCGCGAATGGAAAGCGGGCGTCGAGTTCGACCGCCCCTTCTACCCCGCAGTCTTCGATCTCGTTGTGAAGAAACTCAGCGCGTCCTGACGTAGCGCCCCGGCGCGTCCTCGATCGGGTGAAGCTTGCCCTCGCCCGGCACGCGCGCACCGCGCGCCGCCACCTGCCCGGGCGCCTGCGCCCGCAGCCATTCGATCCAGTCCGGCCACCAGCTGCCCTTGGTCTCGCGCGCCCCGGCGACGAACTCGTCGAGGCTCGCGGCCGGCCCATCGGGGGTCCAGTACTGGTAGTTCTGCGCCGCGGGCGGGTT
>CAZKCD010000019.1:18068-20248 GCA_964551235.1 uncultured Sphingomonas sp.
GCGGGTTGACCACGCCCGCGATATGCCCCGACCCGGCCAGCACGAAGCGCTTGGCCCCCTTCAGCGTCCGCGTCAGCTTCCACACGCTCGCCGCCGGCGCGATATGGTCCTCGCGCCCCGCCTGGATATAGGCCGGCGTCTCGATCCGCATGAGGTCGATCGGCACGCCCATGATCGTGATCGCGCCCGGCTTCACCAGCAGATTCTGGCGGTACAGGCGCTCCAGGTAATCGCGGTGCCACTTGCCTGGCAGGTTGGTGACGTCGCCGTTCCAGTGTAGCAGGTCGAACGGCGTCGGGTCCTTGCCCAGCAGGTAATTGTTGACGACGTAGTTCCAGATGAGGTCGCGCCCGCGCAGCAGGTTGAAGGTCGCCGCCATCACCCGCCCGTCCAGCACGCCCGTCTCCGCCGTCAGCGACTTCAAGGTCGCCATCGTCTCGTCGCCGAGGAACAGCTTGAGGTCGCCCGCGTCCTCGAAATCGACCTGCGCGGTGAAGAAGGTCGCGCTGGCGACCTTGCCGGCCTCGCCCTTCCCCGCGAGATAGGCCAACGTCGCCGCCAGCGTCGTCCCCGCCACGCAATAGCCGATGGTGTGCACCGCCTCGACGTCCAGAAGGTCGCGGATGACGTCGATCGCCTCGACCTGCGCGGCGACATAATCGTCCATCGTCACGTCGCGGATGCTCTCGTCGGCGCTCTTCCAGCTGACCATGAACAGGCTGACGCCCTGGTCCACGGTCCACTTCACGAAACTCTTCTCGGGGGTGAGGTCGAGGATGTAGAAACGGTTGATCCACGGCGGGAAGATCACCAGCGGCGTCGCCAGCACCTTGTCGGTCGTCGGCGCATAGTGGATCAGCTGGAACAGCTTCGTCTCATAGATCACCTTGCCCGGCGTGGTCGCCAGGTTGCGGCCCAGTTCGAACGCGCCGTCCGGGCTCTGCGTCACCTGCCCGCGCTGGATGTCGCCCAGCATGTTCTTCAACCCGTCGAGCAAATTCTCGCCGCGGCTCTCCATCGTCCGCTGCATGACCTCGGGGTTGGTGGCGAGGAAATTGGCCGGGCTCATCGCGTCGACGAAGCCGCGCGTCGCGAAGCGCAGCCGCTCGCGCGCCGCCTCGTCGATCCCCTCGATTTCCTCGACGGTGCCGAGCAGCCGGTCGGAAATGGCGAGGTAGCTCTGCTTGACCGTGTCGAACATCGGGTCGGTCCAGGCCTCGCCCGCGAAGCGGCGGTCGCGCGCCTCGCCCGCGCGTGCCGCATTGCCGAGCATCTGCGCCCAGGCGTCCATGCCCTTGGCCCAGGCCTGCGCGCCGCTGCTCATCCACTGCATCGGGTCGCCGCCTGACGCGCCGCCCAGCCCGAAACCGGGCATGGAGGCGCCCTTGCTCAGATTGTCCGCAAAGGCTTCCAGCACCATTTGGTTGGCGCGGGCCATGACCAGCGCCCAATGCTGCCAGTCCTCGGGCGTGGTGAAGGGCGGCGGCGCCTGGGTCTCGTCGGTCATGCCGATATCCATAGACCCGATTGCGCGCGAAATCGACGCGCTGCATAGCGGCAGACATGCTCACCCCGCCCCCCATCCCGACCGACACGCTCGTCTGGCTCGACTATGTCGGCATCGCCGTCTTCGCCGTGTCGGGCGCGCTGCTGGCGGCGGAGAAGAAACAGACGCTGGTCACCTTCATCTTCTTCGCGGTGGTCACCGGGGTCGGCGGCGGCACGCTGCGCGACCTCTTGATCGGCGCGCCGGTCTTCTGGGTCGGCACCAATTCGACCCTGCTGATCTGCATCGGCGCCGCGCTCGCCGTCTGGTTCCTGTCGCGCAAGGTGATGCTGGAAAAGGCGCTTTTGTGGTTCGACGCGATCGGCCTCGCCGCCTACGCGACCTACGGCGCGTCCAAGGCGCTCGACCATGGCGTGGCGCCCGTGCCCGCCTTCGCGATGGGCGTGATGACGGCCTGCGTCGGCGGGATCATCCGCGACGTGCTGGCGGGCGAGCCCTCGATCCTGATGCGCCCCGAACTTTACGTCACCGCCGCCGCGCTCGCCTCGGGCCTCTACGTCGTCCTCGTCCTGTTCGGCGCGCCGATCGCGCTGGCCGCGCTGGTCGCCGGCATGATGGGCTTTGCCCTGCGCGGCGCCGCCATCGCCCGCGGCCTCTCCCTCCCCGCTTACGG
>CAZKCD010000020.1:0-20132 GCA_964551235.1 uncultured Sphingomonas sp.
CGGACCATGAAGCGGTCGTAGCAGTCGCCGCGCGTGCCGACCGGCACGTCGAACTCCATGCGGTCGTAGACGTCGTAAGGCTGCGCCTTGCGAATGTCCCACGGGATGCCCGCGGCGCGGATCATCGGGCCGCTGAAGCCCCACGCCAGCGCGTCTTCCTTGCTGACGGTGCCGATGTCCACGTTGCGCTGTTTGAAGATGCGGTTGTCGGCGACCAGGCTGATCGCGTCCTCGAAGATCGTCGGGAATTTGTCGAGGAATTCCGAAATCTGGACCAGCACCTTTTCGGGAATGTCCTGGTGCACGCCGCCGACGCGGAAGTAGTTGGCGTGCATGCGCGCACCCGACACCGCTTCGTACAGCTGCATCGTGTCTTCGCGCACCTCGAACAGCCACAGGTTCGGCGTCATCGCGCCGACGTCCATGATGTGGGCGCCAAGGTTGAGCATATGGTTGGAGATGCGGGTCAGTTCCGCCATCAGCACGCGGATATATTGCGCGCGAAGCGGCACCTCGAGGCCAAGCAGCTTCTCGACCGCCAGGACGTAGCTGTGCTCCATGCACATCGGCGAGCAGTAATCGAGGCGATCGAAATACGGCAGCGCCTGCGCATAGGTGCGATATTCGATCAGCTTTTCGGTGCCGCGGTGGAGCAGGCCGACGTGCGGATCGACGCGTTCGACGATTTCGCCGTCCAGCTCCATGATCAGGCGCAGCACACCGTGCGCGGCCGGGTGCTGCGGGCCGAAGTTAATCGTGTAGTTGGAGACCGTCTGGTCGCCGGCGGTCGGCTTGTCGCCGCTCTCAGGCGCGCCGACCATGATGTCGAGCGTCTGGGTCATTGGTCACCCTTCGTCTTTCGCGGGGTGCGCTTGGGCTCCGCGGTCTTGGTCGTCTTCGGCGCGGCCTTCTTCGCCGCCGGCTTCTTCGCCTCGGCGTTGGCGGCCTTTTCGGCCGGCTTGCCCGCACCCGTGTCGGACGGCTTTTCGGTCGTCTTCGGGGTCGGCGGCGGGGCGGAGGCCGGCCCTTCAGCCTTTTCGTCGCCGGGCAGGACATAGTCCGGGCCGTCCCACGGCATCAGGAAGTCGAAGCTGCGGAAATCCTGCGGCAGCTTGACCGGTTCGTAGACGACGCGCTTCTCGGCTTCCGAGTAGCGCAGTTCGACATAGCCCGTCTGCGGGAAGTCCTTGCGCAGCGGATGCCCCTCGAACCCGTAGTCGGTGAGGATGCGTCGAAGGTCCGGGTTGCCGGCGAAGATCACGCCGTACAGGTCAAACACCTCGCGCTCGAGCCAGCCGGCCACCGGCCAGAGGCCCGTCACGCTCGGCACCGGCGTCGCCTCGTCGGTGGTGACCTTGAGGCGGATGCGGTGGTTATGGGTGACCGACAGCAGGTGGTAATTCACCTCGAACCGCTCGGCCCGCTCGGGATAATCGACCCCGGCGATCTCCATCAGCTGCTGGTAGCCGAAGTCGTCGCGCGCCGTGCGGCAGGCCTCGACCAGCGCGTCGCGAGTAACCGTGAACGTCAGCTCGCCGACCGCGTCCTTGGTCGCGACATGGCCCTTGCCGATCGCGGCGGCGAAGGTCTTGGCGAAGCCGTCGCGCGGCTTAATGAGGGGCGCGGGGCTGCTCATCGCTCGATCGTCCCCTCGCGGCGGATTTTGCGCTGCAGCTGCATGATGCCGTAAAGCAGGGCCTCGGCGGTCGGCGGACAGCCGGGCACGTAGATGTCGACCGGCACGATGCGATCGCACCCGCGAACGACACTGTAGCTATAGTGGTAATAACCGCCGCCGTTGGCGCAGCTGCCCATCGAGATGACGTATTTCGGCTCGCTCATCTGGTCGTAGACCTTGCGGAGCGCGGGGGCCATCTTGTTGCACAGGGTGCCGGCGACGATCATCACGTCGGACTGTCGCGGGGACGCGCGCGGGGCGACGCCGAAGCGTTCGAGGTCGTAGCGCGGCATGTTGACGTGGATCATCTCGACCGCGCAGCAGGCGAGGCCGAAGGTCATCCACCACAAGGAACCGGTGCGCGCCCAGTGGACGAGGTCCTCGAGCGCCGCGGTGGCGAAGCCCTTCTCGTCGAGGTCCTTGCGCATCTGCTCGAGCTTGGCGCGCTCTTCCGGCGTCAGCGACGCGGGCGGTTCGCCGCGCTGCGGGCTGAGCTGGACGGTGGGGTCGAGGCTCACTCCCATTCCAGCGCTCCCTTCTTCCAGGCATAGGCGAGGCCGAGGCCGAGTTCGGCGAGGAACACCATCATCGCGCCCCAGCCGAGCCAGCCCGTTTCATCGAGGGTCACCGCCCACGGGAACAGGAAGGCCGCTTCGAGGTCGAAAATGATGAACAGGATCGCGACGAGGTAGAAACGCACGTCGAACTGCGCACGGCTGTCCTCGAACGCGGGGAAGCCGCATTCATATTCGCTGAGCTTCTCGGCGGTCGGGTTGTGCGATCCGGTGAAGCGCGACACGATCATCGGCAACACCACGAACGCACCCGACAGCAGAAGGGCGATCCCGAGGAACAACAGGATCGGCAGGTATCCGGCGGCAACGTCGGCCAAGGGAGACTCCCGTGGGGCTGAAAACAGGTTGGCGGCGCTTTAGGACGCGTGCCCCGTCGGGGCAAGTCGTCGAGGCGAGGAAAACCCGCTTTTTTCGTGTTGGCGATCACCCTGCGAGCACCATATGGCGGCGCTCGCAGGGTGAATGAAAGTCATTTTGAAAACAGGGGCTTGCGCCCGTCAGCGAAGCGACTTGGCGACGAGCTTGTGAAGCTTGCTATGCAGTTCGCCGTTGGCGGCGAGATACTCGCGGCGTTCGACCATCCGGTCCTGCCCGCGATAGTCGCTGACGAACCCGCCCGCTTCCTTGACCAGCACGAGGCCGGCGGCGACGTCCCAGATATCGAGATCGTCTTCCCAGAAGCCGTCGAAGCGGCCGGCGGCGACCCAGGCGAAGTCGAGGCTGGCCGCGCCCATGCGGCGGATGCCCGACACTTCCGGGGCGACCGCGCCGTAAATCTTGCTCCAGGTCGCGACGTTGCCGCGCCCGAAGTGGGGCAGGCCGGTGCCGATCAGGCTCTCGTCGAGGTGGCGGCGCGCCGAGACGCGCAGGCGGCGGTCGTGAAGCCACGCCCCCCTGCCCTTTTCGGCCCAGAAGCTCTCGTCGGTAATCGGCTGGTAGATGAGGCCGTGGGTGATCTCGGGATCGCCGTTAGGCTTCTTGTCCTCGACCGCGATCGAGATGGCGAAGTGCGGGATGCCGTGCAGGAAGTTCGACGTGCCGTCCAAGGGATCGACGATCCAGCGCGGCTTGTCGGGGTTGCCCTCGATGACGCCCGATTCCTCTGAGACAATGCCCCAGTCGGGCCGCGCGTTGCGCAGTTCCTCGATCACCGTCTGCTCGGCGCGCTTGTCGGCCATCGAGACGAAGTCGGCCGGGCCCTTCTTGGAGACCTGCAGCTGTTCCACCTCGCCGAAGTCGCGGCGAAGGCGCGGCGCCGCCTTGCGGGCGGCGCGCGTCATGACGGTGATGAGGCCGGAATGCGAAACCATCAGTCGGCGCGGCGGACGTAGGTCTGTTCGTAGACGTCGACGACGATGCGCGTGCCGCTCGCGATGTGCGGCGGGACCATGATGCGCACGCCATTGTCAAGAACGGCCGGCTTGTAGCTGGACGAGGCGGTCTGCCCCTTCACCACGGCGTCGGCCTCGACGATGGTCGCTTCGACCGTGTCGGGCAGCTGGACGCTGATCGGCTTTTCCTCGTGCAGTTCCATGACGACGTCCATGCCGTCCTGGAGAAAGGCGGCGGCGTCGCCGAGCGTGTCGCGCGGCAGCGTGATTTGCTCGTAGGTTTCCTTGTCCATGAAGGTCAGGTCCTCGCCATCGGCGAACAGGAACTGGAAGTCCTTGGTGTCGAGACGGATGCGTTCGACCGTCTCCGCCGAGCGGAAGCGGACGTTGGTCTTGCGGCCGTCGATGAGGTTCTTCATCTCGACCTGCATGTAGGCGCCGCCCTTGCCCGGCTGGGTGTGCTGGATCTTCACCGCGCGCCAAATGCCGCCTTCATATTCGATGATGTTGCCGGGACGAATGTCCACGCCGCTGATCTTCATGGGATCACGCTTTCCGCTATACGAGGTTGAAAGAGCCCCGGTCGCCCGCAGGAGCGAGAGACCGGCGATGTTGCCCCGCCCCTAGCGCCTGACCGGCGTTCCGGCAAGCAGGGGATAGGGATTGACGGGGACGCCCTGGTGCCACGCCTCCCCCGGCCCCATGCGATGGATGGCGAAATGGAGGTGCGGCCCGCCGGGATTGGCGTTGCCGGTAAAGCCGACCGTGCCGATCGGCGCACCGCGCGCGATCCGTTGCCCTTCGGCCAGCCCCGGCGCGTAGGCGTCGAGGTGGGCGTAATAATAGATCCAGCGCTTGTCGTCGGAGCGGACATAGGCGCTGGTCCCGCCCCCGCCTTGCGAAAAATAGAGCTTTTCGACCGTGCCGGGCGCGGCGGCGACAACCGGCGTGCCGCGCGCGGCCATGATGTCGATGGCGTCATGGACCCGCGCGCCGCCGGCGCGGGCCTGGGTGAATGTATCGGTGAGCTGGCTCGCGCGGACGCCCGCGACCGGAATGGCGAGGCCGGCGGGGCCGACCTCCACTGCCTCGGCCACCACGACGGGCGGGCCGCCGCCGGGGCGGACGACGACCTTGTCGCCGCGCGGGTCGACGGCGCCGTCCTGCCGGCCGTTCGTCACGCCGTTGTAGACCAGCCAGCCCATGCTGACGATCACCGCGGTGACGACGATGGTGCCGAGCCGGCGGATCATCGGTGCGCGCCCGCCCCTAGGCCTGGAAAATGGCGGTGAAGCCGGGCTTCATCATCCGCGACAGGCGTAGCACGTCCCAGTTGGTCATGCGGATGCAGCCGCTCGATTCGGCGCGGCCGATGGTCTGCGGCTCGTTGGTGCCATGGATGCCGTAATGCTCCTTCGTGAGGTCGAGCCAGGCCACGCCGACCGGGCCGTTCGGGCCCGGCGGGAGGTCCAATTCCTTGTCGGTCTTGGGATTGTTGAGGATTTCGGGCTGGTATTTGAACGGCGGCATGTAGGCGTAGGTCGTCGCCTTCCAGCGGCCGAGCGGCAGCGGGTAGCGCTTGGAGCCCATCGTCACCGGGAAGGCGGCGACGAGCTGGCCATCGGCCTTGGCGCCGGCGGCGGGCGCCTCGCCCTTGTAGACCTTCAAGACGCCCTCGCTCTTGTCGACGACGACATAGTCGCCCTGCGGCTGGGTCGAATCGACGTTCAGCGCCTTAAGCGCCGCGACGCCCTTGTCGTCGACGCCCGAGTAATCGGTGGCGGTCGGAGTGACGTTGGGCAGCTTCAGGGTCTTGCCGACGCCGATCAGCGCGCTCGGGCCGTTGAGCGCGACGATCGTGTCGGGGGTGGTGTGGTAACGCTCCGCCAGCTTTTCGAGCATGTTGCGGTAGGCCAAGGTGTCGAGCGCGGCCTGCTTTTCCGGGTTCGACGGGAACGGGTAGACGAACGGGCCGCCGACGTCGTCGGCGGTCAGCGCGACGTTGACCGTGGACGGGCGGTTCGCCTCCAGCAGGGCGCGGCGGGTGGCGGGGTCGAGCTCGCCGGTCTTGGGGAGGCCGCGCGCTTCCTGGAAGCTGTTGAGCGCGAGCCGGAAGCTCTCGCCCTTCTTGCCGTCGATGACGCCCGGCGAGAAGCCGTGGGCGCTCATCAGCACCTGGGCATGGAACAGGGTGCCGTCGATCGGCGAGCCCGGCGTGCCGGGCGCGACCCAGGTAGAGGGCGCTTTCTGGTTAGTGGTCTGGGCAACGGCGACGCCGCCAAGCAACAGGGCGGAAGCCGCCAGAACGAACGATCGGGTCACCATCATCTCCTCACCATCATGCAGTGGAAGCGATAACGGCTCCGTGACGAAGGAGTTGCACGCGCGGCGACGCGAGCCGGCAGGCGGCTAGTCGAGGTCGTCGAGCGTGAGGTGGCGCGCGCCGTCCTTGCCGCGCGCGGCCGGGCGGCGGGGCCCGTCGCCGACCACCATCAGCGCGAGGCAAAGGCCGAACAGGGCGATGAGCGCGCCGGTTCGCAGCGGGTAATCGACCAGCGAGTGGAGCATCAGCGCGCCGCTGGCGATGGTCGCGGCGCGGGCGAAATGCATCGCCTCGCGCCGGCGCCACAAGGCGATGGTCCGCTTGAGCCACCAGACGAGGAATGCGGCGAGCAGGGCAAGGCCGGGGACGCCAAGCTCGACGGCCAGTTCGAGCAGCTCGTTATGGGCGTGGTTGACGTAGGTCCAGTCGACGATGCCCGGGTCCTCGGCCAGCGGATAGACCGACGGGAAGGTGCCGAGCCCGGTGCCGACCAGCCCGAACTCGCGGACGAGTGCGAGCGACTGGCCCCAGATGTCCTGGCGGACGCTGACCGAGGCGAGGTTGCCGCTCGACAGGCCGGTGGTGGCGCTGGCGAGGAGGAAGGCGACCCCGGCCAGGGCAAGGAGGCCGGTGAACAGCACCATGCGCCCGACGCGGATCCGGCCTGGCGGGACGATCAGCAGCGCCGAGGCCAAGGTGACCGGCGCGCCGAGCAGCAGGATGGCGAAGGAGCCGTTGGTGGCGATGCCGGTCAGCAGCACCGCGCCGCCGATGCCGACAAACAGCCAGCGGACCGGGGTCATCCGGCCCGGCAGGCGGGCGACGAGGGCGGCGAACAACGGGATGGCGGTGAGCAGGAAGGCGGCCATGTGGTTGCTGTTGGCGAAGAAGCCGGCGGCCGCGCCGGTGTTGCGGATCGGGTAGAGATAATATTGTTCGCCGCCGAGCTGGAGGATGCCGAGCAGGATGCCGGCGGTCGCGACGGCCAGGACGACGAGCGCGGCGTTGCGGGCCAGCTGCCCCTCGTCGCGGATGGCCACCACCAGAAGCGCGAGGCCGGGGATTGCCGCGAGCAGGGTCGCGAGGCTGGCGTTCCAGTCCAGCGAGACCGGCAGCCACGGACGCGGCTGGCCGGCGACGTCGAAGCCCTGCGCGACGAGCGCGCGGCCGGGCAGCGCCGTCCACAGCGAGGGCGGCAGCGGCACGAGCTGGAGCAGCGCCCAGCCGACCGTCAACGCGAGGATAAGCGCGAGCGCGCGGCCCGCGGCCGGCCAGCGGTGCGGGCTGGCGAGCGCCCAGGCGATCAGCGCGAGACCGCCAAGCTGGAGGAGGAGGTTGTTCCACGTGCCTTGCGCGCTGCCGCCGGCGAGGAGAGATAGCGCGAGGAAGGCGAGGCCCGCGAGGCGCAGCGCGGCGGTCATGGCTGCCGTTCCAGCGCGACGGCGAGGATGCGGCCGTCGCTGGTGAGCTCGACCTCGGGCATGCGGGCGTTCAGTTCGAGCCATTGCGCGGGGCAGCCGGCGGGAACGGTGAGGAGGCCGCTCCCCTGCCCGCGGCGGTCGAGCGTGACCTGCCCCGCGACGGTTCCGGCGGTGCAGCGCAGCGTCCATTCGAGCACCGACAGGTCGCCGGTCGTCGAGCCGCGGGTGACGAGGCGATAGCGGCCGGGCGCGAGCGCGAGCAGCTGGCGGGCCATCAGCATCGGCTCCCGCCCGTAGTGGATGACCGACAGGCCGCCCTCGGCGGTGATTTCGGCAAGGCCGCCGGCGCCGCTCAGCACTTCCCAGTTGAAGGGCGGCGGGGCCTTGCCGGGCCGGAAGTCGCCGTTGAACAGCAGGGCGCCAGTCAGGCGCTGGCCGGTCCAGCGCGCCCACAGGGTCCGCGCGTCGCCCACCTGGCCGGCGCCGACCATCGACGCCAGCATCGGCGCTTCCCACGGCCGCGGGTCGGCGCCCGGTGCGCGTGGCGGAGCAAGCGCCAGGACGAGGTCGCGGTTGGCCGCGTCGGCGGCGAGCGCGGCGAGCACCTGCGCCTGGATGGCAGGATTGGCGTCGAGCACCGGCTTCAGTTGCGCCGCGCCGCCGGGCGCGCGGGCATAAGCGGCCAGCGCCTGCCCGATCGGGTTGGCCGAGCGCGGCGCGATGCGCGGGAGGGCGAGCATTTCGTCGAGCCCCTGCCGGATCCGCCCGCTGCGCAGGTAGAGGTCGGCAAGCAGGACCCGCGGCGCGGGAGCGCGCGGATCGCGCAGGCGGGCAGCGCGGTAGCGACGCTCGGCATCGGCGGGGTCGCCGGCGGTCTGCGCCTCGGCCCCGGCGACGAGGAAGGGGGTGATGGCGAGCGGGCGCGTGGCGAGCAGCCCGCGAGCGGCACTCGCGGCCGCCGGATCAATCGGCGTGCCGCCCGCGGCGGCGGTGGCGGCAGCCGCCAGCACCGCGCGCTCGGCCGTTGCCGGATGGCCGCTCCACAGCGGCGCGAGCCGGGCCAGCGGATGATCGGCCGGCGCCCTCGCCGTCTGGTCGCGAAGGACCAGGATGGCGGCAGCCGCGGCGAGCACGACCAGCAGGATGCGCCGGATGGCGATCCTCCGACCGCCCGCCGTCACGCTCATTCGGGGTTGGTGCCCGCGCTGATCATGATGAGGTCGTCGCGCCGGTCCTCGACCGCACTGTAGCGGTAGAGACGGTAGCCGTAGGTGCTCGCCTCCTCGGTCGACTTGGTCAGGACCACGCCGAGGATGTGGGCGCCCGCGGCGCGGATCTGGTCGATCGACTGGCGCGCGGCCTTGGTGCGCGTGCGCCCGGCCTCGACCACCATCACGACATGCTGCGCGGCGGTGGCCAGCAGCGGCGCGTCGGCGAGGCCGAGCAGCGGCGGGCCATCGATGATGACTCGGTCGAATTCGCGCTCGGCCTCGCGCAGGATGGCGGCGAAACGCGGCGTCGAGAGCAGGTCGGCCGGGTTGGGCGGGGTCGGCCCGCACGGCAGCAGCCACAGGTTTTCATACTGCGTGTCGAGCAGGTGGGCGCGAAGCGGCTCGTCGTTGGTGAGCAGCTTGGTCAGGCCCTGGCGGTTGCTGTGCGCCTTGAACACCGGCCGGCGAAGGTCGGAATCGATCAGCAGCACGCGCTCGCCGCGGCGGGCGTAATTCTGCGCCATGGCAAAGGCGCTCGACGACTTGCCCTCGGCCGGCGCGCTGCTGGTGACGAGCAGGGAGCGCGGCGCGCCATGGTCGGTGCTGAAGCGCAGCGCGGCGAGGATCGCCGAATAGGCTTCGGCGACGTGCGAGGTCGGATCCTCGAGGTCCTGGACCACGCTGCCCTTGCCGTCGCGGCGCGGGACGACGCCGAGGCAGGCCTGGTTGAGCCGCGTGCGGACGTCGTCGCGGGTGCGGATCACGTCGTTCAGGAATTCGAGCGCGAAGGCGAGAGCGGCGCCGAGCAGCAGCCCGGCCGCGAGCCCGGCCAGCAGGTTGTAGAGCAGATTCGGCTTGAACGGGCCGCCTGGCACCTCGGCGCGATCGACGATCGAGACCGGCGAATTGCCGACACCGCCGGCCACGCCGACTTCCTTGTAGCGGGTCAGCAGCGCGTCATAGAGGCTGCGGTTGGTGTCCACCTCGCGCTGGAGGATGGTGTACTGGATCGATCGGCCGCGCAGGTTGAGCACCGAGCCGCGCGCCTGGGCGACCTTGGCCTTGAGCGCGTTTTCGGCGGCGAGAGCGCCGCGATAGTCGGCCAGAAGACCGCTCGCCTTGCCGCCGGCCATGCGCGACTGTTCGGCCGCGATCTGGCGATCGAGTTCGGCAATCCGCGACTGCAGCGCCTGCATGTCGGGATGGTCGGGCTTCAGCAGGGTCAGCTTGTCCTGATATTCGGCCTGCACCGCGGCGCGCGCGCTGCGCAGCCCCGAGGTGGCGGCCTGGACGTCGCCCGCGCTGCCGGCGAGCCCGGCCTGGCGATAGGCGCCCTCGGCCTCGATCCGGCGCGCGGTGGCGGCGGCGAGCGCCGCGTTGAGCGCCACGAGCGACGAGCCCTCGGGCGAGCTGGCGTCGGTCGCGACGCTACCCGCATCGCCCGAGCCGGTGTTGATGATGCCCTGCGCCTGCGCGTACTGGACGAGCGCGCGTTCCGACTTTTCGAGGTCGGCGCGGGTCTTGGCGATCTGGCGCTGGAGGAAGTCGCGCGCGCTGTTCGAGGCGTCGTAGCGGCGCTGGAGGCTGGAATCGATGAAGCCATCGGCGATGCCATTGGCGACCTTGGCGGCAATCGCCGGATTGTCCGAGGTGTAGCTGAAACGAATCAGCTGGCCTTCTTCGGGTTCCTCGACCGCAATCCCGCCCGCGACCTTGCCGGCGGCGGCCTTGAGCCGGGCCTGCGCCTCGCCGCCCTGCGCGACGAACGCCGGGTCGGCGGCGAGGTTGAGTTCCTGCGCGACGCGTTCGGCGAGGCTGCGGCTTTGCAGAAGGCCGATCTGGGTCATCAGGAAGTCCCAGCTGTTGACCTGCTGGGTGCCGCCATTTTCGCCGTTATTCTCGCCCATCACCTCGACGTTGGGGGCGTTGACCTCAAGCGTCACGAAGGCGCGGTAGAGCGGCGTCGTCAGCATCGTGATGATCAGCGCGATAAGCAGCCCGGCCGCGGCCGAGGCGGCAATCACCTTCCATTGCTCGCGCACGATGCGCAGGATGGCGGCCATGTCGAGCGCGTTCGCGTCGGCGCGCTCGTTCCAGTGCAGGCCGTGGCCGCGCACCGGGCCGAAAGGTTCGGGAACGCCGGGACGGTCCGAGGGCATCGGGAGATTGTTGTTCATGAAAAATCGGCTCGTCAGAAAGGCTTGAAGATCGACAGGATCGGCAGGCTGTTGAGCAACTGCCGCTGCAGCGCCTTGGTCTGGCTGCCGTCGACGACGATGATGTCGCCCGGATAGACGCGCGGATCGGGCGCCTCGCCGCGGCGGATCGCGGTCAGATCGAAGGCGGCGGCCTGGCGCTGCCCATCGATCTGGCGGAAAATGGCGACGCGGCGCGGGTTGGCGTTTTCGGTCACGCCGCCGGCCTGGGCGACAGCCTGCATCAGCGTCATGCCGGCCGCGGCGGGCACGCCGCCCGACTTGCCGACCGACCCGTCGACCGTCACGCTGGCGCGGGTCGAGGACTTCACGCCGACGCTGATGTCCGGGTTCTGGAGATATTTCTCGCCGTAGCGGGCCTTGAGCTGGTCGCCGAGCTGCGCGGTCGTCACGTCGACTGCCTTGACGTTGCCGATCAGCGGCATCGCGATCTGGCCGGTCAGGTCGACTTCATAGTCGCCGCTGAGGTCGGGCATCTTGAACACCTTGATCGACAGGGTGTCGAGCGGAGCGATGCGATAATCCTCCGACAGCGACAGCGGCTGCGGCTTGTCCGGCACGCCGAAGTCCGAGACATTGTACGGAATGGGACCGCCGCGCTTGTCCGCGCAGCCCGCCAGCAGGAGTCCGAAAGCGCCCAGCGCCAAAAGCGGTTTACCCGTCATCACCCTCAACCTCTTCCTACGCACCACAAGCCCGACGGAACGCGGGCACGCCCGAGCCTAGCAGCGGGCGCGCGTGCTGGCCATTACTTATCCGCAACCGTCTGGATCGCCCAGCGCCGGTCGCCCTCGAACGCCAGGGCGGTCAGCACGCCCGAGCAATAGGCGCCGGTGTCGATCCCGATCCGGCCCGGGGTCTCGACGATCGCCTCGCTGATCGTGTGCCCGTGGACGACGACATATTCGTGACGGTCGGAATGGTCGAGGAACGGCGCGCGGATCCAGCGCAGGTCGCGGCGCGACTGCTCCGCCAGCGGGACGCCGGGACGGATTCCGGCGTGGACGAACAGATAGTCGCCGGCCTGGAAGCTGTCGGCGAGGCCCTGCAGGAAGATGCGATGGGCGGCGGGGATGGCGGCACGGATCGCGGCCCCTGCCTCGTGCGCGCCAAGCGTGGCGAGCGCGGCGCCGTCGAGACCGTAAGAATCCATGCAGCGATCGCCGCCGAAGCGCAGCCAGTCGCCGACGATCGCATCGTCGCCGTCGAGGATTCGCAGCAGCACTTCCTCGTGATTGCCCATGATGCAGGCCGTTCGGGTCGGGCCATTGCACAGGCCGATGAGCCGCTCGATCACCTGCGCGCTGGCCGGGCCGCGATCGATGAAGTCGCCGAGGAAGACGAGGACGTGGCGCGCACGCTTGCGGGTGGCGCGGTCGCGCTCGATCCGGTGCAGCAGGTCGGCGAACAGGTCGTCGCGGCCGTGGATGTCGCCGATCGCGTAGAGCCGGACTCCGGTCGGAACCGCCGGGCGGAAGTCGCGCTCGTCCTCGCTGTGCCAGAAACGGGTGAAGCGCTTCATGCCGCTAGTATCCGGCGATAGGCGGCAACCACCACGTCGCGCGCGAAATGGCGTTCGACCCGGTCGCGGGCGGCGGCACCCATGGCCGCACGGCGGGCGGGGTCGAGGGCGAGCATGCGCTCCATCGCGTCGGCGAGCGCGGCGGCATCGCGCGGCGGGCAGAGAAAGCCGGTTTCGCCATCGACCACCACGTCGCGGCAGCCGGCGACGTCGGTCGCCACCAGCGGGCGGGCCATGGCCGAGGCCTCGAGCAGGCTCATCGGCAGGCCCTCGCGGTAGGACGGGAGGACGACGGCATGGGCGCCGGCGATCGCCGGGCGGACATCGTCGGTCGGGGGGAGATGCTCGAACAGGCCATCGGCGACGTAACGCGCAATGTCCGCTTCCGGCACCGCCGACGGATTGTCGACGCCGAGCGCGCCGAGCAGGCGCAGGCGCACCTGATGCCCGCGGGCGCGCAGGAGGCGTGCCGCTTCGGCATATTCGACGACGCCCTTGTCGCGCAGCAGCCGGCCGATCATCAGGAAGGTGAAGGGCGCGCCCGCCGGCACGGGCGCGGGCCGGAACCGGGCGAGATCGACGCCCGAGCCGGGCACGATTGCGGTGCGGTCCGCCGCGACGAGCCCCTTCGCGACGAACAGGTCGCGGTCGTCGGTATTCTGGAAGACGGCGCACGGCACGCCCGCCAGCGACGCGCGGAACAGGCCCGCGACCAACGCCCCCAGCAGGCCGCCCCCGATCAGCGCCGAGCCGAGCCCGCTGATCGTCGGGATGCAGGGCACCCCGGCCGCGCGCGCGGCGAGTGGGCCATAAACGTTGGGCTTGACGGTGAAGGTGAGGACATGGGCCGGCCGTTCGCGGCGGATGAGGCGGGCGAGCGCGAGCAGCAGCGACAGGTCGGCCAGCGGCGACAGCCCGCCGGCACGAATGGCCAGCGGCACGAAGCGGACGCCGAGCGCGGTCAGCCGCGCCTCGCTGCCGTCGGGAGCGGCCGCGGCGATGACGGTGCGGCCGTCGGCGACCAGCGCCTCGATCAGCGGTCGACGGAAATGGGCGAGGTTCCACGCGGTGTTCGACACGAGCAGGACGGGCGGGGAAACGGACGCGACCATGGCGCTCCATTTCCGGTCGTTGCGCCGCTGACAAGAAATTTCTTGTGCGATTGCGAAACGGTGCAACGGGTGTTAGGCAAAAGCGTTACCTCGGTGAAGGTGTCGCAAAATGTTCATCTTCGCCGCCTAGGTGCCGCGTGATGTAAGGAGTTCGGAAGATGCGTATCGGGAAGACCTTGTCGGGAATCGCTGCGGCGATGGCCCTCGTCTCCACCTCGTCCCTGGCGGCGGTGGCTCCCCTTGCCGTTCCGGCTCCCGCGGCGGTCAATCCGTTTGCGATCATCGGCGTGTACGGTTCGCCGGCCTCGGCCCAGGCGCTGTGCGGCAATGCCGCGACCGCGGCTGCCGTCGGTGCCGCCGCCTCGGCGCAGGCGCCGGGCGCGGGCTGCGTCCTGCCGGTGACCGATCCGGTCGTCCCGGCCCCGGTGGCCGAGCCGGTCCCCGCGCCGGTCGAAGCCGTTCCGGTCGCGGGTGGCCCGGGGATCACCCCGCTGCTGCTCGGCCTTGTCGGAATCGCGGGCATCGCCGCGCTGATCGCCAGCCAGAATGGCGGCGGCAACAACACGCCGCTTCCGGTCAGCCCGAACTGATTTTCATCCCTCGGGGATAAAGAAAAGGCCGCTCGAACGAGCGGCCTTTTTTTTATTGGCAGTGAAACGCGGCCGATCAGCCGCGTTCCCCCATATTTTCCACGCGCGGCGCCGGGTTCACGCCATTGGCGGTCCACGTCGAGGTCGCGTTGCAGCTGCTGGTGAGGGTCACTGGCTGGCCGGCCTGGAAGGCCTGCGTATAGGGCCAGCATTCCGCGCCGGCGCCCGCGTTCAGGCAGAGCTGCTGGCCGTTGGCGGTCCAGCTGGCGTTGACCGTGCGGCCACCCGGCGAGACGATCCGGGCATAGCCGCCCTGGTCGAAATAGACGGTGTTGGTCACGCCGTTGGTGTTCACCTGGATCGACTGGCCGACAATTTCGGACGCCGGGGTCCAGGTCTGCGCCATGGCCGGAACGGCGCCGATGGCGAGGATGAAAGAGGTACTGGCAATCAAGCGCTTGGTCATCGTCGCCTCCCGTTTACTGCGAACTGCGCCGGACCCTAACATGATCCGATACGGAGGATAACCCCCGTAACGGCCGGAAGTTGCCGGATCCTTACACAGGGCTGAGCAGGGGAAAGGCGGGAATGGCGACGTCGAGCATCCCCCCGTCCTCGCCGACCATGCGATAGGACCCGTGCATCGAGCCGGTGGCCGTCGCCAGCGGGCAGCCCGAGACGTAATCGTAGCTGCCGCCCGGCGCGATCAGCGGCATCTCGCCGATAACGCCTTCGCCCTGCACCTCGTGCACCGCGCCGCGCCCGTCGCGGATGATCCAGTGGCGCGAGAGCAGTTGCACGGCAAGGTCGCCGTCATTCTCGATCCGCACGTGGTAGGACCAGAACCAGCGGCCCGCGGCGGGCGCGCTCTGTTCGGGCAGGAAGGACACCGACACCCGCACGGTCACGTCGCCGGTGGTCGCGACGTGGGGAAAGAAAGCGGACATGATGTCGGACATGACGCGAGGCTAGGCCACCCCGGCGGCTCGGCGCAAGCGCTCGACGAGCCGGTGACGACTTTCCGCGACCGGCGCCGAGCGGTCGGTGAGGACGTCGCGGAGCAGGAAATGGCCGGTCAGCGCCATGCCGTCGAGGATCGCGGCCCAATCCCCTGCCCCGCCTTCGCGCAGGAAGGGCGGCAACGGAAGCAGCTTGCCGGCGTAGGGCGCCGCCTCGGCGGCGCTGACCGCGCGGCCCGATCGCGGGCTGACTGCGACGAGATCGTCCGACGTTCCCGACGCGGCGCATTCGCTGAGGTCGAGGCCGAAGCCCAGTTCGGCGAGCACCAGCAGTTCGTAGCGCACCAGCGCCGCGCCCCAGCCGCTCGCCGACGGCGCGGCCTCGACCGCGGCCAGCAGCCCGTCGAGCGCGACATAAAGCCGCGGATAGGGCTGGCCTTCGGGCAAAGCGGTCGCGGTCAGCGCGCAGGCCCAGTCGATGGCGGCGGCGGGCAGCGGCTCGCCGAGCAGCGGGCCGCGGCTGTGGACCAGTTCGACCGTGCCCTGCGCCAGCTGGCTGTCCGTGCGGGCGCTCAATTGCGCTTCGACCTGATTGCCGGGCACCAGCACCGGGCGCAGCCGGCGTCCGCGCGCGCCGCGGACGTAGCAGGCCTGCAGCCCGTCGCCGGGCGTCATCAGCCGGACGATCGCGCCATGCTCGCCGTGCGGACGAAGCGCGACGACCAACGCGGGCGTGTCGATCCTCATCCGCGCGGGTGGAAATAGTCGTGGATCTGGCGGGCCATGGCCTTGGAGATGCCGGGCGCGCGCTCGAGGTCTTCCAGCGCCGCGCCCTTGACCGCGCGGGCGGTGCCGAAGTGCATCAGCAGCGCGCGCTTGCGGTTGGGGCCGATGCCCGGAACCTCGTCGAGGCTGGAGGTGGTGAGGCTCTTCGCGCGCTTGGCGCGGTGCGTGCCGATGGCGAAGCGGTGCGCCTCGTCGCGCAGCCGCTGGAGGTAGAAGAGCAAGGGGGCGTTGACCGGAAAGGTGATTTCGCGTCCGCCGGGCAGGTGGAACACCTCGCGGCCCTCGCGGCCGTGGTGCGGGCCCTTGGCGACGCCGACGATGGGCACGTCGTCGATCCCCTGCTCCTCCATGATCTCGAGCACGGCGTTCAATTGGCCCTTGCCGCCGTCGATCAGGATGAGGTCGGGCCACTCGCCTTCCTTGCGGTCCGGGTCCTCCTTGCCGAGCCGGGCGAAGCGGCGTTCGAGCACTTCCTTCATCATGCCGAAGTCGTCGTCGGTGCGCGCCGACTTGATGTTGAACTTGCGGTAGCTGTTCTTGCGGAAGCCCTCGGGCCCGGCGACGATCATCGCGCCGGTCGCGTTGGTGCCCATGATGTGGCTGTTGTCGTAGACCTCGATGCGGCTGGGCGGTTCGGGCAGCTCGAACGTGTCCGCGAGCTCGCGCAGCAGCTTCGCCTGCGTGGTCGATTCGGCCATGCGCCGGTCGAGCGCTTCCTCGGCGGTGCGCTTGGCCTGTTCGATCAGTTTCTTGCGGTCGCCACGCTGGGGGCGCGAAATCTCGACCTTCTTCTCGGCGCGCTCGCCCAGTGCTTCGGCGACGAGTGCCGCTTCGGGCAGGTCGCGATCGACGAGGATTCGCTTGGGCGGCGGCACTTCCTCGTAGAATTGCATGAGGAAGTCGGTCAGCACCTCGTCCTCGGGGACGTCGGCGGTATGCGCGGGGAAGAAGCTGCGGTGGCCCCAGTTCTGGCCGCCGCGGATGAAAAAGGCCTGGATGCACATCTGCCCCGCCTTGCAGGCGAGCGCGAAGATATCGCCGTCGCCCAGCCCCTCGGCGTGGACCGTCTGCGATCCCTGCACGTAAGTGAGCGCGCGCAGGCGGTCGCGGTAGACCGCGGCAAGCTCGAAATCCTGCTTCTCCGCCGCCTCGGCCATCGCCTTGCCGAGCCGCGCCTGGACGCCCGTCGACTTGCCCGCGAGGAACAGCTTCGCGTCCTCGACCAGGTCGGCGTAATCTTCCTTGGTGATCCGGTCGACGCACGGGGCCGAGCAGCGGCGGATCTGGTAGAGCAGGCAGGGCCGCTTGCGGTTGGCGAAGAAGCTGTCGGAGCAGCTGCGCAACAGGAACAGCTTCTGCAGCGCGTTGAGGGTCGAGGTGACCGAGCCCGCACTGGCGAAGGGGCCGAAATACTGGCCCTTGATGCGACGCGCGCCGCGATGCTTGCGCACCTGCGGGAACGGGTGATCCTCGCGCAGCAGGATGAAGGGGAAGCTTTTATCGTCGCGCAGCAGGACGTTGTAGGGCGGGCGGAAGCGCTTGATCAGCTGCGCCTCGAGCAGCAGCGCCTCGGCCTCGGTGCGGGTGGTGACGATGGTCATCGACCGGGTCTGCGCAACCATGCGCTGGAGGCGCTTGGGCAGCTTGGCGACCTGCGTGTAATTGGTGACGCGGGCCTTCAGCGCCTTGGCCTTGCCGACGTAGAGCACGTCGCCGCGCGCATCCTGCATCCGGTAGACGCCGGGACGCGCCGGGAGCGTCTTCACGACATTTCGGATCGCGGCGACGCCCGCGTCGAGATCGGGTTTCCCCTCCCCGCGCACGGCATAGGTGGCCGCGTCCTCGTTGAAGCGCTCCTTCGATTTGGGATGGTCGGGACGGTCGGCCTTGCTCATGCAGGGGCGAAGGTAGGGCGTCGGCAGCGCTTATGCGAGAGGCAGCACGCACGAAAACGGGCGCAACGTCCGAGGACGCCGCGCCCGCTTCTGATGTGCCGGAGCGTTAGGCGCGCGTGGCGTCCGCGCTAGTGACGATGCTGGTCACGTCGTCGTCTTCGTTGGCGACGATGACCGTCTCGCTGCCGTCAGCGGCCTGGAGGCGGAGGATCCGGCGGTTCTGGACGCTGCGCCAGCCGACCGCGACGATCGCCAGGAACACGCCCACGCCGAACAGGATGGCCAGCAGGCTCGACATCGATTCCGTCATTGTTCAACCCCTTGATTTCGCTTGATCGTTGGGGCGGAAACCGACGATCGGACGCAAAGGGTTCAGACGGCGCGGGGCGCTTCCCGTTTTGGGACGTCAGGCGGCGGCGCGAGCCGTTTCTTCCTTGCCCAACATCCAGTCCACTGCGGCGCGGGCGTGGAGCTCGGTGGTGTCGTAGACCGGCAGGACGTTGGCGCGCGGATCGACCGCCAGCACCAGCTCGGTGCAGGCCAGCACGACCGCGTCGGTCTTGCGGCGCTGGAGCTCGGTCAGCAGCGTCTTCAAGGCGCGCTGGCTGTCGCGGCGGACGATGCCCTTGGCGAGCTCGTCGAAGATGATGCGGTCGACCGTCGCTACCCAGTCGGCGGTGATCGGGGCGATGTCGAGCCCGGCTTCCTCGTACGGAGCGCGGCCGAATTCCTCGGTCATCACGAAGCGCGTGCCGAGCAGCGCGATCGAGTGGCGGCCGTCGGCGACGATCTTCTGGATGGTCGGCGGGGCGATGCCGAGCAGCGGAAGGCCGGTCGCCGCCTCGACCGCCGGGCCGTAGCGGTTGGTGGTGTTGGACGCGATCAGGATCGCCTCGGCACCGGCCGCCTTGAGGTTGGTACCGGCCTCGACGATGATTTTCTCCGCCGCGTCGAAATCGCCGGATTGCTGGAGGGCGGCATAGGGCGCAAGGTCGAGGTTCTCGAGGACGAGCCGGGCGCTCGACAGGCCGCCGAGACGGCGGGCGACCTCGCGGTTGATATGGTCGTAGTAGAGGGCGGTCGAATTCCAGCTCGTCCCGCCGATGATGCCCAGCTTCTTCACGTCTTACCCCTACCGCCCCCCATGCCGGCCGCCGGCTGGGGGCTTGAACCCAGATACAATTTCCTTTTGGCTAGCGACAAAGCGTCGTAAACCCAAGGAGTTAACGGCGTTTGCCGGAAATTTTCGGCGGCGGTCGCCGCGGCGGATCAGCGGGCGGCGGCGGGCACGCGCGGACCGGTATCGCCGGGCGCCAGCGCGCGGAGCAGCGCCGGCTTGAACAGTTCGGGCGCCTCGACGTGCGGGATGTGCCCGACGCCGGGCAGCAATTCGAGCGACCGGGCCCGCGTGAGGCGCTGGAGTTCGCGCCCCTGCGCCGGCGGCGTGACGTCGTCGCGCTCGCCCCAGATGATGGCGACGGGCACGCGGATCGCCTGAAGCTCGGCGCGGCGGCGCGAGCGGGAATCGTCGTTGGCGACGACCAACTGCGGAAGCCATTCGGCGTAAGCGGCGGTCGTGCCCTCGCGCGCCATCGGCTGGCGGATGGTGTCTATCCAGGCATCGGCCGCCGAATCGCGGTGCATGAACGACTTGAGCATCGTCCCCGTCATCATCGGGTTGGTGACCAAAGCCGCGATGACGAGCTGACCGACCGGCGGCGCCCCCGCGATCGCGGCCAGCGCCCCCTCGCCCGGCGGGGGATCGAGCTTGCCGAGCGCGGCATCGACGAGAACCAGCCGCGTGAAGCGGTCGGGATGGCGAAGCACCGCCTCGGTCGCCGGACCGGCGCCGAAGCTGTGCCCGACGATCATCGCGCGGCCGCCGAAAGCATCCGCCACCGCGGCGAGCCGCTGGGCCTGCGCGGTGCGGTCGTAGCGCGCTTGGCGGTCATGGTCGGAAAAGCCGAACGGCGGCAGGTCGACCGCGACGGCGCGATAGCCGTTGTCGGCGAGGTCGGCGGCGATGTCGCGCCAGAAGCCGCCCCACGCCGCGGTGCCGTGGACGAGCAGCACGGGGGGGCCGTCGGCCGGGCCGGTGGCGGTGACGGCGACCTTGCCAAGCGGCGTGGCGACCAGGCTGGTCGTCGGCGGAACGGGCGCGCCGTCCTCCCGCGCCCAGGCGGCGAGGCGGAAGGCAAGAAGCAGCGCAAGGACGAGCAGCAGCAGCCACAGGAACAGGCGGCCGACCCGCCGGACGATCGTCACCTCAGCCCAGCGACTTGACGATTTCCTCGACCATCTTCTTGGCGTCGGCGAAGAGCATCATGGTGTTGTCGCGGTAGAAGAGCTCGTTGTCGACGCCGGCATAGCCGACGCCGCCCATCGAGCGCTTGATGAACAGGACGGTGCGCGCCTTTTCGACGTCGAGCACGGGCATGCCGTAGATGGGCGACGACTTGTCGGTCTTGGCCGCCGGATTGGTGACGTCGTTGGCGCCGATGACGAAGGCGACG
>CAZKCD010000021.1:0-19965 GCA_964551235.1 uncultured Sphingomonas sp.
GAGCCGCCCGAATTCGGGCTTCTCGACACGCTCACCGAATCGCGCGCCGAGGGCGGCGCGCCGGGCGCGGCGGGCCAGTTCATTGCGCAGCTCTTGGGCCACACGTCGTAGACCGGGTGCTCGACGACGTTGAGCGAGGGGCTGTCCTTGTAGACCCAGCCCGAGAAGACCCGCGCGAACTGCTTGTCCGCGCGCTGCACGTCGACCTGCAGGAAGGCGCCGGTCAACCGCTCGGCCTCCCACGGCGCGGTGGTCTCGCAGGCGCGCAGGCGGATGATGACGTCTTTGACGCGCACCGCCTGGCCGGGGCGCAAGGTCAGGTCGCGGACGATGCCGTTGCGCTTATTCAGGAGGCCGATCACCGCGACGCGCTCGCCCATCGGGGTCGCGCCGACCTGGTCGACGACCGGCGGCAGGGCGATGTCGTTGGTAACCTCGTTGACCGGCTGTTCGTCGTCGCCGCCGCACGCGCCGAGCGCGAGCGTGGCGGCAATCAGCAGGGAGCGGCCGCCCCTCACGCCTCGTCGGGCGTCCAGGCGCTGTAGTCGCCGGTGGCGGCGGCGCGCTGGCCGGTCGCCTGCAGCGATCCCGATGGGCGCCACGCGCGGTCGCTGCCGGTCAGGTTGGGCGCCGGCTCCAGCTCGAACGGTCGCCGTTCGGGCAGCGCCTTGGCCGGCACCTCGTCGATCGTCCCGCGCAGCCACGCGTTCCAGCCCGGCGGCACGTTGCTGGCGTCGTTCGAGGCGGCGTAGATCACCCAGCGGCGCGCCGGGTTCTTCGAATGCCGGAAATAGGTGTTGCCGGCGTCGTCACGGCCGACTTCCTCGCCGCGAAAGCGCGAGACGATGCTGGTGCCCCAAGAGGCACCGTTCCACCAGGTAAAGGCGTTGGCGAACATTCCCATGTCCGCGCCGTTAGCCCCAGAACGCGCGCCCGCGCAAGGTCAACGCGGCCAGTCGACCGTGTCGCCGACCGATATGCCCAGCTCCGCCGCGCGCCCGCCGGCGATTTCGACCACCGCCTCGACCGGCCCGTTCGACACCAAAGGGTCGAGCGAGAGCGGCACCGCTTGCGATTCGATGTGGCGGATCGTGCCGCCGGGGGCGACGAACAGCAGGTCCAAGGGAATGTAGGTGTCGCGCATCCAGAAGGAGACGTCCTGCGGCGGCGCGTAGGGGAAGATCATGCCGCGGTCGGGGGCCAGCGACTGCCGGTTCATCAGCCCGTAGGCCTGCTCCTTCGGGCTGCGCGCGATTTCGACGGTGAACCTGTGCGTGCCGCTTTTGCCGGTCACGGTGACGATGGTCTGGTCGAGCCCGGCGGGCGATTTTTCCTGCATCACGCGCGAATCCTCACCGGGCTGGCAGGCCGCCAGCGACAGGACGCTGAAAGACAGGAACAGCCGCGCGATCAATCGGCGCGCAACTCCACCGCGGTCAGGCCCTTGCGGCCTTCCGCCACCCGCGCCTCGAGCTGGTCGCCGGGCATCATGTCGACGATCCCGGCGAGCCGGACGGTTTCCATGTGGACGAAGATATCTTCGTCGGGCTGGCCAACGCGCGTGACGAAGCCATAGCCCTTCACGCGGTTGAACCACTTGACCTCGACCGCCTCATAGTCGCCGGCCGCGTCGACCAGCGCCTTGCGGTCAGCCCGCTGGGCCGGCGAGGTGGTCGTGCGGGTGGGGCTGGGCAAGGCGTCGCTGAGATCGATCGAGAGGATGCGCCGCGCCTGCAGCCCGCGATCCTGCTTTTCGGCGATGCATTCGACGATCGCGCCTTCGGGAAGGCTGCGCCGGTCATGCTCGCGAAGGACCGAGAAGTGGATGAGCACGTCGCCCTCCACCTGCTCGCTGACGAGGAAACCGAACCCGCGAGTCGCGTCGAACCATTTGACCCGGCCGTGGACTCGCAGTCCCTCGTCATCCCCGTCCGGTTCAAGGCCCGAGAGGATTACCTGCCCTTCGACCGGCACGGCCGCTTGCCGCCCGCCGGTCTTCGGCGTTTCATCGGCACCAGTGTGACGCACCCATCCCCCTTAGCACGAAGGCGTTAACCGTTAAACTATGGGACGCGAACAAAATGCGCGAACGGGCGCATGCCGGACCCCGCTAACCGATTAATCGTTGCGCTTCCGGCTCGTTATCCTCCGCCCATAGGATAATCCGGCGGGCAAGGTCCAGCCCGTGGCCCGCGCGGAGCATTGCCGCGATCCACTTCTCTTGCTGCGGCCGGTCGGCCTCGACGCCCGCGAACGGGCCCAGCCGGCGACGCCGGGCGAAGCGCAGCGCGGCCTCGGCTTCCTCGATCGCGTCGCAATCCAGCGCCTCGGCGCGCTGCGGCTCGTCGATCCCGGCCGCGTGCAGCGCCGAGCCGACCCGGCGGTTGCCGTAGCCGCGCTGCCGGAGCGAGCGCGCCTTGGCCTGCGCGAAAACGGCGTCGTCGACGTAGCGAAGCTCGACCAGCCGCTCCACGATCGCCGCCACCGGCGCCTCGCCGGCGCCGTCCCAGCCGCGCTCGCGCACCTTGCGGTGGAGGTAGTCGGTCACCTTTTTCCGGCTCGTCGCGAACCGCGCCACATAGGCCAGCGCCAGCTCGTCGAGGCTGGTCCGGGTGAACGGCGGGCGGGGACGACGCGGGGGCACGCCATGTTTGTGCCATAGTGTCTGACCATCAGGAAGCGCCGCCTGTTCAGCGCGCGTTGTCGCGCGGCGGCTCAAGGGTAACGGCAAGCGAGAATGACTGCGTGAGCGAGAGCGAAATGTTGCACGATCCGATGGCACCGGCCGGGGCGACCCCGACCACCGATGCGCTGGAGCGCCGCTTTTCCGACTTCGCCACTCTTGGCGAGGCGCTCGATTATGCCGCCACCGGTCGGCGCGGCATGAATTTCCACGATGCGCGCGGCACCCTGCAGCGCGCCTATCCCTATGCCGAACTGCGCACCGACGCGCTCGCCAACGCGCGCCGCTTCATGGCGATGGGCCTCAAGAAGGACGATCGCGTCGCGATGGTCGCCGAGACGGGCGCCGAGTTCGCCGCCTGCTTCTTCGGCGCGATCTACGCCGGCCTGTGGCCGGTGCCGCTGCCGCTGCCGACCAGCTTCGGCGGCCGCGACGCCTACGTGCAGCAGTTGCTCGTCATGCTCGGCAGCAGCGATCCGATGCTGTTCCTCTACCCGTCCGAACTGGCCGATTACGCCAGCGAGGCCGCCGCGACCCACGGCGTCGAGGGCCGCGACTGGACGACGCTCGGCGACCTGCCCGAGGCCCAGGGCGACCTTCCCGCCGCGCGCGAGGACGAGATCGCCTACCTCCAATATTCCAGCGGCTCGACCCGCTTCCCGCACGGCGTCGCGATCACCCACCGCGCCCTGCTCGACAACCTCCACGCGCACGGCGTCGGCACGCAATTGCAGCCGAACGACCGCTGCGTCAGCTGGCTGCCCTGGTATCACGACATGGGCCTCGTCGGCTGCATGCTCTCGCCGCTCGCCAACCAGGTCAGCGTCGATTACCTGAAGACCGAGGATTTCGCCCGCCGCCCGCTGGCATGGCTCGACCTCATCAGCCGCAACCCGGGCAACTCGCTCAGCTACTCGCCGACCTTCGGTTACGACATCTGCTCGCGCCGGATGAGCAGCGTCACCAAGGCGTCCGACCGCTTCGACCTGTCGCGCTGGCGGATTGCAGGCAACGGCGCCGACATGATACGCCCCGACGTGATGCAGGCCTTCGTCGACAGCTTCGCCGACGCGGGCTTCAAGGCCTCGTCCTTCTGCCCGTCCTACGGCCTTGCCGAAGCGACGCTGGCGGTCTCGATCATGCCGCCGGGCGAGGGCATCCGCGTCGAACTGGTCGAGGAAAGCGAACTCTCCGGCGCCGGCACGCCCGAACAGGAACGCCCGCGCCGCTACCGCGCGATCGTCAATTGCGGCAAGCCGGTCACCGGCATGGAGGTCGAGATCCGGGATGCCGACGGCGCGATCCTCGCCGACCGCTCGATCGGCAAGGTGTTCTGCCGCGGAAGCTCGGTGATGGTCGGCTATTTCCGCGACCAGGAATCGACCGACGCGTGCCTCAGCGGCGACGGTTGGCTCGACACCGGCGACATGGGCTACATGTCCGACGGCTACATTTTCATCGTCGGCCGCGCCAAGGACATGATCATCATCAACGGCAAGAACCACTGGCCGCAGGATATCGAGTGGGCGGTGGAGCAGTTGCCGGGCTTCAAGCAGGGCGATATCGCCGCCTTCGCGATCACCGGCCCGACCGGCGAGGAAACGCCCGCCGTGCTCGTCCACTGCCGCGTCAGCGATCCCGCGGAACGCGGCCGCCTGCGCGACGACATCAAGGAACGGGTGAAGGCGATCACCGGCCTCTCGCCGATCGTCGAACTGGTCCCGCCGCGCACCTTGCCACGCACCTCGTCGGGCAAGCTGGCGCGATCGAAGGCGCGCAATCTTTACCTGTCCGGGGAAATCGTTCCCTTCGACGTGGCCGCCTAGCCACCGAGCGTAGCGCCGCCGACGCGCCCCGCGTGTCGCCCAAGCAGCGCGACGAGTTGGCGGCGGCCGGCCGGCGGGGTGCTTTCAGCGAGCCCGACCGACGTCACGGGATTTACTCCCGTGACGGCCCTTGCGAAATTGCCGCGCCGCGTTTAGTCGCGCCCTCGGCCTAGGGGTATAGCTCAGTTGGTAGAGCATCGGTCTCCAAAACCGAGGGTCGTGGGTTCGAGTCCCTCTGCCCCTGCCAGGCCAAGCCGCCGAGCGTCGCGCAGACAGCGCGAAGAGCCGGCGCAGGCCCGGCCAGCCTTCCGAAGTGAAGGACTGACGGCGCGGATTTACTCCGCGACGGCGCACGGCACCCTTGAATTGGGGCACTCCTGCCGCTAACTGCGACTCCATTCCGACATCGGAAACGCCTCTCCCCTTCCCGGCCCGCCGGGGCGGAGGAAGGGTCCTACCGGAACGTCGGCACGTCACTTTCGAAGCGAGCGAGAACCATCGTGGCCAAAACCAGCGTCGGCACTTTCTTCCGCCAGGTCCGGACCGAGGCCTCCAAGGTCACCTGGCCGACCCGCAAGGAAACGGTCACCACCGCGATTATGGTGGGCATCATGACCGCGCTGCTCGCGCTCTTCTTCTTCGGGGTCGATTCGCTGCTCGGCGCGATCGTCCGTTTCCTCCTCGGCCTGCTCGGCGGCTAAGGCACAGAAAGAACCTGTCATGTCCCGTTGGTACATCATCCACGCTTATTCGGGCTTCGAGAACAAGGTCCGCGATTCGATCATGAGCGAGGCCAAGCGCCTCGGCCTCGAACAGCTGGTCGAGGCGGTCGAAGTGCCGACCGAGACCATCACCGAGATCAAGCGCGGCAAGAAGGTCCAGGCCGAGCGCAAGTTCATGCCGGGCTACGTGCTGGCCAAGCTGGCGCTCAACGACGATGTCTACCACCTCGTCAAGAACACGCCGAAGGTGACTGGCTTCCTCGGCCCGAACGGCAAGCCGCAGGCGATCCCGGATGCGCAGGCCGTGCGCATGCTCGACACCAAGGAAGAGGCCGCCGCGGCGCCCAAGACCAAGGTCAAGGTCGACTATGAGATCGGCGATGCGGTCAAGGTGCTCGACGGCCCGTTCGCCAGCTTCAACGGCGTCGTCGAGGAACTCGACTTCGACCGCGCCCGGGTCAAGGTCAGCGTGTCGATCTTCGGCCGCGCCACCCCGGTCGAACTGGAATTCGAACAGGTCGAACGCGTCAAGTAAGACGCCGTCCAATCCGCGCCCGAAAAGGCGGTCCGGCGACGGGCCGCCTTTTTTCCTGGCCGCGAACCGCTTAGGCTGGTTGCCATGGATCCCATCGACCGCTGGCACGAGCTCATCACCACGCGCGACCTTGCCGCGCTCTACGACCTGCTCGACGCCGATGCCGTCTTCGAAAGCCCGGTCGTCCACGCCCCGCAACGGGGCCGCGCGATCGCGCTGAAATATCTCGCCGGCGCCATGCAGGTCCTCGGCAACGACCATTTCCGCTACGTCGGCGAATGGCGCGGCGCGGACGGCGGCGTGCTCGAATTCGTGACCGAGCTTGACGGCACGATCGTCAACGGGGTCGACATCATCCGTTTCACCCCCGACGGCCAGCGGATCGCCAGTTTCAAGGTGATGGTGCGCCCCAAACGCGCGCTCGACGCGGTCCACGCCGCGATGAGCGCGATGCTGACGACAATGTCACAACAACAGTGAATCTCGATCAGGAGTCGGAACCGGACGGGCGGCTGCGCTTTTCCCTTCCAACCCAATTGTTTTCGAGAAGTTGAGACACGACATGACTGCCCGAATTCTGGTGGTCGAGGACGAGATGCTGGTCGCCATCGAGATGGAGGCCATCCTTCAGGACCTCGGCTACGATTGTGCCGGGATCGCGCCCGACCTGGAGAGCGCGGCCGGCTATTTCGACGAAAAGCTCGACCTCGCGTTGGTCGACCTCAACCTGCGCGACGGGCTGACCGGCCCGCAGATCGGCATGCGCCTGTCCGAGCGCGGCGTGCCGGTGATCTTCATCACCGCCAACCCCGCGCAGCTCGGCGACGGCATCGCCGGGACGATCGGCGTGATTACCAAGCCGACGGACGAGCAGACGCTGGCGCAGGCCCTTCGCTATGCCCTGTCGGACCGCGAGGTCGACGCGCCGCCGGCGCTACGCCTCTTTCGCTAGCTCCCGGCTCAGCCGCGCCAGCGGCACGGTCGCGGTGGCTTCCATGCCCTCCGCCGGCCATTCGCGCACGAACTGCCCGCCAAGCTGGTTGACGATGCTGAGCTCGGCCAGACGAGTCCCAAAGCCTTCGCGCGTTGGGGCGCCGGTCAGGACCGGCCCGTCGCGTTCGATCCAGGTCAGGCGCATGGCGTCGTCGACCCGCTCGGTCCGGATCGCCACCTTTCCGTCGGGCACCGACAGCGATCCGTATTTCACCGCGTTGGTCGCCAGTTCGTGGGCGAGAAGCGCGATCGGGGTCGCCGCGCGGTCGTCGATCGTGAAATCCTCGCCGCCGATCGCGATCCGCCCCTCCTCCAGCGCCGGATAGGGCGAGAGGATTTCGGCCATCACCGCGTGCAGGCTGCCCGGGATGATCTCGGGCGCCGACTGCTCGGAATGCGGCCGGACATATTCGTGGGCGCGGCCGAGCGAGGCGATGCGCTGCTGCAGCGAGCGTGCAAAGTCGCGATGCTCCGGCTGCTGGCGCGCCGACAGGCCGACCAGGCCGCTGATTACCGCGAAAATGTTCTTGATGCGATGGCTGAGCTCGCGGCCGAGAATCTCGTTCTGCTCGGCCTGCTCCTTTTGCGCGTGGATGTCGGTGCAGGTGCCCATCCAGCGGATGATCTTTCCCGATGCGTCGCGGATCGGCATCGCCCGGCCAAGCACCCAGTGATAATCGCCGCTGCGGTGGCGCAGCCGGTATTCGATCTCATACGGCTCGCCCGTCTCCAGGCTGTGCCGCCAGCGCGCCCAGGCCCGGTCCTGGTCTTCCGGGTGGAACATGCCGTTCCACGCCTCGCCGTCGGTCGATCCGTCCGGCACGCCGGTGAACTCGTACCAGCGCGCATTGTAATAATCGTGGAAGCCGTCGGGCAGCGTTGACCAGACCATGTGCGGGAAGGCATCGGCTAGCGTCTTGAACTTGAGGTCGCTCTCGCGCAGCGCATTGCGCGCCGCGGTCAGCTGCTCGTCGGTCGAGGCGGCACTGTCGATCGGGTAAGCGGAAGAATCATTCATTGCTCGGGCGTAACGCGCCCGTCCCGAAAAATCTCCGTCAAACCGACCGGCCATCCGGGGCGGGCGCATCCTCGCCTCCGGTCGCGCGGTCGACCGCAATCCCCGCGGTGAAGCCGTGCACGATGGTCGACACGACGATGGTGAAGGCCACCGTCGCCCACAGCTCGGGCTCGTTGACCAGCTTCATGTGCGATCCCGCGTAGGCAAGGTAATAGACCGACCCGATGCCGCGCACGCCGTAGAAGGCGACCACCGCCCGCTCGCGCCCGCGCTCCATCGTGCCGACCAGCGACAGCCATCCGGTGAGGGGCCGGATGACGAAAATCAGCGCCAGCCCGATCAGCGCGCCGTTCAGGCTGAGGAACGGCAATAGCGCCGGCAACGCCGCGCCGAGCGCGACCAGCAGGATGGCGGTCAGCGCATGCTCGATCGATTCCGTGAAATCATGCAGCCGGGTGTGGAACTCATGCTTCGATTCCTGCCGCCGCAGCACCAGCCCAGACACGAAGGCGGCGATGAACCCATAGCCCTCGGCCAGCTCGGTCAGCCCGTAGACCGCGAGCACCCCGGCCAGCGCGATGACGCCCGCCTCCGTCTTGGCCAGCGCATTGTCGCGCGGCCAGGCAAACAGCAGCTTGCCGAGCAGCCAGCCTAGCAGCGCTCCGCTGCCGGTCCCGACCACGACCCGGTAGGCGACGTCCTTCCACAGCCACTCGCCGATCAGCCCCGCCGACACGCTCCCCGCCGCCGCGATCGCGAGTGCGAGATAGACGAAGGGAAAGGCCAGGCCGTCGTTGAGCCCGGCCTCGGTCGTCAGCGCAAAGCGCACGGGATGCTCCCCGCCCTCCAGCGGCGCCCCGACCTGAACGTCGCCGGCAAGAACCGGGTCGGTAGGCGCCAGCACCGCCGCCAGCAGCAGCGCGCCGGCGACCGTCATGCCGGCGAACATCCAGCCGGAAAAGGCAACGAGCGCGATGCACAGCGGCATGGCGACGGCGAGCAGGCGATAGGTCGGCTGCCACGTCTTGCGCGACGCCAGCCGGTCGATCCGCAAGCCGACGCCGAACAGGCCGATGACGACGCACAGCTCGCTAACCACTTCCCACGGCTTGGGCAAAGCGATCGGGTCGATGGCCTGCGGCATGCCCGGCACCCAGCCGAAAACGAGGAAGCCCAGCCCGATCAGCAGCGCCGAGGCCGCCGGCTCGCGCCCCGACACGAAGCGCGGCAGCCAGTAGGCTAGGATGACGGCCAGGCCGAAGGCGGCAAGGACGATGTGGTAACCGGCAAGTTCGAACATGCGTGGCCCCGTGACGAAGCGATGACGCGGGCGCCCCGCAATGCCATCGAAAAGCGCGACCGGCGATTTCGTTGCGCGTCCCCGCGATCAAGCCGCCTCACGCGGCCGATCCCCTTGCATCTCCGGGCATTTCTGCTAGGGGCACCGCCTTCCAACGCTATCGCTGAGGAATTGCGGGAGGCGAGGCCTGATGGTCGAGCCGCCTGGACCGCTAAACTTGAACGGGCCGTGCGCTCCATCCCCGGATGGCGCGGGCGCCCACTAGAGAGTGAGAAAAATGGCAAAGAAAATCACCGGCTATATCAAGCTGCAGGTGCCGTCGGGCACCGCCAATCCCTCGCCGCCGCTCGGGCCGGCGCTGGGTCAGCGCGGCGTCAACATCATGGAATTCTGCAAGGCGTTCAACGCCGCCACGCAGGACATGGAAAAGGGCATGCCGATCCCGACCGTCATCACGGTCTACGCCGATCGCAGCTTCTCGTTCATCACCAAGCAGCCGACCACCGCCTTCCTGCTGAAGCGCGCCGCGAAGCTCAAGTCGGGCTCGAAGGAGCCGGGCAAGGCGAGCGCGGGCTCGATCAAGCGCTCGCAGCTGGCGGAAATCGCCGAAACGAAGATGAAGGATCTGAACGCCAACGACATCGACGCGGCGACCAAGATCATCGAAGGTAGCGCCCGCGCGATGGGCCTCGACGTGGTGGAGGGCTAAACCATGGCCAAGCTGACCAAGAAGCAGAAGGCCCTCGAGGGCAAGGTCGACGGCGAAAAGCTGTACGGCGTTTCGGAAGCCATCACGCTCGTGAAGAGCCTAGCGACCAGCAAGTTCGACGAGACCGTCGAAGTCGCGCTCAACCTTGGCGTTGACCCGCGCCACGCCGACCAGATGGTCCGCGGCGTCGTCAACCTGCCCAAGGGCACCGGCAAGGACGTCAAGGTCGCCGTGTTCGCCAAGGGCGCCAAGGCCGACGAAGCGACCGCCGCCGGCGCCGACCGCGTCGGTGCGGAAGACCTGATGGAAGCCATGCAGAACGGCGACACCAACTACGACCGCGTCATCGCGACCCCGGACATGATGGGCGTCGTCGGCCGTCTCGGTAAGGTGCTGGGCCCCAAGGGCCTGATGCCGAACCCGAAGCTGGGCACCGTGACGATGGACGTGACCAAGGCGGTCACCGACGCCAAGTCGGGCCAGATCGAATTCCGCGTCGAGAAGGCCGGTATCATCCACGCCGGCATCGGCAAGGCGAGCTTCGCCGACACCGACCTCAAGGCAAACTTCGACGCCTTCGTCGACGCGATCGTCAAGGCCAAGCCCGCGGGCGCCAAGGGCAAGTATGTCAAGAAGGTCGCCATCTCCTCGAGCATGGGCCCGGGCGTGAAGATCGACATCGCGGAAGTCGCCGGCGCCTAAGCGCTCGACCGTTCGCAACAGATCAAGGGGCCGGGCGGCGACGTCCGGCCCCTTTTTCTTGCGAAACCGCCGTCCTTGCCGTTAGTCCTCGCCTCCATGCGGATCGAGGGCGACTATCACGCGGACGGCTATGCCGTGGTTCACGAACTGGTCTCGCGCGACATCGCGCGGGCCTTCATGGGCATGATCAAGGGCATCCTGCCCCCCGGCGACGTGCCGATGCACGACCAGGAATCGCCGATCCTCAACCGCCCGGCGTTCGAGCTTTACAGCCATGTCTTCCTGCCGATGCAGTCCTTCCTGTGGGGGCTGACCCCGGCGATGGAGGCGATCGTCGGCAAGAAGCTCGCGCCGACCTACGACTATTTCCGGATCTACCGCGAAGGCGACGTCTGCCGGGTCCACCGCGACCGCGCCGCGTGCGAGCACAGCCTGTCGCTGACGCTCGACTATAGCGACGACGTGCCCTGGCCGCTCGAGGTCGGCAAGCAGGGCTGGGACGGCCCGGAAGACCTCGTCGCCGAGACCTTCGGGGACGAGCCGATGGCGTCTATTCCGATGCAGGTCGGCGACGCCGTGCTCTACCAAGGCGTCGGCCATCGTCATGGCCGCACCACCCCCAACCCCAACGTCTGGTCCGCCCACCTCTTCTGCCACTGGGTCGAGGTGGACGGGCGGTTCGCGGGCGAAGCCTTCGACCGCAAGGGCGTTCCCGCGCCCGTCAATTTCACCTTCGCGGAGACCCGGGCATGAGCGGATCGACGGTGCTGAGCTGGGACAAGTACGAATCGCTCCTGAAGCCGCTGACCAAGGAACTGAGCGACGCCGCGCGCTGGATCGCGGAGACCGGCCAGCGCGTCGTCATCGTCTTCGAGGGCCGCGACACCGCCGGCAAGGGCGGGACGATCGACGTCTTCTCGCGCACCCTCAACCCGCGCCAGTGCAAGGTCGTCGCCTTGTCCGCCCCCTCGCGGCGCGAGCAGGGGCAATGGTATTTCCAGCGCTACATGGAGCATCTGCCGACCAAGGGCGAACTCGTCCTGTTCGACCGCAGCTGGTACAATCGCGCCGGGGTCGAAAAGGTCATGGGCTATTGCTCGGACGCCGAGGTGGACGCCTTCCTGAAAGCCGCGCCCGACTTCGAACGCCACCTCGTGGAGGACGGCGTCCTGCTCTACAAATACTGGCTGTGCGTCGACCAGGAGCAGCAGGAGGAGCGCTTCCGCAACCGCCTGATGAACCCGCGCCGCCGCTGGAAGCTGTCGCCGATCGATATCGAGAGCCGCACGCGCTACGACGACTATACCGAAGCGCGCGAGGCGATGCTGGCGGCGACCCATACCGACTGGGCGCCGTGGACGCTGGTCGACTTCAACGACCAACCGGTCGGCCGCCTGACCCTGCTGCGTGACTTCCTCGACAAGCTTCCCGACACCAAGCTGCCGGTGCCCGACATCGACTGGCCCGAGCTTGCGCATGAGCCGCGCAAGGAGCGCTTCGGCGTGCTCAACCCGATCGCCCACTACCCGATCGACTGACCCGCTTGGCGGGGCCGCCGCTTTGCCCTAGCCTACTGGATAACGGGGCAACAGGGAGGGGGCGGATATGCGGGCCGTCAAACTCGTCACGCAGCTGGCGCTTTATTATCTGATCTTCATCGGCGGCACCTATCTGCTGCTCAAGGCCTATCCGGATCTTCGCTCCTACCTGCCGATCGGCGGGGCGGCGGACCTGATCGGCGCCGAACAGGGCAAGAGCGCGCTGGAGGCCACGGCGGGCGATCCCAAGGTGCAGAACCTCGGCCAGAGCCTGTTCTGGCTTAGCGTCGCGATCATCGGCGCGTTGGCCACCGCCCTACCGGTCAGCTGGGTCTACATGGCGACCCGCGTCGGCGAGGAATATGACCAGTCGCTGATCAGCTCCATCCTCATCCTGCCGGTCGTGGTCACCTCGATCGTGATCGTCGTCAAATCCAGCCTCGCGCTGGCCTTCGCGCTGGGCGGCATCGCCGGCGCGGTGCGCTTCAAGAACAGCCTCAAGAGTAGCGGAGACGCGCTCTACATCCTGTTGTCGGTCGGCATTGGCCTCGCCAGCGGCATCGGCGCGGTTGAGTTGGCCTTCGTCATGGCCCTCTCGTTCAACGCCTGCTTCGTCCTTTTGTGGGTCACCGAATATGGCGAGCGCGCCGGGATGAAGCGCTTCATGACCGACTTCGACGGGGACGATCGCGCCGCCCCTCCCCCGGCCCCGGCCGCCGCTGAGCCCGCGCCGCCGCCGGCCGCGCCGCCGCCGTCAGCCTAGGCAGGTCCGGAAGATCTTCGCCGCGGCCTGCTCGTCGCTCGCGATATCGGCGTAGAAGCCGTTGAGGTAGGCCAGCGCCTTGGCCTGGCTCGACGCCTCCAGCCCGGGCACCGAGGCCAGGATGCCCGCGACCCGCGCCTGCTGCGCGCGGAAGGCCGGCAGCAGCGCCTTCGCCTCCGCATTGTGGCGGCACAGCCCGCGATAGCGGCGCTGGCGCACGTTCGACACCGGAACGCCGAACGGCGGCGTCGCGTAGGGCGCGTTGACCATGCCGGCGAAGTCGAAGTCGTAAGGCACCGGCACGATCGCCGTGGCCGCCGATCCGCCGAGCCCGATCGGCTTGCTGTTGTGGCAGCATTCGTCGCCCGGCGGGCCCGCCTGCATCGCCCAGTCGAGGTTGCCGATCATGTACTGGAAGAGCGCGAACCGCGCCGAGTCCGCCGGCGCCAGCCGCGACACCGGGAAGCGGTCGCCCAGCTTGGCCTCGCGCATCCCGTTCCGCTTGGCCGCATCGTCGGCGTCCTCGATGAAGAAGCCGTAACGCGTCGCGATCGTCTTGCCGCCGCGGCCGACGTAATCGATCGACGCCAGCCGCGCCCGCATCGAAAGCGGGGTGAGGTCGGCGTAGAGCCGGTAAGCGGCATATTCGAGCAGCGTATACTGGTTGAAATTGGCCGCGGCGCGGCAGTGCGTCACCAGCTTCAGCTGCCGCTGCCCCGCGAAGGGCGAGGCCGCCGAGGGAGTTCCCGTGAATCGCACGCGCAGCGGCGGAAACTGGCAGACGTCCTTGGCCCGCCGCGTGATGCCGCGCGGCTGCAGCTGGACGGGGACGCTTTCGCCCCCCGCCACCGCCAGCGTCCCGGCAACCGTCGGCCGCTCCTCGGAATCGGCGCGCACCAGCGTGTCGAGGTCACCGGAAATGGTCAGCCGGAGCACCGCGTCGGACGCGAACAACGGCGTCGCCGGCGCCCCTTGCGCGGCGAGCGGCGCGGCGACCGCCGCCAGCGCGGCGGCGAGCAGGAAACGACCCATCATCTTGACCCCCTTTTCGCGACGCGCGCCGTCACCTTGTCGCCGACGATCTCGAGCCAGCCAAGCGGCCCGCCATAATAAGACGAAATCGCGCTATCGATCAGCACCAGCTTGCCGCCGAAGCGGAAGCGGATGCCCTCCTTGGCCGGCGTGTGGCCGACCACCAGCCGCTTGGCGCCATTGACGGTCAGCGCGGCGTCGAGTTCGCTGATCGCGGTGCGCCCGCCCGACCCCGTGCCCGCCGCCAGCCCGCGATACCATAGCGGCCCGTTCTCGTCGTTGATGACCAACGTCGGCTCGGCGCTCCCCGTCTCGATCGCGGCGCGCGCCCGCCGGTTGATTTCGACCAGCGGGATCAGCGCATATTGGCCGTTGAGGCCGCCGTGCGCGAACAGGCTGTCGCCGACCTTCACGACGGCGGGCAGCGTCGCCACCCAGCGGCCCAGCTCGCCCGCCGGTCCCCACGCCGTGTTATGCTCCAGCTTGCCGAGCGGCGTGTCCTTGATCCACGAATCCTTGATCGCCGCCGGGCTCATGCTCGGATCGACCGTCCGGTAGGAAGCCTCGATCCGCGCCTTATTGACCCGATAGGCTTCCTCGCGCCGGGCCGCGCTGCGGCGGTCGGCGAAGGCGGCATATTCGCCCGGATGGACGTAGCGCAGGTCGCCCGTCACCATCATCGCCTCGTGGTTGCCCATCAGCACCACCACCCGCCCGCCGGCCTTCTTCGCCTCGCGGTCGAGCTGCTGGAGGTGGCGGATGATCTTGAGGCTGTCCGGCCCGCGGTCGACGATATCGCCGGTCTGGACCAGCGTGGCCTTGCCCCCGCGCCATTTCTTATCGGGCCCGATCAGCCCGGCATCGCTCGCGATTGCGATCCACGCGTCATAGTCGCCGTGCAGGTCGCCGACCGCGACGATCCGGGCGGGGGCTGGCTGGGCGGCCAGCGGTCCTGGCAGCAGCGCGAGGCAAAGCAACGCCACCATGGCCCACCACCACCGGATCATCCCGCCGCTCCTGCTCACGTCGCCGCGGATGGGGCGCATTTCCTTGCGCAATGTCAAGTTTTCGAACGCGTTGCCCTAGACCCGCGCCGCGCGCCGCCCCACCTTGGCGGCGACGACGCGGGAGATTCGAATCCATGGAAAGCATCGGCGCCGATCTCGCCACCCTGCCCTTCACCCCGCTCGGCGACGCCGAGGTGGCGATCCTCCGGTCGGTCGGCCGCGAACGCCATTTCGAGCCCGGTGAGACCGTCTTCGCCGCCGGCGACCTGCAGGACCGCCTCTATTACATCGAAGACGGCGAGATTGAGCTCGTCGACCCGCTCACCGGCGCGCGCAAGGGCACGACCTCGCTCGGCCCGCGCCAGTTCACCGGCGAGATCGGCGTCCTCGCCCGGACCAGCGTCACCCTGCCGATGCGCGCCGCCAAGCCGACCCGCACGATCGAGGTCGAGCGCGACGCCCTCCTCAAGGCGATGAGCGACAGCCCCGAATTGTCCGACCACCTCATCACCATCTTCGCCGCGCGCCGCCGCCGCCAGTATGAAGCGGGTGACAGCGTGCTCGTCCTGATCGGCTCCGACGTCGACCCGGCGGTGCGCGAGGTGGAGAGCTTCCTGCGCCGCAACCGCATTCCCTTCGACAGCCACGAGATCGGCACCGCCGACGGCGCCAAGGCCGCGCGCGAATGCCGCGTCGCGCCGGACGAGCCGGCGGTCATCTTCGGCACCGATGATCGGATCGAGCAGCCGACGCCGCTCAAGGTCGCCCAGCGGCTCGGGCTCGACCTCCAGCTGGCCTGCGGCGACCTCGTCGACCTCGTCATCGTCGGCGGCGGCCCGGCCGGCGTCGCCGCCGCCGTCTACGCCGGGGCCGAGGGGCTCGACGCCTTGGTGGTCGAGGACCTGTCGATTGGCGGACAGGCGGGCACCAGCAGCCGAATCGAGAATTATATGGGCTTTCCGACCGGCATCTCCGGGGGCGACCTCGTCTGGCGCGGCCACGTCCAGGCGATGAAGTTCGGCACCCGCTTCGCCATGCCGCGCCGCGTCGTCGGCGTCGCCGAACATTCCAAGGGCCTCTGCGTCACGCTCGACGGGGGCACGCAGGTGCTCGCCCGCGGCGTGCTCATCGCCGCCGGCGTCCAGTATCGCCGCCTGCCGATCGACGGTCTCGAACGCTTCGAAGGCGCCGGCGTCTATTATGCCGCGACCGAGATGGAGGCCCGCTTCTGCCGCGAGACCGAGGCGATCGTCATCGGCGGCGGCAACAGCGCGGGCCAGGCCGCCATGTACCTGTCGCGCGCGGCGCGCCACGTCCACCTGCTGGTACGCGGGCCGAGCCTCGCCGAATCCATGTCCGATTACCTGCGCCACCGGCTTGAGGCCGACCCGCGCATCACCATCCATTACGAAAGCCAGGTCGTCGCCCTGCACGGCGAAGAAGCGCTTCAGGCGGTGACGCTGCGCACCCCCGAAGGCGAGCGCCCGCTCGACTGCTCGGCGCTATTCGTCATGGTCGGCGCGGCCCCCAACACCGGCTGGCTCGAAAACATGGTCGCGCTCGACTCCAAGGGTTTCGTGCTGACCGGGCGCGAGGCCGGCGGCGCCTCCCCCTTCGCCACTTCGCACCCGCGCATCTGGGCGGTCGGCGACGTGCGCTCGGGCTCGGTCAAGCGCGTCGCCTCCTCGGTCGGCGAGGGCTCGGTCGTCGTCAGCGCCATCTGGTCCGCGCTCGAGGCCGACCGTGAAAGCGAACGCCGCGAAGCCGACCAGCAGGCGCCCAGCCACGAATCCAGCGCCGCCGGCTGAAACGGGTCGAGGCCGGAGCCGGGGAACAGGCAGAATTCCCCAAACCACAAGCGGCCGTCGACCTCGTAGAAATCGACCCGCAGGAAATCATGGCCCGCCGCCAGTCGTTCGGCCACGTCCAGCATGCGCGCCAGATTGGCCGGCGGCCCGTTGGGAAGCGGGTCGTCGCTGAGCGCCTTCCACGACCGGTCGTACTGCGTCCAGCGATGGCGCGCGCCGCGCCCGACGTGCAGCTGGACGACTTCCGCGCGCCCGCCGAACACGTAGACCTTGTAGTCGAGCGGCAGGCTGCCGTCCGCCGGCCCGATGAACGGTTCGACTAGCAGGGTCCGCTCGGCCGCCCGGTAATGCCATTCGTCGAGCCAGCGGCCGTAAGGCGCAGCGAGCCAGCGCGGCGCGACCTTCCGGGCCGCGTCCCAGTCGTCGCGTGTCCGGATGATGCGCACCTGGTCGCAGCCGTGGTTGGACTTGACGACCAGCGGAAAGGCGCCCGGCGGTACGCTCGGCAACGCGCGCCCCGTCCAGAGGGTGGGAACAACGATGTCCGCCCCGGCGCGCTCGGCGGCGAGGGCCTTCGAATGCAGCTTGTCGGACAGCCGCGCGCGCACTGGCGAGCGGTCGTGGAGCTTGCGCCACTGCACCCATTCGGTGAAGCGCGACGGCTGGTCGAGGCTCGGCCATCGTCCATGCCGCCACCAGTAGATGACGCCGACCCGAAAGCGCCGAAACGCCGCCGCGATCGACGCGCCCGACGCGGACCGGACGACCCCGGCCGCCGTCGCCGGAGGCATCAGTCGACGGTCCAGTGGATCGGCTTGAACGACCCGCCGTTGCTGTCGAAGGCGGAACAGGCAGTCAGCCCGATGACGAGGTCCATGCGCGCCTCGAAGACGATCCGGTCGCCCGCCTTGCTGACCGGCGGCAGCACCCGCAGCTTGCCCGTCTCGCCGTCGACCGGCACGTTCATGAAGCAGTTGAACGCGCCCGGGATGTGGTCTTCCTCCACCCCGTAAGGCGCCAGCGCCTCGGCCAGGTTCCCGAAACAGCCGCGGTGCGGCGGCTGGTCGGGATAGAAATGCGCGAACGTCGCGAACGAGCAGGGCGTCAGCAGAAAATCGTGCACCCCGACCGTGTCCTCGACGATCGTCAGCATCGGGTTCGAGCGGTTCGAATAGAGATGGTGCCCCGTCGTCAGCCGGATCGTCTCGGCATAATCGAGCGTCCGGCCCGACGATACGGCCTCGCGCATGTCGTGCCGGTTGAACGCCAGCAGGTCGGCGACCTGGACGCCTTGCGGGTCGATGACGGTCAGCCGCTGCCCCGCGTCCAGCGGGAAGGCCACGCCGGAGCGCGGGGGAATTTCGTTGATCACGCGCTCAATCCTTGGTTGCGGCCGTTCGACCCGAATAGGGGCAGCGCCAGTCCGCGCCGACGGCCCGGCCGCTATACTGGCGCGCGGCCGACACGGTGCCGTGATCGGCCAGCATCGGGTTGGTCGACCCGGCCATCCGCTCGTCGCGCGCCATGATGGCCGTGCGCAACTTGCCATAGCGACCCGCGGCGCGCAGGCGCTCGAACTGGTCATGCAGGTTGAACACCATCGCCGGGACGTTAAAGCGCCGCGCCGGCCGGCTCGATCGCGGGTGAAGCCCGACGACGAAGAAGGCCTCGCCGCCGAAACTCATCGCGAAATGCGGATCCTCGGGATCGTGGGCGACGCGCGGGTCGGGCACCTGGCCAAGCCATTCGTCCTTGTCGCTCAGCGATTGCAGCCGCGCCCACAGCCCTTCCTCGAATTGCGCCTCCGTCTCGGGCGCACCCTGCTCGAACAGCACCACCAGCGACTGGAACGGCTCGGGGTCGCGGCGATAGTCGCGCACCAGCTTCATGAGCGTCGGCAGGATGCGCAAATCGTCCCAGCCCGACCGGAAGTCGCGCGCGACCACGAACCGCATGCCGTCGCGGTTCAGCGCCGCCTTCGCCCCGACGCAGGGAAAGGCGTCCTGGCCGACAGAGTCCCGGAACTGGTCGGCAAGGGGGTGCTCTTTATCGTTCGCGGCGTGCAACATGCCAGACCCAACGGGTCGCACCGCAAACGGTTGCGTGGCGCCACCTACTTGATCGGCCGGCAGAATCGGCTATAGGCGCCCCCGTCCGCACCTTCGTGGTGCTGGCACTCGTCCGAGACAGTCGCCGGGGCTTGCCCCTTAATATGCGGCCTAGACGGGGAAACGGAATTCAGACGGGATGCTTCCATGTATCCCGGTCGTGCGCGGGCAAGGCCTGCGCCACTCGATCCATTCCCCCGGACATTTCGGAGCAGGGCTTTGCCTTGTCTCCAACCGTTTGTCGGATGGTCCGGCAGGCGGAACATATGGGAGTATGGCATGGATCGTTCGCAAAAAGCGGATCTGGTTGCCGAGCTGAAGAACGTCTTCGCCGACACGGGCGTGGTTGTGATTACCCGCAACCTGGGCCTGAGCGTCGCTCAATCGAGCGACCTGCGGGCGAAGATGCGCGACGCCGGTGCCCAGTTCAAGGTTGCGAAGAACCGGCTTGCCAAGATCGCCCTCGAAGGGTCGACCTACAGCCCGATCGCCGAGTTCCTGGTGGGACCGACCGCGATCGCCAGCTCGGCCGACCCGGTCGCCGCCGCGAAGGTGGCGGTCGAGTTCGCCAAGACGAACGACAAGTTCGAAATCGTCGGCGGCGCGATGGGTACGACGATGCTCGACGTGAACGGGGTGAAGGCGCTCGCCGAACTTCCGTCGCTCGACGAGCTTCGTGGCAAGCTTGTTGGCCTCATCCAGGCGCCGGCGACGAAGATCGTCCGCACCGCGATGGAGCCGGGTGGCCAGCTGGCGCGCATTTTCGCCGCCAAGGCCGCAGCCTGATTATTTGGTTCAACTGACACGCACGACAAACGGGCGCTTTGCCCAACTGGAGATTTGAAATGGCTGACCTCAACAAGATCGTCGACGACCTGTCGGCTCTGACCGTCCTCGAAGCCGCCGAACTGGCGAAGCTTCTCGAAGAAAAGTGGGGCGTTTCGGCCGCCGCTGCCGTCGCCGTCGCCGGCCCGGCCGCTGCCGCTGCCCCGGCTGCCGAAGAGCAGACCGAGTTCGACGTGATCCTCACCGGCGACGGTGGCAAGAAGATCAACGTCATCAAGGAAGTCCGCGCCATCACCGGCCTGGGCCTCGGCGAAGCCAAGGCGCTGGTCGAAGCGGCTCCGAAGCCGCTCAAGGAAGGCGTCAACAAGGACGAAGCCGAAAAGATCAAGAAGCAGATCGAGGAAGCCGGCGGCACCGTCGAGCTCAAGTAAGCTT